>JANPBJ010000159.1:0-15049 GCA_031430375.1 Acidimicrobiia bacterium
CTCAGTGAAGAGGTCAGCCCACTCGTCCCACTGCTGTCCGCCGTTCCCGCATCGCTTCGCGGTGTCGCGGTAGTGCGCGTAGGCGGTCTCGATTTCTTCTCTGCTCCATTGGCCCATGGAGGCAAGTTACGAAATGTACGCGCCGCCGTCGAGTCCGTGAACGACGCGACCGAGCTCGGCGAGGAGATCGTGCGATGTGCCGATCCAACCGGTGAGGGTGGTGGGATCTGCGGTCGCGAGTGCGAGGGCGGCTTCGACCATCTGCTCCACGGGTTCCACGTGCGTGTTCTCGCCGGGCATCAAACCGAGTGCGACGACTCCGGGAGTGGCGACAGCCGCGACGGGCGAGACCACGTTGACCGTGATTCCGTGCCGGTGAACCTCGGCCGCGAGGCCAGAACTCATGCGCTCCAGCGCGGCCTTGCTCGCGCCGTAGAGGGTGGCACCGTGTTCGGCGTGGAACGTTGGGAACGGCGGCCCGACCGGTTGCTCGGTGACCATGCTCGAGATATTGACGATCCAGCCGCGACCGCGATCGCGCATGCCCGGCAGGACCGCGGTGCTGAGTCGCCACGGTGCGTCAACGTTCACGCGGAACATCACGCTGTACCGACTCGCGCTGACGACGTCCCAGGGGAGATAGAAGCATGCGGCGGCATTGTTCACCAGGATGTCGACGGGTCCGAACTGATGTTCAACACTCGCTACGAGCGCGACGGCGTCGAACTCGGGGTCTGCGAGGTCCGCCGCGATCGCGATGGCGCGTCCACCCGCGGTCTCGATGAGTTCCACGGTCTCGCGAAGGGACCCGTCGAGGTGGCTCGCGCCGGGCTCGTTGGTGCGGGCCGTGACCGCGATCGCGGCACCCTCCGCTGCGAACCGTTGCGCGACGGCGGCACCGATCCCCCGGCTGGCTCCGGTGACGATTGCGACCTTGCCGTCGAGTTCACCCATGGCGTGAGACTCCCACATCTGCGAACTTGCGCCATTTCCCCACCGTGACGGTGGGGAAATGGCGCAAGTTCAGGTCCGATCCGGTTCGCGTACGCTCGGAGTGCATGAAAGCCTGGAGAGTGCACGAGTTGGGTGAGCCGGAGGCGGTGTTGCGTCTCGTTGAGGTCGAGGATCCGCAGCCCGGGCCGGATTCGGTGGTGGTCGATGTGGCCGCGGCGTCGCTCAACTTCCCCGACGTGTTGATGTGTCGGGGCGAGTACCAGGTGAAGCCACCGCTCCCGTTCACTCCTGGCGCGGAGGTCAGCGGGACCGTGGTCCGGCTCGGCGAGGGTGCCGACGCGTCGCTGCTCGGCCAGCGTGTGATCGCGATCCCCACCTTTGGTCATGGCGGGTTCACCGAACAGACACTCGCGCCCACGTCGATGGTGTTCCCGATCCCGAAGACGCTCACCGACGCGGCCGCCTCCGCGCTGCACGTCACGTATCAAACCGGCCACGTCGCGTTGCATCGACGAGCGCAGCTGCAGTCGGGAGAGACGCTCCTGGTCCACGCAGGTGCGGGCGGTGTGGGATCCGCCGCGATTCAGCTCGGCCTCGCCGCGGGAGCGCGCGTCATCGCGACCGCCGGTGGCGACGAGAAGGTCCAAGTGTGTCGGGACCTGGGCGCGGAGGTGGTCATCGACTACCGCGCCGGCGATTTCGTCGATGCGGTCAAGGAGTTCACCGACGGGCGTGGCGCCGATGTGATCTACGACCCGGTGGGCGGCGACACGTACGACCGCTCGACAAAGTGCATTGCGTTCGAGGGCAGAATCCTGATCATCGGTTTCACCGGTGGTCGGTTTGCCGAGGCTCGGACCAACCACGTATTAATCAAGAATTACGCGGTGGTCGGGGTGCACTGGGGCATGTACAACATGATGCAACCGAAGTTTGTGCACGAGACCCACGCAGAGTTGATGCGCCTGCACGAAGCCGGTCAGATCGCTCCGCTCATCTCCCGCGAACTCCCGATGGCCGAGGTTCCATCCGCGTTGGCCAGCCTCGCCACACGCGGCACCTGGGGCAAGCTCGTCGCGCACTGGTAGCGGCACCGTGAAAGGATCTCCCGGTGGACGAACCCGCCGGAGCCGCGACGCCGTGTGCGGGCGCGCCGCTTCTGCCCAGCCGCGTTGAAACCCCCCGGCTGGTGCTCCGGACGTGGAAGGGCGCTGATGTGGAGCGCATGGCGCGCGCGGTGAGCGAGAGAGTGGTACTCAGCCCAGCGGCTGGGGCCTGCGACCTGAATCGTTCGACCCGGACCCGCGCGATCGGTAACACTCTTGGGCCCTATGAGCACTCCGATCAGCTTTCGTCTTCTGCCAGAGCCAGATGTCCATGACCTCCTGGAGGGCACGCTCGAGCGGGTGAACAAGGCGTGCAACGGCGCACGGACCCGGGCCCTCGAAGGTCGGGTCACGGGTCGCGCGGAGTTGAAGGCGATCGTCAAGGAGGAGCTCGAGAAGTTCAAGCTCCCCGCATCGCTCATTGCGCTCTCCACCGATCGCGTGACGGTGAGCCTCACGAAGCAGAAGTTCGGCACCTACCAGTCCGTCGTGTTCCCTCCGGCCGCGGTGAAGTGGCCCGCGTCGGATCGGGTTACCGTCCCCACCGCGGCGGGCAAACGCACCATCCGGGTCTACCTCGACCCGAGCAAAGGCAACCTTCGTCCGCCGCTCGACGGTTTGCCCACCGCGCTCGTGTTTCGCAACGGGGAGTTCGAGCTGGTGGACGCGTCGGTGGATCCCGATGCACCTGCGGCGCCTCCGCCGTGGGAACGCAGTTGACGCGGATCCTGCTCGTACGTCACGGTCAGTCCACCTGGAACGCCGACGGTCGCTGGCAGGGTCGAGCCGACCCTCCGCTGTCGGAGCTCGGTCGGCGCCAGGCCGAAGTGGCAGCCGAATCGATCGCGACGATGGACATTGCTGCGATCTGGTCGTCGCCGCTGGTGCGCGCCCAGGAGACGGCAACGTTCATGGGGAGGCGACTCGACCTCGAGGTTCAGTCCGACGCTCGGCTCCAGGAACGTGACGCGGGCGAATGGACGGGCAAGACCCGCACCGAAATCGAAGCCGGATGGCCGGGATTTCTCGACAGCGGTCGCCGTCCGGCGGGATTCGAAACCGACGACGTCCTCCACCAGCGCGCAGTAGCCGCAGTCAACGACATCGCCGCGACCGCGCACCTGCCGGTGGTGATCGTGAGTCACGGCGGGCTCATTCGGGTGGTCGAGCGGGCCCTCGGGTCCGAGCCCCACTCCGTGGCAAACCTCGGCGGTCTCGACATCCGCCGCGTGCCCGACGGTTTGGAGCTCACCGGCCGCACCATCCTCATCGACGCCGCGGCGGTGCTGGTGACCTCGCCTCCCGAGGTCTGAACCCGGCTCAGCCCGCGGCAGTGTGTGATCTTCTAAACTCTTCGGTTCCCCATGGTGCGGAGCCGTTTGTGTCGCCATCCCGGCAAGACCCTGAGATCGTTCTCGAACAGGCGTATCTCGACGCGGTCTATGAGCGGCTGGACGCGATGAAGCGGTCCGCCTCCTCGGTGGCGGAGGCGTACTCCGACGTCCGCCGGGGTGGGACGCATCAAGCACGGTTGGAACGGGATGTGGCGGTCGAGACCACCCACCGGCGCCTCGCCGCACTCGACATCGGTGACACGCCGTTGTGCTTCGGCCGTCTTGACCTCACCGACGGTGCCATGTTCTACGTCGGCCGCCTCGGCGTGGACGACGCCGAACACACACCGATGGTGGTCGATTGGCGGGCCCCGGTGGCGGAGCCGTTCTACCGCGCCACTGCGGTGTCGCCCATGGGGGTGGTGCGTCGCCGTCATCTCCTCACCAAGAACGGCCGCCGGGTCGTCGGCGTCGACGATGAGGTCTTCGACGCCAATCTCGTCAACGTTGCGGGGCTCTCGGTCATGGGGGAGGGCGCCCTGTTCGCAGCACTCGAACGCGAACGCACCGGGCGCATGGGCGACATCGTTGCCACGATCCAGGCGGAGCAAGACGAGGCGGTACGCGCCGGATTGCCGGGTCCGCTCGTGGTCTCGGGCGGTCCGGGCACCGGTAAGACCGCGGTGGCGCTGCACCGCGCGGCGTACCTGCTCTACACGTTCCGTCGGCAGCTCGGAAAGAACGGTGTGCTGCTCGTCGGGCCGAGCCCGGTCTTCCTGCGCTACATCGAGCAGGTACTCCCGTCACTCGGCGAAGACGAAGTGCAGCTGGCCACGATCACCGGGTTGAAGCCGCAACTGAGATCGGTCGTGGTGGAAGCACCAACCATCGCCGCGCTGAAGGGTGACGCCCGGATGGCGACGGTGATCCGCCGCGCGCTCGCCGATCGTCAACGCCCGCCTCCCACAGACGTGGATTTGTTGTTCGACGGTGTGCGGCTTCGTATTCCGCGTCGAGATTGTCGGCGGATCTCACAGCGTGCTCAGGCGAAGCCGGGGACCCATAACGAACGCCGACCCGTGGTGGAACGGATGGTGATCGATCGACTGATCGCCCAGTACCGCGAGAAGATGGCGCGTCATCAGCGCGACCTGTTCGAGCTCGACGACGTGGATGGTGGCTCGGATCCCTCAGTGCTGCGGTCCCTCGCACGCGGCGAGTCGCCCCCGCCCGAGTGGGAGCGAGAGATCGGCGCCCGACTCAAGGCCACGCCGGAGATTTATGCGCTGCTCGAACGGATGTGGCCGATCCTCTCGGGCTCTGAGCTGATCCACGACCTGTTCTCGTTCCGAGGACTGATTCGCTCCGCGGCCGACGGTGTGCTGGCCCGCGAGTCGCAACTCCTCTTGGAACGCCCGCGGTCCACACACGTCCGCGAAGTGGCCTGGACCGACGCCGACATCGCCCTCGTCGATGAAGCCGACTCCTTGTGTGGCGCGGTGGAGGCTGCTCGCCCTCGCCGCGCGAGACGACGCACGGATACGGACCGAGCGGTAGCCGACATCGCGTCGCGGACGGTGGACGATTTCGGGCTCGGCGCGTATATGACCTCCGCGGACCTCGCGGCGCGGTTCGCCGAGCCCGTCATCGGCGAAGCCGGTGTGCCGCAGCTGCGGACGTTCGGGCACATTCTTGTGGACGAGGCCCAAGACCTCACGCCGATGCAGTGGCGCATGCTCGCGCGCCGCTGTCCGAGTGGTTCGTGCACGCTGGTCGGCGACTTCGGCCAGGCGTCTCGATCGGGTGCGGCATCGGGTTGGGACGACGTTCTCTCCCACATGGCAACCCACGACGCGCCGCGCCGCGTGGACCTCACGGTGAACTACCGGACTCCGTCCGAGATCATGGACGTCGCGAATCGTCTCCTCGCAGTCGCGGCGCCCGACATTCCGCCAACCCAGTCAGTGCGGACCACCGGTATCGAACCCGAGTTTCGACGGGTCGACGATCTCGTGGCCGCCGCGTCAGCCTCGGCGCGCGAGTTCTCCACTCGCCGCGGCACGACCGCGATCATCGCTCCGGTGCGCCTGCACGCGGCGGTAGTGGAGTCCTTGCACGACATCGGCGCGACCGCAGATCCACGCGGTGCACTCGAGGCTTCCGTCGGCGTGTTTGATGCCCTGGATGCAAAAGGGCTCGAGTTCGATCACGTGGTGGTCGTGGAGCCCGCCGAGTTGGTCGCGGCGGATCGCGCCGGCCTCCGGATGCTCTACGTCACCCTCACCCGGGCGACCCAGACGCTCGAAGTCGTGCACGCGCAACCGCTGCCCGAAGCCCTCTCCCGCTAACCCTTGTGGCAGCGCACCCCGTGGCCCTCAGGGTGAAGGGATCGGCGGCACCGCGTCGGCGTCGAGCCAGGCGTGGAAGAACTCGGTGAGATTGCGCCCGGCGACCTCGTTGGTGAGTGCGATGAAGTCGGCGGTGGTCGCGGTTCCGTAGCGGTACTTAGCGGTCCACTGTTTCGCCAGGTCAAAGAACGCGGTGTCACCGATCGTGATCCGGAGGGCGTGGAGTGTGAGCGCGCCGCGGAGATAGGTGGCATTGGTGAACAGCCCGTCCGCGCCCGGATCGTGTGGTGGCGTGAGGTCAGGTTCTTGGCTGGCGCGCAGACTCGCCATGAAACGGTTGATGTCGAACGTCGGGTCCGCGTGCGCCTGCCAGAGGAACTGCGCGTAGGTGGCCCATCCTTCATTGAGCCAGATGTCGGACCAGGCGCGGATGCCCACCGAATCGCCGAACCACTGGTGCGCGAGTTCGTGGGCGACGGTGGTTTCGGCCTCCATGTCGGTGCCCAACGTGTCGCTCCCGTACAACGACAGCGTCTGGGTCTCGAGCGCGTATCCCAACTCCTGGTTCACCACCACGACGCCGTACTGGTCGAACGGGTATGCGCCGAAGAGCGTGGCGAAATAGTCGATCATCGAGCCGGTCTTGGCGAAGAACGGGACGTCCTCGTCGTACGCGGCGCTCGGGAAGAAGTTGCGGATCGTGACGCCGGCTGGGCTGGCGGTGGACTCCTGCTTCATCGGCGCGATCACGACCGTTGCGAGGTATGTGGCCATGGGTTGCTGCATCGACCAGTGCCACGAGCGGCGGCCACGGCGCGCGTCGGCTGGCTCCAATGCGCCGTTCGACGCAGCGGCGATGTCGGCCGGAACGTCGACCGTGACGTCGAAGGTGGCTTTGTCGGCCGGGTGGTCGTTGCTCGGAAACCAGGTTCGGGCTCCGATGGGTTCACTGATCACGAAGACGCTGCCGTCGGCCTCGCGTGTCCATCCCAACTGTGCGGCTTCTGACGATGCCGATTCACTGGGATCGGTGATGGTGCGCGGGACGCCGTGGTAGCGAACGCGGGTGAGGAAGCTGTGGCCGGCGGCAATCGTTCGCGATGGGAGGATCGTGAGTTCGGAACCGCGGCGGCGAAACGATGCGCGGGCGCCGTCGACGGTGAGCGCGTCGATCTTCAACCCTGCGAAATCAAGGTTGAAGGACTTGAGATCCACGGTCGCGGTGCTCTCGACTGTGGTGGTGGCCTGAATCTTCGGGCTGGTGGGGTCGTACCGAATCCGCACGTCGTAGTGCGCAACGTCGTAGCCGGTGTTGCCCGATTCGGGAAAGTAGGGATCCCCGATGGAAGCGGCGCCGATGGTCCCGTGGCCCTGCTGGGGTTTCACCTTCGCCGGCGCGTGTCGCTCAGGTTTGCGATGTTTCGGACTTTCGCTCGCGCACCCCGTGAAGGCCAGCGCACCGATCACCGCGAGCACCATGAACTTCACGATCCGCACCGGGCCCTGAACCATTCCCCCAGGTTGGCGCGAGTCAGACCGTTCGATGGGGATCACCGCGTAACGTGGAGAGATGACCATTTCGGAAGTTGACCTCACCGCGTCCGATGTTTCGTGGGACCTGGAATCACTCGTTGACGGCCAGGGTGTCGGCGGTGTCGATGCGCACCTTGAATCGGCCGAGGCGATCGTCACGCAGATCGAGGCGAGCCGCGGCACCATTGGGACCCTCGACGCCCCCGGCTTGTCCGCCGTGATGCAACTCGTAGCGGAGCTACAAGAGCACCTCGGTCGGGCTGGTTCCTATGCCGGGTTGCGGTTCACGGTGGATACCACCGATGCCGAGCGCGGCGCGCTGATGCAGCGGGTGGAGGAACGGTCGATGGCCATCGCCACTCGGGCGATCTTCTTCGAACTGGAGTGGGCCGAGGTGCCCGATCTGCAGGCCGACGCGCTCTTAGCGGATGACCGGCTGGCGTTCTGTGCGCATCACCTCCGCGCGGCGCGTCGCTACCGACCGCACCTCCTCACCGAGCCGGAGGAGAAGATCCTGGTCGAGAAGGATGTGACCGGTTCGAGCGCCTGGGCGAGGCTGTTCAGCGAGTTGACGTCCACGATCACGATCGAGCTCGACGGCCAGACCATTGGTCTGGAACAAGGTCTGTCGAAGCTCGGCTCGCCCGACCGTGCCGAACGTGCGGCCGCCGCCGCCGCGGTCACGGAAGGTCTGGCGCCGGGGCTGCGGACGCGTGCGTTCGTGTTCAACACGTTGCTCGCCGACAAAGCCACCGAGGACCGTCTGCGCTCGCACACGGATTGGGTCCAGAGCCGCAACCTCGCGAACGAAGCGACCGACGAGTCGGTGCAAGCGCTCGTCGATGCGGTGGTGCGTCGCTACGACATTCCGCAGCGCTGGTATTCGCTCAAGGCTCGTCTCATCGGAGTGGAGCGACTCGCCGACTACGACCGAATGGCGAGCGTGGCGACGGCCGAAGAGGAGTTCGGTTGGACCGAGGCTCGTGACCTGGTCCTCGACGCCTACGCGTCGTTCTCGCCGCAGCTCGCGGATGTGGCCCAGCGCTTCTTCAAGGAGTCGTGGATCGACGCTCCGGTGCGCGCCGGCAAGCGGCCCGGCGCGTTCTGTGCCTACACCGTGCCGAGTCATCACCCGTATCTGTTGCTGAACTGGACGTCTCGGCGCCGCGACGTGCTTACCCTCGCCCACGAGATGGGCCACGGACTGCATGCGTACCTAGCTCGCGAGCAGGGCGTCTTCCACATGAGCACGCCACTGACGTTGGCCGAGACCGCGTCGGTGTTCGGTGAGACCGTGACGTTTGGTCGGCTCCTCGAAGCGACCCCGGATCCAGCGGCGCGCCTGGCGCTGCTCGCGGAGAGTCTGGAAGGCCAGATCGCCACGGTCTTTCGCCAGATCGCGATGAACCGATTCGAGGATCAGGTCCATACGCATCGCCGCGACGTGGGCGAGCTCAGCGTGGATGACTTCGCCCAGCATTGGAGCCAGACCCAAACCGCGATGCTCGGCGATTCCGTGGAGATCACCGACGGCTACCGCACGTGGTGGAGCTACATCCCGCACTTCATCGCGACGCCGGGATACGTCTACGCCTATGCCTACGGTCAGCTACTCGCGCTGTCGGTGTATCGCCGCTACGAGGAGCGCGGCGCCGAGTTTGTGCCCGCCTACTTGGAGTTGTTGCGGGCGGGAGGCTCGAAGTCGCCGGAGGAGCTGGGCAAGATCGTGGACTGCGACCTCTCGGACCCCGGCTTCTGGGACGGCGGTATCGCAATCGTCGAACAGCAACTCGTCGCCGCTGAAGTCGCGGCGTTGGAATCCGGGCGTATCACGATGCCCGCGCCGTGAGTTCACCCATGCTGGCGGGTCGCTCGGCCGTCGTGACCGGCGGGGGAGGAGGGATCGGGCGCGCCATCAGCGAGCGGTTCGCCGCGGAAGGTGCGCGGGTCCTCGTGGCCGAGATCGACGCGGCTCGCGCGAACGAAACCGTCGCCTCGATCACCGCGGCCGGTGGCGACGCAACGGCGATCGTCGTCGATGTCACCGACCCCGATGCCGTCGCACTCCTGGCGCGCGATGCCGGGCCCGTCGACATCCTGGTGAACAACGTTGGCCACTTCCTCACGCGCGGCAACGACTTCCTCGCGAACGGGCCGGAGGCGTGGGACGCCCTCTACGCCACCAACCTGCGTCACATCTTCCTCTGCACTCGCGCGTTTGTCGACGGCATGATCGAACGCAGCCGCGGGAGCGTGGTGAACATCTCTTCGGTCGAGGGATTTCGCGCCATCCCGAACCGGCCGGTCTACGCAGCGTTCAAGGCCGCGGTCACCGGGTTTACTCGCAGCCTCGCGGTGGATCTTGGCAACTCCGGCGTGCGGGTCAATGCAATCGCGCCGGACCTGGTGGAGTCGCTCCAGGTGCCGTACTCCGAGTGGGTGCCGGAGGATCAGCGGAGTCGCATCCCGAGCTGGGTTCCCGTCGGCCGGTTCGGCACTGGGGACGACATCGCGGGCGTCGCGCTGTTCCTCGTGTCGGACCTCTCGGCGTTCGTCACCGGCACCACCATCCACGCCGACGGCGGCTCCCTCGCGGCGGGCGGCTGGTTCCGCCAGCCGGATGACCGCTGGACCAACCGGCCGATTCTGTAGCGGCGGCTCTGCAATTCCGAGGAGTTGTGACTGAGGGAAGCCCACGATGGCCCAGGCGCGTTGGTTCACGTCAACTGCGCCACGATCCGCCGGAACGCACAGCCGGTGACAACCGCCGCGACGGGTAACGCGCCACGGAACGCTCGGTAGGCCCGGCTGAGAATGCGGGCGATTTCCGGAGCCTGTCTTGGCCAGGTCGAAGGAGAAGGCGCGCCTGGTGTTGTTGAGGAATAAACGACTGACCGTCGGCGCGGACCGCCACGTGTCACCTTGTTGGCACGCCGGTGGTCGAAACCACGGTCGCGTTGGTGGTCGCACTCCTGTCCGGTCCTCCGCTCGGTGCATTGAGGGGAATGTCATGGATGAAGAGACACGAAATCAAGGGGGCGAGACGAACCCGCTGTGGTGCCCTTCGTGTCTTGGTCCAGTCGGCTCGGAGGCGATCTGCCCGCGGTGTCAGCTCCCGCAGATGGGGCCGGAGATCGCAGCCTTGCGCATCGTTCGGTGGCAGCTGCACGAAGTGTTCGAGGAGAAGACCGCGGCGCTGGCCCAGGTCGCTGACATCGAACGCCGACGGGCGCTCCTGACACTTTCACTCGACGATGGCCTTCGTTCGGCTCGCCGTGTTGGCGCGACCGACGGACGCGATGATGCGACTCCCTCCGGCCTTGCCCGCTGGCGGCCCGAGCGAATCCGCGACACGTTGCTGTGGCTGGGCGCGACATTGCTCGGCCTCTCGGCGTTGACGTTTGCGATCGTGGCATGGACGCGGCTCGCGCCTGAAGCGCGCGCCGCGGTCCTGGGGGGCATTACCATCGTCGCGGGATCAACCGCCGTGTTCTTGCATCGTCGCCTTCGCGCCACGGCTGAAGCCCTGATGGCCCTCACGGGAGCGCTGCTGCTCGTCGATTGGTACGCGATCGCGAAGACCAGCATCGGTGCCGGTGTGAGCGTTCCGGGGTGGTGGGCCATCGGGTGTACGGGAATCGCGGTGGTGATGGCAGCCGCGTCGACTCGGATTGATCTCCACGCGCTGCGAATCGTCCCGGCCTTGTTGGCCCCGGTCGCGGGCAGCTTCGCGGTCGCGCAGTTCGCTCATTCCGGGTGGACGGCCGCAATGGTCACTTCCGGGATGAGCGTCGGACTCGTTGTGTTCAGCAGGCTCGCGGCGAAGCATGAGCAGTGGGCGGCTCCCGCCACCATCGGCCGCATCGCGGCGGCGCTGGGCGCATTCGCCGCGTTTCCCATGGCCATGGTCGCCGTGTACAACATCGGACGCAGCGACTCGGCGACCCACGCGGCGCTCGCGGTCTTCAGCCTCGCGCTTCCCCCGGGCGCCGCACTGATGTTCCGTCGTGGTGCGTCGGAACAGTATGGGAACGCCGCGCTCGGCGCGATCGCCACGGCGTCGATCGTGGGGGGAGTGCTCACGTTGGCGAGCGCAACCCTGGGGACCCCGGATCTCTTGCTCCTCGCCGCCGGATTGGGACTCCTGGTTCTGTCCGCCGGTGCACTCAGTTCGTCGACAGGGTCGAGGGGTGGGTCGGCCGATGAAGCGGTCGGCGGATCACTCGTGGGCACGCGGGCGGGCGCCATGGCGGCGGGAGTCGCCGCGATTGGCATTCCGGCCTTCGTGGTCGCTCGGGTCATCTCGGTGGGGCTGGTTGGGCCACTCCGCTGGTGGTCACACGTCTGGTCGGGGTCACTCGCTTCCACCGTGCGAGCGAACGTCGGTGCCAGTGGCCGTCGTCTGCTTTTCGATGGTTGGTCCGGTGGTGCGCCGCGCGCGGCTGCGCTTGCGGCCGCAGTGGGAGTCGGTGCCCTGTTGGTGCGCAGAGCCAGCCGATCGGGCGGGTCCCAGGACCTCGTACGGCTCTCAGGCTTTGTCGCCGCGGTGGCATTCCCGTGCGCGCTGACCACGGGGCTGCTCGACACATCGGTGGGCATCGCGTTGCTGGTGGAGGCGTCGGTCATGCTCGCGCTGGTCGCCGCCGGAACCATTGGACAGAGACGCGACTCGTCCTGGTGGCAGTCGGCGTACGTCGGGGCGGCGGTACTCGCGGTACCCGTCTCGGGGTGGTCGGTCGTCGAGGATCGCGGGTCGATCGCGCTCACCGCGGTTCTCGGCCTGGGCGCGTTGGCGATTGCGTGCACCACCCGGTCGTTGATCGTGCGCCGACCACTGTTCACGGTGGCGGCCGTCTCGGTGATGGCGGAGACGGGTGTCGTCGTTGCTGCGTTGACCCAAACCGGATCCTCGACCTTGCACCGCGGCCCCGTCGGGCTGGCGGTAACGATCGCGGCCGGCGTGGTACTGCTCGGGGCGCGGCTCATCGGGCGTCGCGCACCAATCGGAGTCATTCGCGAGACGATCGAGCTCGCCGGAGTAGCGGGGATGGCGTTTGGGGTGCTGCTCGCGACCCCGCGGCCGTTCGACCCGTCGGTGTTCTCCGCCTACGCCTTCACGGCCGTGATGGCTACGTTCGGACTCAGCAGCCTGCGTCGTCAACACGCGGGGGCGTACCTCACGGCCGCGGCCGGGGTCTCGCTTTTTGTGCTGTGGTCTTGGCTCGCGGTTGCTCACGTGCAGCTGGTCGAGTGGTACACGGTGCCGGCGGCGGTGATGTTGATCGGTCTGGGATTGGCGCACCGGACTCGGGTCGACACGATGCACTCGTGGACCGCCTACGGAGTGGGGCTCGCGCTCGGATTCGGTCCGAGCGTGGTGATTGCGTTGCGGACCGGTGGCGCGGTCCGGCCGATCGTGCTGATCGCGGCGGCATTCGTCGCAGTGCTCCTCGGTGTCCGGAGCCGTCTGCAGGCTCCGATTGTTGCGGGAGCGGCCACGTTGGTGGTGCTCGCCGGCGAAGGCCTCGGCCCAGTCGCCGCCGACATCCCGCGCTGGGCCCTGCTCGGAACCGTCGGCGTCGTTGTGCTGTGGCTGGGGGCAAGCGCAGACCGACGGCTCGAACAGCTCCATCGGTGGCGGGTATCCCTCGACCAGCTTCGGTAGCGACCGAACTGGAGTCTGGCACCGCCGCGATGGTTCTGGCGACGGTCGCGACGCTCCGCGGCGCGTCGCGACCGTCGCGCCTCACTCCTGAACGACTCCCTTATTCCGGGCCTTCCGCCAGGCGATACCGACGAGCCGTTCGAGGCGAGACGGATCCGAGTACCGAATGTTGAGCACGGCAGACACCACGACCGAGCCGGATCGGATTTTCACTTGGTAGTTGTAACTATCAGCCCGATCTCTACTCGTCAGGAGCGTGATCCGACCCGAGCCACCTACCGCCGGAGGTGCAAGGCGTTCGCTGCGCCAACGGGACCCGTCGGGAAGGGTGAACTCGCACGGCAGTTGGACCTTCGTCGTGTTGACCGCGCGCTCGGCCGTGGTCGAGTCCTTGAATTGTTCGATCCGTTCTCCAAAGATCGGACCGTTCGCAGCGTCGATGGCCCACCCAACGTGGGCTTCGGCTATCGGCTTCGGACGCTTCACGTCAGGCTGACCGCCTCGTATCGTCTGCGGGCCCGGTTGGAACTGATGCCAGCGTGGGCCCAAGTCACGGCCGTTGACAAGACCGGTTCCGACGGAAGGCCGCGAGGCCGAGGAACCCGCGCAGCCCGCAATCAGCGCAACCGTCGCTGCGAGTATCCACGCCTTGGAGATCACAGTTCCCACGAGTCGACATCATGCCGGTTCAACGAGCGCGACGCACTTGCCAGGCAACGACGGCGTTGGGATGTCAGAGACCGCGGTCACCTGGGCGGCCGGCAATCGCTGCCGCGCGGTGCTTGCGTACGATTGACTCGTGCGTATCCGCCGTTTCGTCGCGTTGATCACGATGGTTACCGCCTCAGCTTGCGTAGACGGCGGTTCGCCGGCTGGAGACAGTGATGCCACCATTGCCGGTCGATCCGTCGAGCGATACTTCACTGCACTGGCTGATGGCGACCTCGCAGCTGCGATGGATGAGACCTGCGCGGCGTTCGTCGGCCCACGTCGAACGCCCAAGCTCTTCGCAACGCAGGCAAAAGCAGCCTGGAAGGCGGTCGGAATTCTCAAGCGAGTCCGAACCCGCGAGGTACCCAGCGACGGATTCCGTCCACTCGGGTCGAGGTTCGATCGAACCATGACCATCGGATACACGCTCACGACGACACGCGGGACATATTCGGGGTACCGCGTTGCGATGGTCTACAACGACGGCCGGTGGCGTCTCTGCGGTTGGGTTACGTCGCGCTCCGCCCGGAGCTGCTCGCGGACGCGTCTCGCGATCCAGATAGACACCCCCACTTCACTCGCGCCGCGTGAGCTGCTCCGAGTCGAGGCGCCGCCAGGAATGACATCCGGTGAAGACCGCTCCGCACCTATGAGCAAACGGCTGGACGCGAACCTCGGGTACCAGAAAGGGTGGACCCGAACCTGGAACGAACCTGGCTTCGGTGGTGTACGTGTCAGCGCATTCCAGTACCGGAGCCCGCGTCAAGCAGTCGCGTTCACGAACTCGACGTTGGCGGACCGATGTTGGGACACCGTCGGCGTCTTCACCGACCCCGCCGCGCCGACGGCGATCGGGACTCGCCAGCGGGGATACGGCTGGACCGGTATCCAGCCGCCGGGACTCGGACCGTACATCGACAACCTGTGGCTGGTGCGGGGACGCACCGTGCTCTTCGTCGGAGCTTCGCCCCTCGCCGAGGGCTCCGATCACCAGCAAGTGTTCAGCATGATGCACGCCATCCTGAACCTCACGAATTCGAAAGGCAAGTAGGAACGAATGAGCCCACGATCACGCAGAAGCGTTCACGCTTCCGCGGACGCGTGAACGCTCCCAACCCAGGTCGCGAACACCTCGCTCCAAAGCGCCCCGCGGAACGTGTCAAATATTGGCAATCACGCGTCCGCGGACGCGTGAACCGGATTTCGCGACACCTCCGCGGGGCGACTCCGTCGACCCTCACCGGTCGCGGCCCCACACATGTACACCCATACTTCAGGCCGGGCCCCCTGTGGCTATTTGTCTCGCGGCCTGGGTCCGGCGGGGTGGGACCGCCCGGTCGCGCGTTCCCGCGTCCGCGGACGCGTGAACGCTTCCAACCCAGGTCGCGAGCACCTCGC
>JANPBJ010000160.1:0-13139 GCA_031430375.1 Acidimicrobiia bacterium
GGTGCCCAGATGGGCGGCGATCTCGGAGGCCCGGCTCAGGAGGAAGTCGCCGGCGAGAATGGCCTGGAGGTTCCCCCATCGGGCGTTGACGCTCTCGACGGTGCGCCGGGTCGAGGCCTCGTCCATCACGTCGTCGTGATACAGCGAGCCGAGGTGGACGAGCTCGACGGCCACGGCACCCTGCACGACCGCATCGGGCGCGGGGGTGGCCCCGGTGGTGCCGAACGCCGCCGCGGCCCGCGCGAACATGGGTCGACCCCGCTTCCCACCGGCGTTGATGAGGTGGCTGGCGACCTGGGTCAGGTAGTCGTCGTCGGCGCGCACCGCCTCCCGGAGAGCCGCCTCGACCCGCTGCAGGTCGTCGCTCATGGTCGGAAGGTCGAGGAGGGGACTCGACGTGGCCACGACCCGACGATACGGGAGTGGGTCGGGTGGACCCAACCCGGGCGACCGAGATTGTCGGACATCACCCGATTCGAGGGGTCGCGCCGCTTGGGAATCGCAAGTCGCTGGTTACACTGGCTCTACTTCCCACAGCGTTGGGATGTACGCACATCGGAGGCATTCTCTTGTTCGAACGGTTCACCGATCGGGCCCGTCGGGTCGTCGTGTTGGCGCAGGAAGAAGCGCGCCTTCTCAACCACAACTACATCGGGACCGAGCACATCCTGCTCGGCCTCATCCACGAGGGCGAGGGTGTTGCCGCCAAGGCACTCGAGTCGCTCGGCATTTCGCTCGAGGCGGTGCGGAGCCAGGTCGAGGAGATCATCGGCCAGGGCGGGTCGTCCCCGAGTGGACACATCCCGTTCACGCCCCGCGCCAAGAAGGTGCTCGAGTTGTCACTGCGCGAGGCGCTGCAACTCGGGCACAACTACATCGGCACCGAGCACATCCTGCTCGGCCTCATCCGTGAGGGCGAAGGCGTCGCCGCGCAGGTGCTCGTGAAGTTGGGCGCCGATCTCTCGCGCGTTCGCCAGCAGGTCATTCAGCTGCTGTCGGGATACTCCGGTGGGAAGGAAGGCGCGCCTGCGGGTGCCGGCGCGCCGGCGGAGACGGGTGGCGGACCCTCGGGTTCGTTGGTGCTCGACCAGTTCGGCCGCAACCTCACGCAGCTCGCGCGCGAGAAGAAGCTCGACCCGGTCATCGGGCGCGAGAAAGAAATCGAGCGCGTCATGCAGGTGCTGTCGCGCCGCACGAAGAACAACCCCGTATTGATCGGCGAGCCGGGCGTGGGCAAGACGGCCATCGTGGAAGGTCTCGCGGCCGACATCGTCGAGGGCAACGTGCCGGAGACGATCACCGACAAGCAGGTCTACACCTTGGACCTCGGCGCACTCGTCGCCGGTTCGCGGTACCGCGGCGATTTCGAAGAGCGCCTGAAGAAGGTGCTGAAGGAGATCAAGACTCGCGGCGACATCATCCTGTTCATCGACGAGCTGCACACGCTCGTAGGGGCCGGAGCCGCGGAAGGTGCGATCGACGCCGCCAGCATCCTCAAGCCGATGCTCGCCCGTGGTGAGCTTCAGACCATCGGTGCCACCACGCTCGATGAGTACCGCAAGCACCTCGAGAAGGATGCCGCGCTCGAACGTCGGTTTCAGCCGATCAAGGTGGAAGAGCCCACGGTCGCACACACCATCGAGATTCTCAAGGGTTTGCGCGAGCGATACGAGTCGCATCACCGCGTGACGATCACGGACCAGGCGATCGTCGCAGCTGCGAACCTCGCGGACCGTTACATCTCCGATCGTCATCTTCCCGACAAAGCGATCGACCTCATCGACGAAGCCGGTTCGCGGCTGCGCATCCGTCGGATGCACTCGCCGCCGGACTACCGCGAGCTCGAAGACGAGATCTCGAAGGTCCGCAAAGAAAAGGAAGCGGCGATCGAAGGCCAGCAGTTCGAGCTCGCCGCGAGTCTGCGCGACCGCGAGAAGGAACTGCTCGAGCAGCGTTCCACCAAAGAGACCGAGTGGAAGGCCGAGGGGGTTGATCTCTTCAACGAGGTCAACGAGGAAGCGGTCGCCGAAGTGCTCGCACTGTGGACCGGCATTCCCGTCTACAAGCTCACGGAGGAAGAGACCGCGCGGCTCCTGCGTATGGAGGACGAACTCCACAAGCGCATCGTGGGTCAGGACCTCGCGGTCAAAGCCGTGAGCCAGGCGATCCGGCGCACGCGCGCCGGGTTGAAAGACCCGAAGCGCCCGAGCGGTTCGTTCATTTTCCTGGGGCCGTCGGGCGTGGGCAAGACCGAGCTCGCCAAGACGCTCGCGGAGTTCCTCTTCGGCGACGAGAACTCGCTCATTTCGCTCGACATGTCTGAGTACATGGAGAAGCACACGGTTTCTCGTCTGGTCGGTTCGCCTCCGGGCTATGTGGGCTACGACGAAGGTGGTCAGCTCACCGAGGCGGTTCGGCGCAAGCCGTTCTCCGTGGTGCTCTTCGACGAGATCGAAAAGGCGCACCCCGATGTCTTTAACGCGCTGCTTCAGATCCTGGAAGACGGTCGTCTGACCGACGCGCAGGGCCGCACGGTCGACTTCAAGAACACCGTGATCATCATGACGTCGAACCTTGGAACTGCCGACCTGCGCAAGACGAGCATCGGTTTCGGCAAGTCCGACGATTCGGTGAACTACGACCGGATGAAGGACAAAGTTACCGACGAACTCAAGCGCCACTTTCGGCCCGAGTTCCTCAACCGGATCGATGATGTGATCGTGTTTGCCGAACTCACGCGCGACAACATCCACAGCATCGTCGACCTGCTCATCAAGCGGGTGCAGACCCAGCTGGAGAGCCAGGGCCTCGTGTTGGACCTCACCGACGCGGCGAAGGACCTCCTTGCCACGAAGGGCTACGACCCCACCTTGGGTGCGCGGCCATTGCGGCGGGCGATCCAGCGTCACGTGGAGGATGTGCTCTCCGAGAAGATCCTGTGGAAAGAGTTCCACGCGGGCGAGACCATCGTCGTGGATGCCGAGGGCGACGAGTTTGTTTTCCGCACCATCGAGGGATTCGAACCGCCTCCCGTGGAACTCGCCGGTACCGGCACCGAAGGCTGAAACCGGAGCGAGCCGCGCCGCAGAGTTCGGTGATGCGACGAGGGTGCGCAGTGCTGCTGTGCGTGATCGCGCTGGCGGCGTGCAAGGTCGACGCGACGGTCACGGTGCGGCTGCACACGGACGGTAGCGGCGCAGTGAGTGTGCGCGTCGTGCTCGATCGTCGCGCCGTGCGCGCGGCGGAGATCGGCGGCGGAGCCCTCGAAGATCGCGTGCGCCTCGTTGACCTCCCTGCCGCAGGGTGGATGGTTTCGCCGTGGCGCCGTCATCCGGGCGGTGGAGCCACGATCGTGGTGCGCAAGCCGTTCTCCCGCCCGCATCAGGTGGCCGGCATCGTGGCTGAGTTGAACGGAGCATCGGGCCCGCTGCGCGGTTTCAAGGCAACCCGGGCCTCGTCGACGTTCTCGACGGGATGGACCGTGCGGGGCACGGTTGACCTCCGCCGGGTTGACACGGGTCTCGCCGCGGACCCCGAACTCGTGGCGAGCCTCACGGCGGAACGGGTCGATATCCCAGCGGTTGAACAGCGAATCACGGGCGGCGTGCGCAACGGCCTGCGGATCCGCGCCGTCGCGGAACTCCCGGGCGGCCAACGCACCAGCATTGTGGCGATGCCCGATGGCCGAGCGGTGCTCGCCGCCCGCGCGGATGAGACGGACGCTGATCGAATGCTCCTGCTCGGCGCCGGGATTGGGCTCGGGGTCCTCGCCCTCGCGATCCTCATTGTCGGCGAGCGCCGAGGTCGCCGCGCCCGGCGGACCCGACGGGAACGTACGCTCAGCGCGTGAACTCCGAGCCGCGAGATACCACCGACGAAGCCCGCGAGGTCCAGCTAGCGGCCTATCGGGCGATGACTCCGGCGCAAAGAGTTGTGGTGGCCTTCCAGCTCTCAAACGACATGCGCCAGGTGACCGTCGAAGGAATTCGACGCCGCCATCCCGGTCTGGATTCGGATGGCGTGCACCACGAGCTACTTCAGATCCTCCATGGCCCCGAGGTGGCAGCCGAGCTCATGGCGATGAACCGGGGGCGGCCTCGATGACGACGACTGAGTTTCTGGCCGCGATCGTCCAGCGGCTTGACGCAAGTGAGATTCCGCACATGGTCGCCGGCTCGGTGGCGTCGTCGCATCATGGGGAGCCACGCTCCACGCAGGACATCGATCTCGTGATCGACCCATCACGTGAACAGCTGGTGAGATTCGTCGAACTGCTCGAGCCACACCGCTTCTACGTCAGTGACGCTCTCGCGGCATTGGACCGTCGTGACCTGTTCAACGTGATCGAACCGACCACGGGATTCAAAGCGGACCTCATCTTTCGAAAGGATCGGCCCTTTAGTTTCACTGAGTTCGCGCGCCGCGAGCCAGTGGAAATTCTTGGAGTCCTGACCTCAGTGGCCACCGCGGAAGACATGATTCTCGCGAAGTTGGAGTGGGCGAGTTCGAGTGGGTCGGAACGGCAGTTGCGCGATGTCGCAGCGATGATCAGCGTCCATTCGCTCGGGCTCGATGTGGCATACCTTCGCCACTGGGCAGCTGAGCTTGGAGTGTTGGAGCGGCTCGATGAGATGATCGGCCACAACGACACCCACAACCTGTAGACCTCAACCGGAGAGAAGCCTGCATGACCGTGATCGTGGACCAAGAGATCGTGGACCGAGCGCGAGCGCTTGCGCCGATCATCGAAGCCGAGGCCGATCAGGCTGAAGCCGATACCACCACCACGCAGGCGGTTCTGCGCGCGCTCACCGACTCTGATCTCTTTTGGCTGCTGGTCCCCAAGGAGTTCGGCGGTCTCGACACCGACATCGGCACGGCACTCACCGTGTTCGAAGCGCTGGCCTACGCCGACGGTTCCACGGGCTGGTCGGTCATGGCCAACACCACGTCGTCCTGCTTCGCTGCGATCTACACGGGCGAGGCGGCGGCCAACGCGATGTTCACGACCGGCTGTCGCGGGATCCATGCCGGGATGCTCGGGCCGGTGGGCTCGGCCCGACGGGTGGAGGGCGGCTATCGGGTGAGCGGCCGATACTCATTCGGGTCGGGGTGTGCGCACGCGAACTTCATCGGGGCCGGAACCATTGAGACCGATAACGACGGGAACCAACTCAGCACCGAGTCGGGGTTGCCGGCGATGCGCGTGGTCTTGATCCCGCGTGACCAGGTCGAGTTCCGGGGGAACTGGGACGTGATCGGTCTGAGCGCTACGGGATCGTATGACTACATCGTGGACGATGTGTTCGTCCCCGAGGACTACACCTATTCCCTGTTGGAGCACACGCAGCAGCGAGGTGGCTCGAACTACAGCCTCGGCCTCTTTGCGATCACCGGTGCCGGCCACGCGGGGTTCGCACTCGGGGTCGGGAGGCGAGCACTCGACGAGATCACGAAGCTCGCCAGCACCCGCGTGCGCATGGCGGGGTTCGCCACGATCGGCACCGAGCAACTGTTCCAACACGACCTCGGGCTTCACGACTGCGCACTCCTCGCGGCGAGGGCACTCGTGTTCGAGACCTATGCCGAAGCCGACACACAAGCGCGCGCCACGGGAACGGTTGAACCCACCACCCAAGCGCGGGTGCGAGCCGTTGCTACCTACGCCACTCGGGTTGCGACCGATGCAGCTCGGTTCGCATTTTCCTGGTCCGGCTCCGCCGGTCTGCGCGACGGCGTGATGCAACGCTGCCTCCGCGACCTGCTCGCGGGATCACAACACATCTACGTCGACAACAACACGCTCACCGGCTACGCCACCGCGCTCGTCACCGACGCCGGGTAACGAGGCGGTTCAGGTCGATGAAAACGTATGCAGCCAGGCCGGAAAATCGACGAGCGACGCGAGCACGGTGTCAGCACCGGCCGCGTGAAACTCCGGCTCGCTGACCGGTCCCGACGCGACCATCACGGCGTGGGCGCGCCCCACACGCGCGGCTTCAAGGTCCGGCAGCGTGTCGCCCACGTAGATATGCGCGCCGTGCTCCAGGAGCGTTTCGCCCTTCTGCGCGCCATGACGCCAGCCGATCACATGGTCGACGGTGATCCCAACGTGGGCCAGACAGAGGTGCGCGTTCGGCTCGTACTTCGCGGTGACCACCAGCGTGGTTCCATCTTGGGCGCGCACGGCGTCGACCGCTTCGGCGGCGCCGGGGAGGAGTGAACACCCCGGTGGCCCGAGCTCCGAGTAGATCGCTCGGTACCGGTCACACGCCGCGGTGATCTCGTTGGGCGGGAAGTAGGTGGCCATTTCGGACTCGAGGGTGGGCCCAAGACGAGACGCGATCAGCCGCCCGTCGATGGTCGATCCGATCTCCACATTGAGCGCGTCGAAGCTGGCGATGATGCCTGGACGCGAGTCGATGAGGGTCATGTCGAGATCGAACCCGACCACGAGGTTCGCCACGAGGGCGACCATAGCGACGCGTTGCCAACCTTCGATGATTGACGCCGGGGGGCAGACCTGCTCGAATCTCCCAATGCGTATCCGTCTGGTTGCCGTTCCATCCGCCGCCGTGCTCACGATCGCACTCCTCAGTGCGGCGGGGCCGGCCGCCGCGGTACCGGTCGCCCGTCCCGCCGACCCGGTCGTGTTGACCGGGGCGAACCTGCCAACGCTGGTGAACGGTCCACGCGCCAACATCGTGGGCTTTCGGTGGACCGGCTCGGCGTGGTTGCAGTTGCCGGTCCAGATCGATGAGCGCGCGGTCGTGAGCTTCGGGAAGATTTACAACAACCCGGCCGCCGTGTTTTACGGCAGCCAACCCGGTCTCGTCAACGAGCTCGTGTACACCGGCGGGAACACGTGGACCGGCAACGATCCGGACGTGAAGTTCGACAGCAACGACGAACTGGTCTTCATGGCGCGTGACGCGGGTGTGGCCGCGCCGGTCGGCGCACTTCCCGTCGGCGCCGCGGCCGGAACCGGCGTGAAGGTGAAGATCTCGGATCCGCTCGACCCGGGTGCTGAGGGGTTCGTCTATCTCTTCCGGAAGGCTGTGGGCTCGAGCCTGAAGCAAGGTGCCGGGGTCAAGTACGTGAAGTACACGTTCAGGTTGGTGTCGGGGAACTACAAACTCACGTACCAACTGACTTCGGGTCCGAACCTGGAGAACACGCTCTTCACAGGAGCGACGTACCGGCATCACTTTGCCGATCGGTGGTTGTGTGTCCGTCTCGAGGTCATCGCGCCCGGCGCGACCGGTGTGGATATCCTCGATCGCCACAAGGCGCTCTTCAATCCCAACACGTGTGTGCGCAGCGAGGACACGTTCGACGCGCCGGGCCCGTTTGGAAGTTCTGAAGGCGCGTTCGTGACGAACAAGGTTGGTCCGGTGCGGGTGATCCGCTCGTACGTCGGGGCCAACAGTGGGCCGAGTACGCAGCGGACCCATGTGTTCTACGACCGTCGAGAAGACATCCGCACCGACCTGCGCGTGCACTCGATCAGTTCCATCATGGATTTCTTCGACTACTCGGCTGCGGCCACTGGCATGACGTATCGCAACGACTTCAACCAGGCCGGACTCACCATCGACGGCAATCCGGAGACACCCGCCGCCGGTCTCCCTTCGTGGGAACAGGTGACGGGTCCGCAGGGCACGATCAACCAAGTCGGCACGCTTCAGACCACCTGGACACCGAGCAGCATCGTTCCGTACTACCTGGATGACTCGACGCCCCCAGTGGTCCAGTGCACCGGCGACACCACGGCGTACGGGTCGAGCGGGATCTTCCTCAACAGCGCCTTACCGAACACGGACCCGGCCTTGGGCGGGGTCGATCGCCTGGTCGGGAACCGCACCATGTATTTCGAGAGTCCGGGCGGGACCGCCGCTGACGGTGTGGCACGCCGCGATCAGGTGGTCTTTCCTCTGACGACCACGGTGACCACTGGTCCCTGACCAACGTGGTCCGACCCGTCCGTTAGGGTAACGGCATGGGTCGAACGAGTGTTCGTAGTAGAGCCGTATTCGGATGCACCGAGTGCGGGGCGCAGGCGCCGAAGTGGTTGGGGCGATGCCCTGAGTGCGGCGCGTGGTCCTCACTGATCGAGGAACGGCCGCCGTCCGTCGCCGGTACACCCGCGGGCGAGGCGGTCGTGATGGCCCTCGCCGATGTCGACCCGATCGCGGCGGTCGGCTTGTCCACCGGTGTCCCCGAACTCGATCGAGTGCTGGGCGGGGGATTGATCCCCGGATCGGTCACGTTGCTCGGCGGTGAACCCGGCATCGGGAAGAGCACCTTGTTGCTGCAGTCGCTTGGTCGCATGGCCGCCGCGGGGGCGCGCTGCTTGCTCGTGAGTGCCGAGGAATCCAAGGAGCAGGTACGGCTGCGTGCCGATCGGCTCGGCACCCTCGATCCGAACCTCCTGATCGTGACCGAGACGTCGCTGCCCGCGGTTCTTCAACGGATTGTCGAGATCGCTCCAGATGTGGTGGCGGTCGACTCAATCCAAACGGTGATGGACCCGGAACTTTCCGGCGCGCCCGGCTCCGTCGGCCAGGTCAGGGAGTGTTCGCACCGGCTCGTGCGCGTGGCCAAGGATCGGGGGATGGCCACGGTGCTGGTTGGCCATGTGACCAAGGAGGGGCTGCTGGCGGGTCCGCGCGCCATGGAGCACATCGTCGACACCGTGCTCGCGTTCGAAGGTGATCGGCATCACTCGTTGCGGATGCTGCACGCGCTCAAGCACCGGTTCGGGACCACGAACGAACTCGGCGTGTTCGAAATGACGGAAGCCGGAATGTCGGAGGTGGCGGACCCCTCCGCGCTGTTCCTCGCCGATCGGCGCCCGGGACTTCCGGGTTCGGTGGTTACCGCAACCCTCGAAGGGGTGCGGCCGCTCCTGGTTGAGGTGCAAGCGCTGCTGGCATCCACGGGCGCCCCCGCCCCCCGCCGTTCGGCGCGGGGTCTCGACGCCGGACGGCTCGAGATGTTGCTCGCCGTGCTCCAAGCGCGCGCCGGGCGTCACGTCGATCGGTTCGACGTGTACGCCAGTGTGGCCGGAGGAGTGAAGGTGCACGACGCCGGAGCAGATCTCGCGGTCGCACTTGCCGTGGTGAGCGCGCTGACCGGCGAGCCCGTACCGGGCGGTCTGGTTGCCGTGGGTGAGGTGGGTCTCGGCGGCGAGCTCCGCCAGGCATCGCAGACCGTTCGGCGGTTGGGTGAAGCGGCGCGGCTCGGTTTCCGGGTGGCGGCAGTGCCGGCATCGACGCCCGATGTCGATGGCATTCGGTTGCTTCGGGCAGATCGGGTGGGAGATGTCCTCGAAGCTCTCGATTTGGCCTGACGTCATGGCGACCCGTAGATGACGGCGGCGGTGTCGGTGCCAGCATCGACCCCCTTGATGACGGTGGGAGAAGGGCTCCAGTATTGGAACGGTGCGGTCGATACCGGTGGCTTGAGCACTGTTGATATCGCGGCCGCCACTGGTATCGTTGTGTCCGCTTCCGCGGCAACGTCGACCGTCGAGCCCAACGCTTTGGCTCACCGACCAGAACCAAAGGAACGTCCTGTGCCCGCAGAGCCACGATCGGAAGCGATGCTCTCCGCATTGCGGCTGGTGGCGCCCGGACGGCCCCTGCGGGAAGGTCTCGACCGAATCCTTCAGGCGAAGATGGGCGCGCTCATCGTGATCGGCGATGGCCCTGAAGTGCTGTCGCTCTGCTCCGGCGGGTTCCTGCTCGATGCCGAGTTCACACCGCAGCGATTGTCCGAGCTCGCCAAGATGGATGGCGCCATGATCCTCTCGGCCGATTGCACCCGCATCGCTCGAGCCAACGTGCACCTCGTTCCGGATCCGAATATCCCCACGAGTGAGACGGGCACCCGGCACCGCACTGCGGAGAGGGTCGCGAAGCAGATCGATGCGCCGGTGATCAGCATCTCGGAAGAGCTATCGCTGGTGGCCGTCCACCGTCGTGGTCAGAAACGCACACTCGAACCCGTGGGACGCGTGCTCAGCCGGGCGGACCAAGCCCTCCAGATCTTGGAGCGATACAAGACCCGCTTGGATGGGGTCAGTGCATCGCTCTCGGCTCTCGAGATGGAAGACCTCGTGACCGTGCGTGATGTGGCCGTGGCGATTCAGCGAGCCGAAATGGTGCGAAGGATCGCGGTCGAGATCGAGGAGTACGTCATTGAACTCGGGGTGGATGGTCGCCTCATCCTGCTCCAGCTCGAGGAGCTGATGGGCGGGGTGGAGGACGATCGCCGGCTCTTCGCCAAGGATTACGTCGTCGAGAGTGAAGGGTTCGATGCCCACGCCGCGTTGAGTGTGTTGGTCGATCTCGACACCGAGAGCTTGCTCGATGTGCGTGAGGTCTCCGATGTTCTGCGTCTCCCGCGGGACACCGGCTTGGACACGGCGGTGCAAGCCCGGGGCTATCGCCTCCTGCACAGGATCCCGAGATTGCCGGAGCCCGTGGCCGATGCGGTCGTCGAGCGGTTCGGACTTCTCTACAAGATCCTGCGGGCGAGTGTCGCGGACCTGGTGGAAGTGGAAGGGGTCGGCGAGTCGCGGGCGCGATCGATCAAGGACGGCCTGGCGCGTCTTGCAGAGTCATCAATCCTCGAGCGGTACGTCTAGCAACACCTGCAGTTCGCTACCGTGCGGGCATGGCTGCACTGCGCGAGGGACCGTTCGAGGTCGAGGTCGAGACCATTGAGCTTCGGGGCGAAGACGGTGATCCTGTCCGTGCCTTCCACGCTCGTCCGGATGGCATGCCCACCCGGGGACTCGTGCTGCATCCCGACATTGGTGGGCTGCGGCCGTTGTTCGAGGACCTGTGCCGCCGGATCGCAACCCATGGTGTCGCGGTCTGCGCACCGGAACCGTTTGCCCGCGCGCACACCTCAGGAGTTGATCTCAGCGATCTCGACCACCGCATGGCCTATGTACCGCGACTGTCCGATGAGCTTCAGCTCGGTGACTTAGAACGTGCGGCCGACTACGTGGTGGTGAACGACGACGTTGCCGATGTGGCGATTCTGGGGTTCTGCATGGGTGGGATGTACGCGCTGAAGGCGGCGGCGACGGGCCGCTTCGATCGGGCGGTGTCGTTCTACGGCATGGTCCGTGTTCCCGAACGCTGGCGGGCCGACGAGCTCGCGGAACCGCTGGCGACCGCGAATGCAGTCTGTCCGACGCTCGCGATTTTTGGCGCCGCGGATCCGTTCACGCCCGCCGGTGACATCGACGAGTTACGCGCGGCGTGGGCTGGCCGCCCCGACTGCGAGATTGTCCTCTACGAGGATGCGGAGCACGGGTTCGTGCACGATCCCGAGCGACCGGCACACCGCGCCGAGGATGCCGCCGATGCCTGGAACCGCGTGCTGACCTTCCTCAAATAGCACCGTCGAGCGGGAATCCGAAGTGAGGCGATGGAGGTCGCGGTCGAGCCGATGGGCCGCCGAGCGGGGCCCGAGTGGCCTGCGACGCCGTCGCATGAGCGGGAATCCGGTTACGGATTGGCTCTGAGCTCGAGCTGTTCGCGGTCGAGGATGCGATAACGGCTGCGGCCGGTTGCGACGACCCAGTCGAGACGGACGAACATCGCAATAGCCTTGTTCACTCGTTCGCGTGATGCGCCCACGAGACCGGCGAGATCCTCTTGGGTCATCGGGAGCTGGAACTCGTCGGCGTCGCCCGCGAGCTCCAGCAGCCGCTTGGCGGTACGGGCGGGAACATCGAGGAACACCGCGTCCGCGAGCGCTTCGTCGGTGGCCCGGAGGCGTTGGGCGAGGAGTCGCACGACTGCCCACAGCACCTCGGGCCGTTCCTGGACCGCTGATCGCACATCGTCGTAGCTGACACCGATCAGGGCGGTATCGGTGAGCGCCCGGGCTTCCGCCGATCGGGGACCCCCGTCGAAGAGCCCCATTTCTCCGAACAGGCCACCATTTTCGAGTACCGCGACCATCGATTCTCGATTGTCCGACGAACGCGTGGAGATCGCGATGCGGCCATCCAGCACCACATAAAGCTCAGAGGACTCGTCTCCCTGAGCAAAGAGCAACTCTCCCTTGGTGACGTGACGATCGATGGCTTGGCCGCGGAGCCGCTCCACCATGTCCTCGGGCAAGGATGCGAAGAGCTCGTTCGAACTCAAGACTCGTCGGTCGGCCACGTCCGCAGACTATCCATGGATCTGCCTGCCGGCACCGACTCCGGTAACATCAGCGGCTCTCTCTTTCCTCCCTCTGTAGGAGCGCTTCGCGTATGCCGTTCGATGTTGGTGACAAGGTCGTGTACCCGCACCATGGTGCGGCCACGATTGAACGGCGTGAGCGCAAGGAGGCGTTCGGCAAGAAGCAGGACTACCTCGTGCTGCGGCTGGCGTATGGCGACCTGACCTTGATGGTTCCGGCGGAGAATGCCGATCACATCGGTCTGCGGGATGTGATCAACGACGAAGAGGTCGAGGAAGTGTTTGCGGTGTTGCGCAAGAAGGAAGCGCGCATGCCTACGAACTGGTCACGACGCTTCAAGAACCACGTGGAGAAGCTGAAGAGCGGCGATATTTACCAAGTAGCGGAGGTCGTGCGAAATCTCACGATTCGCGAGAAGGACAAGGGACTCTCCGCGGGTGAGAAGCGGATGCTGGCACGGGCGCGTCAGATTCTCGTCTCAGAGCTCACGTTTGCGCTCAACGTTGATGAAGACACAGCCGAGGACAAGCTCGACGAAGTGCTTGGGAAGCCGCTGAACGTGGGTCGGCGCAGTTCAATCGACTTCGACGACGACGGCGCGCTCACCAAGCCGCCCGCTCCGTACATTCCCCCGAAGGTGCGAAAAGCCCCTGCGAAGGTAGCCAAGGCGGCGCCGGTCGCCAAGGTGCTACCGGCGAAGGCTCCGGCGGCGAAGGCTCCGGCCAAGAAGATTCCGGCGAAGGCTCCGGCCAAGAAGGCTCCGGCGGCGAAGGCTCCGGCCAAGAAGGTCCCGGCGAAAGCCGTGAAGGCCACGAAGGCCGCGAAGGCCGCGAAGGCCGTGAAAGCAGTCAAGGCCACAAAAGCTAAGTAGGGCGTTCTGACTGCTTCGCCGTGGCGAAGCAGTCAAGGTGACCGCCCCGCGCGCC
>JANPBJ010000161.1:0-3812 GCA_031430375.1 Acidimicrobiia bacterium
TGTACGAAACCCACCCCCGCGCGGCGGGACCCGTCGCCGATGCGTGAGAGCAGGACCCCATGCACGGGGATCCGGAAAGCAGGAGAACGATGAGTCTGCACGAATCAGCGAGCGCGCACGTGGACGCGCCTCCAGAGGCGGTACTCCGCGTGGTGACCTCCGTCTCGAGATTGCCCGAGTGGAATCCCGCGATCACCGACGTCATCGATGTGCCCGAGCATCTCGAACCGGGGACAGTGTGGAAGGTACGCCTGCACGCGCTCGGACAGTCCTGGGTCAGCACGTCAACGGTCGTCGCGCTCGACACCGCGGCGGGACGCTTCGCCTACCGTTCACAGTCCGACGACGGGAACCCGTCGTACGCCGATTGGGAATGGCACGTCAAGCCCGACGGAGATGGTTCACGAGTCACGGTCGCGGTCGACCTCCACCCACTCAGTTTCTGGCGGAAGCACCTGCTCCTCCGGATCCGTCGACCCGTACTCCGCAAGGAAATGCAGCGGTCGGTTGCCGCGCTCGGCTCGGTCGCCGGCTCGTGATGCCCTGCGATCAGACCCCGGAGGGACCACCACACCGACCCATAGTTCGCGCTTGACTTCCTATTGGTGATAGGTAAGATACCTATCAGTAATAGGATTTCGAGAGGGGGCACCGATGGCGGGAGCGGTCGCACAGCGAAGAGAGGCCAAGGTCACCTCGATCGTCGCCGCAGCATGGGAGCTCGCTCGGGAGCACGGCATCGCCGGGGTCTCGCTCCATGCGCTCGCCCGTGACGTGGGGATGCGCCAGCCGTCTCTGTACGAGTACTTCGACTCGAAACACGCGCTGTACGACGCGATGTTCGCCGACGGCAACCGGCAACTCCTCCAGCGGCTCGACGACCTCGCACTCCCCCGAGACCCGCGCGCGGCGTTGAAGAAGTTCTTGGCCGCGTTCGTCGCGTTCGGACTCACTGACCCCGCGCGCTACGAGCTGCTCTTCGAGCGCCACATCCGCGACTTCACGCCTTCGCCGGAGTCGTACACGCTCGCGGAGGAGGCGCTCGGCCGAGCGGGCAAGGTGATGCACGAAGCGGGCGTCAACCGACGAGGCGACATCGACTGCATCGTCGCCATGGTCGCCGGCCTCATGGAGGCGCAACTGAGCAACGACCCGGGCGGCAACCGTTGGACCCGCCACCTCAATCGCCTCGTCGATCTCTACGTCGACGATGTCATGAAAAGGAGCAAGCGCTGATGATGCCCAACCGGATCAAACGCCCTGAAGCCCGTCTACTTGCCGAAGAGGAGTTCGTTCGCTTCGCGGTGCTCGTCGCATCACTCACACCCGCCGAGTGGGCGCGGCCCACCGACTGCCCGGCGTGGGACGTCCGCAAGATGGCGTTGCACGTGCTCGGATCGGGCGAAGCGCAGGCGTCGTTCCCAACCTTTCTGCACCAACTCCGTCGCGGGGTGCCCCTCAACAAGGAGATCGACTCGCATCACTGGGTCGACGGCATGAACGAGTTGCAGATCCGCGAGCGCGATCACTTGTCGAACGACGAACTCATCGCGCAGCTCAGCACGGTGGGCCCCAGCGCCGTCAAGGGCCGGTGGCGGACCCCGCTACCGGCGAGGTATGTGCCGATCCCGTTCGGTCCGCCCATCGGTTGGACGTCGCTCAAGTACCTGCTCGACGTCGGCTTCACTCGCGACGTCTGGGCGCACCGCATCGATATCCACGCGGCCATCGACCGGCCTATGCACCTCACCGCCGATCACGACGGCCGTCTCGTGGCCGACATCGTGGGCGAATGGGCAGACATCCACAGCCAGCCGTTCGAGCTCGTGCTCGAAGGACCGGCGGGCGGTAAGTTCAGCCAAGGCGTCGGGGGTGAACGAGTCGAGATCGACGCCCTTGCCTTCATCCGCACCCTCTCCGGCCGCCTGCCCGGCACCGGTGTTCTCAGCAACCCACTCCCACTCTGAAGGAGACACGGCCATGGAAACCCACGTCGACGAAATCGCCGATCACATCTACCGACTCTCCACCTTCGTCCCCGATGTGGGGCCAACCGGTTTCACGTTCAACCAGTTCCTGATCGACGCCGACGAGCCGGTCATCTTCCACACCGGACCGCGCGCCATGTTCCCGTTGGTATCCGATGCCGTCGCGTCGGTGGTGCCCCTCGAGCAACTGCGCTGGGTCATGTTCGGTCACCTCGAAGCCGACGAATGTGGGGCGATGAACCTGTTCCTTGCTGCCGCGCCGAACGCGCAAGTGGCCCACACCGCAGTCGGATGCATGGTGTCGATCAACGACCTCGCCGACCGACCCCCGGCCCCGATGGACCCCGACCGCGCCTTCGACCTCGGCGGCCACCGCGTCCGTAGCATCACCACGCCCCACGTGCCCCACGGCTGGGACGCGCACGTGCTCTACGAAGAGACCACCGGCACGTTGTTCTGCGGTGACCTCTTCACTCAGGTCGGGGCCGGACCGGCAATCACCACGAATGATCTCCTCGACGCCGCCGCGCAAGCCGAGGACATTTTTGGTGCCACGTGTCTCACGCCCCAGACCGCACCCACGATCCGCCGCCTGGCCGAACTCGAGCCCACGACCCTCGCGATCATGCACGGCTCGTCGTACAACGGCGAGACCGCCAAGGCCTTGCTCGCGCTGGCCGACGACTACGACCACCGCTTGGCGAACGCCGGCTGAACGCAGACGCTCTCGGTGACGCGAGGGCTCCGGGCTGCGGTCGTCATCGTCCCCGGCGGGACCCACGCCCTGCGGCGCCAGCTGCTCGACGCCGTCACCGACCAAGACTGGGAGCCAAGGTGTACCCTCAGCGCGCCATCGCCACTCCTCGAGGTCGCGATGCGGCACGAGCACCTCCGCGTCGCGATTTCACCTCACCGGGAGCGATGAGCGCTCGACCGCCGGTTCGTGATGCCCGGCAATCGATAGTGCGGTTCAGTCGGCGAGAGCACGCTCGGCGCGACGTTCGATGGTGCCATAGCCGCCCGCGGTCGCGAGTTCGAGCGCCTCACTGATCGGTGCAGTGACCGCGTCGCCGACCGCGCCCGAGTCCCGCCGGGCAAGACCCTGGTACAGCAGCGCGTCGGAGAGAAAGAACGAGGCACCGTTGGCGCGGGTGTGATCGACGGCCTGCGCGAAGGCATCCTCGGCGCCCGTGAAGTCGGCGAGGGTGGCCTTCAATCGGCCGACCAGTGTCGTGACCGGTGCGACGGGCGCGTTCGCACCCCACGCCGACCAGACGTCGGCGAACGGCTCGAGTTGCTCGAGCAGCCACGCGGCTGGATCGACCTCGCCCAGTTCGGCGGCAACAATCGCGATCGGTCCGAGGATCGGCAGGAACGACGTGTCACGCGGAATCTCCCGGGCCGCCGGGAAGCAGCGCGCGGCCACTGGACGCGCCTCATCGTGACGTTCGCCCTCGCAGAGGCTCAGCGCGGTCAGCCCCGCGCACGCGATGGTCACGGCATCGGTGTCGCGATCACCGATGAGGGGCGAGTAGAGCTCGATCGCCTCGTCATGGCGACCCTGCTGGCGCCGGGTTGCCCCGATGAGATTCACGTACCAGATCATCGCGTCCGGCTCACCGGTCTCGGTGGCACGCTGGAGCAGCTCGTCGGCTCGCACGGCGGCGTCGTCCAGCGATCCGTATCGCAGCGCGAAGCCGCCGCGGGTGGCCATGCCACTCGAGCGCAGGCCCACGGGCGTCGATTCGGCCAATGCGGTGAAGTCTTCGAGCCCCAACCGGAACATCTCCCGATCGCCGGTCCAGCTCGCTACGGCGCAGAGGG
>JANPBJ010000162.1:0-59890 GCA_031430375.1 Acidimicrobiia bacterium
CACCCTCGGCGCCGACGCCGGGACCACCGAGACCGAACTGGAATCGCTGTTCGATCAGATGGAGCTCAACGACGACCAACGTGTCATTCGACGCGTTGCGCGCCAAGGTTCTGCGAACGCCGGGATGACCGTGTCCCGGGCTTCGCTGGTTCCTGAGGTCTGTGTCACCGCGGACGGGGTCTGGTGGCACCCGGTCGCCGCGATCGACGCCGATATGAAGGTCTGCGACGAGTGGGCACCATTATCCAAGTCGATCGACGCGATCCGCGACGAGTTCCGGGCCTACCGGATCGCCAACGACGTGCTTGCCAGTACCTTCCCGTGCGCCTGAGATGAACGTGTACCTGACGGAACGAACCGGCTAACTCACGTCCATGGTCGGCCGCCTCACACAGAGGCGGCACCCAGGCCTGCCGGGCCCCCGCCCGCCACCACCACATTGGCGTTGGCGAGTACCGGAAGTTCCCTTGCACCGAGCTGCATTCGCGGAGCGTACGGCGCCCACCGCACCGGCGTGATCGGACACCGCACCCCAGAACCGACCAATTCCGCGAATCACGACTCAAGCCGAACCGCGCGTTCGCCGATGAAAGGACTGTTCCTATTCGAAAGAGGGAGCAAGGCGGACAGATATGGGGAGGCACGAATGCGATTTCGAAAGGCGGTCTACGGCATTGCCGTGGCGTTGGCTGTCGTCGGATCGTCGTTGGTCCCGTCATCAGCGGGAGCAACCGCGGACCCCGGCGTCGAAGCTGACTTCGTGGCCAGAACCAATGCGCTTCGAGCCTCGCAAGGGCTCCCAGCGCTGCAAGTCAACAACACCCTTGTCGCCAAGGCCCGTGGATGGGCCGAATCCATGGCGGCAGCCGGTGCCATCAGTCATTCAAACCTCGCCGATGGCGCGCCTCCGGAATGGACGCGACTGGGCGAGAACGTCGGGCGCGGTCCCAGCACGGACGCCATCCACAACGCATTCGTTGCATCACCAGGTCATTACCAAAATCTCATAGATCCGGGGTTCCGGTACGTGGGTGTGGGCGCTGTGAACGCCAACGGGACGATCTACGTCTCCGAGGTATTCATGGAATCAGCCTCCCAGCCCGCCCCAAGCACGTCCGCACCAGCGGCCGTTACCCCGTCGTCGGGAGAACCGCGGTCGGCGCCATCGGCGCCGGCCGCGGCCCCGGCACCAAGTCCTGCGCCACCTCCCGTTGTGGTGGCACCGCCCGCGCCGGTACACCCCTACGTGATGCGCTTCGCCTACCGAAACTTGATGAAGCGCTACCACTTCCGTTTCGGCGGGCACTACTTTCGACGGCCCGCAACCGTTCGCGGCCAATTGTTCATCTTCTGAGCCGATCGGCGCCCGAAGACGAGTCACCGCCCGACGATTCCCTTGCGCTCCATCATCCGAGCACCGCGTCGGGTCCGAACTCCTTCTATGCATCCACCTTCTCGACGCGCCACGCGCACACCATGGAGTTCCCATGGCCGCTGACGTTCGCCGGGAACGGCGACTCGACGAACTCGACGACATCGCACTCGTCGCCGAGGTCGTTGACCGATCTCCCGAAGCCGTCGAAATCCTCTGGCGTCGCCATGGGAGCGCGGTCCTCGGGGTCGCGCGCAGGGTCACCGGGACGCCCGGCCTCGCGGAGGAAGTACTCCAAGAAGTGTTTCTCCGACTGTGGCGCGCTCCCGAGAGGTTCGACCCGACCCGGGGCGCGCTCCGGTCCTTCCTCCTCATGGAGGCCAACGGCCGGGCCATCGACGCGATCCGCAGCGAGACCTCCCGCCGCGGCCTCGAAACCCGCACCCTTCCCCGCACCGCGACCCGGGGCGACACTGACCCGGTGGCCGCTGAGGTCTGGGATGGCGCGGTGGCCGACCACCTCCGCGAGGCACTCGATGGTCTGCCCGACGGTGAGCGACAAGCCATCGAACTCGCGTACTACGGCCACCATCCTTACAAGGAAGTGGCGATCATCCTCGGGGTCGCCGAAGGAACGGTGAAGAGTCGGATCCGGGCTGGACTATCACGATTGCGCGATCGTTTGATCGCCGTAGATCTCGGGGAGCAGCAATGGACGAACGACTGACCCCGGAAGAACTCCGGAGCCTGCTCGGCGCGTTCGCCCTTGGCGCCGTCGACACCAACGAACGCGAAGAAGTTGAGCGGTTCGTCCTCGACGATCACGACGCACGCACGGAACTCCACCAGCTCGAACACGCGGTCGCGTGGCTCGGGCATGCCTCGCCCCGCCCAACCGCGGCCTCCTGGGACGCCGTCCGGGCTGAGATGAACCGGGACCTCCTCGGGGCCGTCCCAAGCAACGTCAGCGAGCTCCGAGCGCCGCGTGCCCCGGAGATCGGCCAACGAACGCTGCGAGGAAGAGGCGCGTGGCGCCGCGTCACCGCGATCGCGGCGGCCGCCGCGCTCGTGGTTGGCATCTCGATCGCGGTGGCCGGAGTCATCGACTCCGACTCGACGACGAGAACCGCGACTGCGGTTGCGCTGCGCGCGCCGGACGGCGTCGCGGTCGTCAACGTCCGGGTCGACCCCGACGGCAAAGGCAGCATCGCCGCGTCCACTCTTCCCGCCGCGCCCGCAGGCCACGAGTACCAACTCTGGACTCAGCCGAGTGCCGAGGCACCGATGAAATCCGCGGGCCTGCTCGGCCGCGCTCCCCACGCCGGACGGCCGATCCACGTTCCCAAGCATTCGGCCCGGTTTGCGATCAGCATCGAACCCATCGGTGGGAGCTCTGCGCCGACCACCGACCCCGTCGCCATCAGCGCGCTCGGGGTGTTGTAGCCACACATCCGGACTCGGGCTCGAACATGGCGAGCCTCACGGATTGAAATGCACGACGAACTGCAGCAGGGCTGCGCCGAGAATCAAGACGAGCAAGACAACAATCGCGATCGTGGTCCCTGGTCTCATGCTCCACCTCCGGGGGGAACGATGGTGATCGCCGAGCCCGCATGCAGGCCGCAGTCGGCCGCCGCCGACCGACGGTCGAGGGCCAACGACGCGAGCCCATAGGAATCGACGATCAGGACGAGCTCGGACGGCTTCGCGTCGGCGTAGGTACGTACCCATCGAGCGCTGCGGGCGGTGGCACCGAATCGAACTTCGACGGTCTCGCCCGGCGTTGCCCCGAGTCCCCCGAGCTCGTCGGGCCCGAGATTGAGCTGGCAATTGCCGTAACGGTCCACCCACCAGACCTCGCCCACGATGGTGCCCGCCTCGACATTTGGCAGCGGCACCAACCCGGGGGTGAGGCTTGCCGGGTCCACCGCGTCACCAAGCTCGTCGAGTGGCACACCACTCGCAAGGAATCCGGCGGCAGGAGCGAGCACATCGCGGCCCGCGAACGTTGGGCCCGGCGACGCGAGTTGGTACTCCTCATTCGTCAGCGACACCACCCGTTGCGCACCGCCCACCATCGCGACACCCGGCGCGAGCAGGCCGTTGTCGGGACCCAGAAAGATTCCCGATGCCGTCTCCACCGCGATCGCCCGGCGGTCCGTGCCGACCCCAGGATCGACCACGGCGAGCACCACACCGTCGGGGAGGTACTGCACGGCCCGCACCAGCGTCAGTGCACCGGCGCGCACATCGTGAGCGGGAATCTCGTGGCTGACATCGATAATCGTCACGCCGGGGGCCAGCCCGATCATCACGGCCTTGCAGACGCCCACAAACTCATCGGCGTGCCCAAAGTCCGAGAGAAACGACACGCACCCGGGGTTCGTCACGCCATGAACGTAGTCACGAACTCCCCGTCCGCCCGAGTTCGCGCGACCGCTCGGCGGCCGCCGTGACGGCGTTCAACACCGCGGCACGCATAGATCCAGACTCCAGCGCTCGGAGCCCGGCCGCGGTGGTGCCTCCGGGCGAGGTCACGGCCGCCCGCAGTTGCTCGGCGGTCTCACCGCTCTCGGTGAGCAGTACTCCTGCGCCTCGGATCGTGCCGTGGACGAGCGTGGCCGCAACGTCGCGAGGAATGCCATTGAGCACTCCGGCCTCGATCATCGCCTCCGCCAGCAAGAAGACGTAGGCCGGTCCGGAGCCGGATAAGCCGGTGACGGCGTCGAGCAAGGACTCTGGGACCACCACCACCGCGCCCACAGCCTCGAGCAGTCGACGGGCGACGTCGAGATGGTGGTCGGTCGCATGCTTCCCCGGTGCGATTGCGGCAACGCCCTCGCGCACCACGGCCGGCGTGTTCGGCATGGCGCGCACCACCGGACGACCCGGGGCCGCGGCTTCCAGCGCGGCGATCCCAACGCCGGCTGCGATGGAGACCACCAGCGTGTCGTCACGCAACGTCGGCAGCGCCGCTCCGAGGACACTGGCCACGTCGGCCGGCTTCACCGCGACGATCACGACATCGGCCTCGCCCACCACCCACGGTGCGCTCGGCGCAACTCGGACCGGAGCAAGTTCTGTTTCCAGCGCCCGGCGGCGGGCCGGATCCATCTCGGCCACCATGAGGTGCTCGGGATCGAGCCCGGCATCGAGCAGGCCTGCCACCAGCGCGGCGCCCATGCGACCCCCGCCGAGTATTGCGATGCGTTCCATACGTCGAGGCTATTAGCGGGCTGAGCCGAGACCGCGGCCCATTGCCGCAGGGTCGGATCCGGACGGGGATCTACCCGCACCGCGGTCCGGACGCGAGAAAGCCCGAGGAACGGTGCGCCGGCCCCGCACTTCCCCGAGCAGGGTGACCAATCCGTTCTTCGGACTTTCTCACAAACTCGGGCGCCCGTCGGTGCCGAGGAATGCCACAATACCGTTCGACGTAACCAAATGCAACTCAAGGCAACTGAACGGAAAGAAGTGATTCAGAGGGACGAGCGAGCCCCCGGGAGGGTCACCGATACGCAATCGTGACGGCCGCCTGAAACCACCGCTCCGTCAGCTCAAACAGGACGCCGACGATGCGGTCCAGCTCCTCCACGCTGAGATGCTCGATCGCAACCCGACCGGTGAGATAGACGTCTCCATCCGGGCCGCACGAGAAGCGGGCTCCGTATAAGTCGTGGTTGCGGCGCAGCACCCAGGCGTGGAGCGCCGCAATCCGGTTCGGATCCTCGGGCGCGGGGAGGAAGTAGAGCTCGTAGCGCAACGTGCGCTGGTGGAGGTCGAAGTAGATCGTCGCCGCGTCCCGGCCGTCGCAACCGAAGCGGACGTACCAGCGGCGCAACTCGGCCTCGTACTCCACGTGCTGTATCGCCGGCTCTTGCGCAATCGGACCGAAGAGATGGGTGTCGATCAGTTCGTGGACCGCGGCGAGCACGGCGTCATCAGGGGTCAGCGGCACGAAACCGGCTCGCGCACGAGCAGATCGGTGTACAGCCGCCGCAGACGCGCTGCCGTCATGCTCCAGGCGTAGCGCCTCGAGCGAGCCTCCGCCGCCACGCCCATGGCGTGCGCAGCTGCGGGGTGATCCAGCAAACGGTCGATCGGTGCTGCGAAATCGGCGGGGTCGCGACTGTCGACCAGATATCCGGTGACGTCGTCCTCGACGAGCGACCGCAATCCACCGACCGCCGCCGCCACGACCGGCGTACCGCAGGCCGCAGCCTCCAACGCCACCAGACCGAAGGATTCGCTGTGGCTGGGGACCAGGCAGACGTCCACCGATCGGTAGTAGCGAGCCAGCTCCGCGTGCGTTTGGGGAGGAACGAACCGCACCCGCGGTCCCAGTCCGAGCTTTGCCACCAGCTCGTGCAGACGGTCCAACTCGTAGTCACCGTCAACCCCACTGGGCCCACCCACAATGAGCAGCTCGGCGTCAGGGTGGCGAAGCTCGGCGAGGGCCTGCACCGCGAGATCGGCGCCCTTCAACGGTTGAATCCTGCCCGCGAAGAGCAGCACCGGCGCGTCTCCGAGTCCAAGACTGCGCCGCTGGGCGTCCCGTTGGTGTCGCGTCACCGCGTGGAAGATCTCGTGATCCACGCCGGGCGGCACGATCTCGATCCGTCCGACATCGGCGCCGTACAACAACTCAAGTTGATCCCGTTCCGAGACCGTGGAAGCGAGCATGAGGTCGGCACACGCCACGATCTCGTGTTCAACGCGAGCGCGGAGTTCCGGATCGTCGTCGATCCCAGCATCAGCCTTCACCCGGGCGAGCGTGTGGAACGTAGCGACGAGCGGCTTGTCGAGCTCGTGCTTGAGACGATGCCCTACCGCACCAGAGAGCCAGTAGTTCGCGTGGATCGCGTCGTAGGTCTCGCTGCGATCCACGAGTTCCAGCGAGGCTTGCACCATCGGCTCGACCAACCCCATGAGATCGTGCTTCGAGACAGGCGCCGGAGGCCCGGCATCGAGGTGCACCACCCGAAAACCGGGTTCGACCTCGACCACCGCGGGCTGGTCGGGATGCTCCCGTCGCACGAGGACATCACAACCGACGCCGGCCCGGGCGAGTGCCACCGCGAGGGCGCGCACGTACACGCTCATTCCTCCGCCGTCGCCCGATCCGGGCTGGGCAAGGGGGGAGCTGTGAACGCTGAGAACGGCGAGGCGACGGATCGACATGGGGCTGACGGATCCTAACCCCGGGCCCCTGAGCCCTATTCCGCCTGATCGCTCGTGCTGCCTGATTGCTCGTCCGGCTTCGACTCAAGCGCGGTACCCCGTCAGGTTTGATGTTGGGCAGGACGCCTACCTCGCCCCGGGGCTCGTTCTGCCTATGTCTCAGCGGCGTGTTCTCGCTGGAAGGAGCGGTAGATGTCGACGAGGGACTGCTTCTGGCGCTCGGTGATGGTGACGTCGGCCAGGATCGCGGCGACGAGATCGGAATCGTCTTTTTCCTCGAGAATCCCCGCTCGCACGTAGAGGGTTTCGGCCGAGATCCGCAGACCCTTGGCGATCCCCTGGAGGATCTCGGCCGAGGGCTTCCGCAGCCCCCGCTCAATCTGGCTCAGGTATGGGTTGGAGATTCCCGCCAGCTCGCTGAGCTTGCGGAGGGACAACCGATCGCCGCGGCGCTGGTCCCGAATGAACTCGCCCAGATCTCGGAGCCGAGCCTCCACAGCATCGGCAGGAGCGTTCATCCCGCCGGGTCTGGCACGATCCGCCGGGCGACGGCGTGGGTGATGGTGTCAATCACCCCGTGAAGGGAACGACGGCGCTGCGACGAATCGTGTTCGAGTTCACGGAGCTGGACCAGCGTGGCCACGAGCTCGTCGTCGCTCAACGTCGGCAGATTGGCCAGAGTCGCATCATCGATCAGCCGCTCCATACCGCGATTCCATTCGATGCCGTCGGCCGGTGCCAGCACCGATTGCGCCCGAGTGTTGGCTTGGCCACCCCGGCCGGATTCATCAGCAAGGATCGACGGCAGGGAAGCGATCAGATCGCTGAGCGAACCGCCCGATTCTCGACGGTCTCGTTCGGCTTCGATGATGTCGATGCGGCCCTGGGCGAGGCGCCGCACGTAAGAAATCTCCGTCTCGACCTCGAGGCAGTCGCGTTCCATGACCCGCAGGTCATCGAGGGAACGACCATCGATGTCGGCGGTGTACGCGTCGGCGAGAATACGGTCAATGCGGCGGACGTGCTCGGTCATCGACCGGAGGCTACCGCGCCGATTGGTCCGGTCCGATCCACCGCCAGCTCCGCCACGCACCGACCGGCCACCGGAATGACCCAGCCACCCGGGCGGTTGCACCATCGACCCCAACAGGAGACATGAAATGCCCGCCTACACGTTGCCCGCGCTGCCCTATGACCTCGCCGCGCTCGAACCCCACTACGCAGCCGAGGTCCTCGAGCTCCATCACCACAAACACCACGCCGCGTACGTCGCCGGCGCCAATACAGCACTCGACAAACTCGATGAGGCCCGTACGTCCGACGACTACGGGTCGATCAACCAGCTCCAGAAGAACCTGGCGTTCCACCTCTCGGGCCACGTGCTGCACTCGATGTTCTGGGAGAACCTCTCCCCGGACGGTGGTGGGCTCCCCGAGGGAGAGCTCGCGGCGGCAGTCGAGGACGGCTTCGGCGGGTTCGACCGGTTCCGCAGTCAGCTGACCCAGGCAGCGCTCAACGTTCAGGGGTCGGGCTGGGGCGCGCTCACCTGGGAACCATTGGGCCAACGCCTCATCATCGAACAGATTTACGACCACCAGAGCAATGTGGGTCAGGGTGCGCCACCGCTCCTGGTCCTCGACATGTGGGAACACGCCTACTACCTCCAGTACCGAAACCTGAAGGCTGAATGGGTGGAGGCGTTCTGGCAGATCGTGAACTGGCCCGACGTGGCCGCGCGGTTCGCACGGGCCCGCACCCTCGAGCTGCTGTGATCGCGCAGACCAGGCCCATCAGCCCAGGCCCATCAGCCCAGGCCCCTCAGCCCTCATCGATCAGCCCCACCGAGGAGCGGTATGACCGGTGCCGTGTTTCATGACCGGTGAAGTGCTGCTGGCGGCCGGCGGCGCGATCGGTGTTCTCATGCTCGCCACGTGGCTGCTCTCCCTTGCGTGGCGAGATGCCTCGATCGTGGATCCGGTCTGGCCACTGGGGTTCGTGGTGGTCGCGTGGGTCACCCGCTTCGTCGCGGACGGCAACGACGCTCGGCAATGGGTCTTCGTGGCGCTGGTCAGCATCTGGGGGCTGCGGCTCTCGGGGTACCTCGCGTGGCGCAAGCGCGCAGCGCCGGAGGACTTCCGATACCAGGCCATGCGTCGCCACTGGGGCGCGCGGTTCCCGATCATCAGTCTTGTGACCGTCTTCCTACTTCAGGGCGTCCTGATGTGGGTTGTGTCGCTTCCGGTCCAACTCGGATCGGTTCGTAGCGCTCCGGACCTCGGGGTACTGAGCGCGCTCGGCGTGGCGATCTGGCTCGTCGGTTTTGGATTCGAAACCATCGGCGATGCGCAACTCGCACGGTTCAAAGCCGACCCCGCGAGCGTCGGCCAAGTGATGGACCGCGGCCTGTGGCGGTACACCCGCCACCCCAACTACTTCGGGGATGCCTGCGTGTGGTGGGGTATCGCGCTGGTGGCCGCCGAGACCGGGCTCGGCGCGATTGGGATCATCGGCGCGGTCATGATGAACGTGTTGCTGGTACGAGTGTCGGGTGTCCCAATGCTCGAACGTTCCATGGCGAAGCGGCGTCCGGGCTACCCCGACTATGTAGCCCGTACGAGCAGTTTCTTCCCGCGTCCTCCCCGCCATCCGTCGCACTGAAGGAAGCGGTATCGCTCGTGTCGGTCCTGATCCTCGCGTTGTTCACCTTCGGATATCCGGTGTCCATCGTGGTCATCGCGCGTTTCGTTCCGGTAGTCCGAGAACGACGACGGGCATGGTTCCTGTGGCACCAGAGCGCAGTCGCCGCGATCGTTCTCGGGTTCGGTCTGCGCCAGCGATGGTCGGCAGTCGCGATCAACGGGACCTGGTTCGTGATCGCCGCGATTTGGTACGTGCTCGCGGGTCGCCGCGCGCAAAGAGCCGAGTAAACCGCGTTCGCTAGAACGCGCGTCAATAGGTCCGAGCGCCGTCAAGTCGCCGAACCGGCTTCCCGCTCTTGTTCGCTGCGTTCACGGGCCGCTCGGGCCACGGGCGCGCCCTCCTTAGCCGCCGCTCACCGGAGGGAGCACGGCAACCTCTGCGCCGTCGGTCACCGGAGTGGCATCTCCATCCACCGGTTCATCACCATCGATCCACACCCGCGAGCCTGCGAGCACCGCCGTGAAGGTGGCACCGAAACGCGCCCGGGCCGCGTCGAGGACGTCTCCGACGGTGGCACCATCGAACTCAGCGGTCCCGGTGCCCGCAGCTTCGCGTGCGGCGGCGAAGAGTCGGAGCCGAACCGTGGCCATGGCCGATCCCCAACGCTCCGAGGGTCCGAGCGCCGAACTATCGGGCGATCTCCGCGAGGCCGTCCTTGATGACCACTTCACCGTCACCGTTACGAGTTTCGAACCCGAAGACGGGATGACCATCGGCCTCACCCGCCGACCAGAACGTGGTCGTGATTTCCTGACCGGGAAGCACGGGACGTGAGAACCGCACCGCCAGGCGTCGTAGGTGCGTGGAGTCACCGGCACAGAGCTGTTGGACCGCGGCCACCGATGTGAACGCCATCGTGCAGAGGCCGTGGATGATGATCCCGGGCAGACCAACGGACTTGGCGATCTCAACGTCCAGGTGGATCGGCATGTTGTCGCCGGAGGCCTCGGCGTAGCGATAGGTCTGATCGGTGTCGAGCTGTTGAGTAACGACGCCAACCGGCTCGCCCGCCTTCGTGGATCCCTCGAGTTTGTGCGCGGGAGCGTCCTCGCCTGAGCCCTCACCGTCGCTCACCCCGCGGAAGAACGACGTCATGTACTGCTCGACCACGAGGTCGCCGGCTTCATCGTGAGTTTCGACTTTCACGATGACCGTCGTACCGTTGGGCTTCACTCGCACGCCAATCGGCGCCGCCGTGGAGCGCAAGACCGACCCCGGAACGATCGGCTTGTGAAAGCGCATGTCCTGCTCGCCGTGCACGACCAACATCAAGACCTCGGGCGGCACAACGCCCGCCATCGCTCCCGCCATCGTGTCCCAAATCGGAACGACGGCGAAGATCGGCGGCGCAACCACGCCGGCCACATGCGCGGCATTGGTGTCGTTCGTCGCCGCGGCATACGCCTTCGTGCGATCGGCCTCGACCTTGAACTCAGGACCCTCCGTCCATTGACCCAGTTTGTCGATTCCGAATCCCATCGCATGCTCCTCTCGTGGCGGCGGGCCGGACTGTAGTGGTCCCGCGGCCATAGTTGGCAAGGCGTCGGCTGGAAGCTCACCCGCTTCGATGAGTTCGACCGCGTGCTCGATATCGGCGAGCTCGGCCTCCAACGATTCGAGCACCGATTGGTCCGGTGGCGAGGCCGGAACATTCGGCGACGGAGTGGTTCGATCGATCGGCGCGTCGCTATCAAGCTGCATCGTGGCGACGTTAGTTGGAGCGACGATCAGCCGGTTGGTGACCCTGCGTCAGGGGAGCTGGAGCTCGAGTAACTCGGCAGCGTCCGCAAGCTCGGCCACGACCCGGTCGAGGCGAAGCGCGGGGTCGTCTTCACTGAGGATTGCGAATACGTCGAGGGGACCAATCGGCGCCAGCGCGGTCGCCTCCCAACCGGCCCGGACGGGATCGTCACCCAGCACGAGACCTTCGGGGACAACCGCACCGAGGGCGCGGGCAAGGACCACCACTCGTTCGAACCCGGCCACGACCGCCGCGCGACGTGCGAGCGCGTCGGATCCGACTTCAGGATCGATGAGGATCTCGACGTCCGCTCGAGGATAGGGATCGTCGGGCAGCCACTGCCTCACCCGGAAGCGGTCGGTCCCGACCGTGACGAGCGAATACCGACCGTCGGGCGCCTTGGCGTGTTGGCCGATCTCCGCCACGGTCCCGATATCGAACCGGACATCACCACCACCAACCTCTGAACCCCGCTCGATCAGGACGACCCCGAATCTTCGGTCGGTCGCCAAACAGTGTTCGACCATTTCCCGGTAGCGCGGTTCGAAGACCTGGAGCGGCAAGAGCTGATGCGGGACCAGCACCGACCCCAGGGGGAACATCGGCAGTTCCATCAGTTCGACCTCGACCGGTATGCATTGGCCCGCCGGATGAGCGCGTCTCGCGCTGCGTCAGGGCGGTCCGCCGTCTCCACGATCAGCGCGTCCACCACCGCAGCCGCGTCGCCGAAGGCGCCAACGGACGCCAAGACTTCGGCAGTGTGCTGGCGTTCCTCATGTGTGAGCTCCGGGAAGCCCAGCCTCAGATTCGCGACCCAGCGCGCGTCGGACGATCGCCGCGCCACGTAGGTGAGCTGCAAGTTCGTGAGCATGCGCAACAGAATCAGACGGTTGCTCGTGGGAACAAGGAACCGGGGATCGAACTCCGCCCGCGATCCGTACAACGCGGCGAAGCGTTCACCACACCCCGCCGCATCAAGCGCAACGCCCGCGTGAAACGGATCGACGAACTGTGCGGGATCATCGTCGACCCCCACCAAGAAGTGTCCCGGCATCCCAATACCGTGCAGGCGAACACCGATTCGGCGGCCGAGTTCGATCATGAGCACGCTCAACGTGATCGGGAGACCGTGGCGTCGGTCGACCACGTCGGGGAGAAAAGAGTTGCGAGGATCCTGGTAGTCGGTGGTGTTACCGGCGAATGCCCAATCCACAAAGAGCACACGCGCGAGACCGCTGGGGGTCTGGGCATTCGGGAATGCGAGCACGGCGCCGGCGAGATCGTCGAGGCGCGCCAGCCATGCCTCCACATCGAAACCTGATGCAGTGGCCGCGATCAGTAGAGCGCCTTCGTCGAGCGGTGGGTTGCTGTCGGGTGCCGCGACGAGCACCCGAAACCGCTCCGCCGCGCCGGGATCCATAGTGCCGACGGTATCCGCATCGCTACGCTCACTCGATGTCTCCAGCCGTCGGCCGCACCGATCTCCATGACACGGTCGCGGCTCGGCTGCGCGCCGAGGGTCAACGGGTCACCGCGGGCCGCATGGCTCTCGTCGATGTCCTGGGGCGGGCGAAACGTCCGCTCACCCTGCCCGAGATTCTCGAGCGCGCCCCCGCGATTCCCACCAGTTCTGCCTATCGGAACCTGTTGGTGCTCGAAGATGTGGGCGTCGCCCACCGAATCGTCACGAGCACTTCCGCCAATGGCGACCAGGCCCGTTATGAGCTCACCGAGGATCTCACCGAGCATCACCACCATTTGATCTGCTCACGGTGTGGCGCGGTGGAGGACGTTCCGGCCTCGAGCAGGCTCGAAGAGTCGGTGAAGCGCGCCGCCGTCGAGATCGAGCGGGGGACCGGGTTTCAAACCCAGCACCACCGCGTTGACCTCGTCGGCCTCTGCAAACGCTGCGCTGAAGCGCCCGACCGTTAAACCGTCGGGCTCGAGTTCGAGGGCTTCTTCCGGCGACCGATGACGAATGCCCCAATGCCGAGCGCGATCACTGCCGCGGCCACACCGATGATGACGCCGGTGGAGCTGGAGTCATCATCGGACTTCTTGTCCACCGCAGCCTTCGTCGCGGTCGGCTCGGCGCCGTCCGGATGGGGGTTCCCATCGGAATGACCCGCATGGTCAAGGGTCAGTACCGGCGCAGGGAACTCCGAGGTCTCACCCTCACCGATCCAACGGAAGGTCTCGCCGTCCGCACAGACCTGGATGGCCTTGAAGTCGATCGGCTCCTGATCCGCGGTGATCAGTCCGAGCGCGATCCCAAACTCACCGTCGCCGGCCACGCCATCGGCGTTCGTCCACGTCACGCTCGCGACCGATTCTGAGCCGGGCTGCTTCTCAACCGTGCTCGTCCAGCCGTCGGCCGTCTCGGGTGTCGCCACAGTCAGTTCTGGAGCGGTCGGGAACACGAGCTGTACGGTCTTCAAAGCATCCGTGCACTCGTTCTCCGCGAACAACGAGGCGAGCACCACATCGTCCTCTCCCGGGGGATCCGCGGCCGTGATCGCCACATGCGCGAATGCCGTACCGGGCACCGCCAACACAGCTGCGACCACCGCTATTGCCAACCAGCTCTTGCGAAACATCGATTTCCTTTCGGGACTATCTAACGGAAACAGTGACTGAGGCCGAGGCTTCGTCGACCTCGGTGAGCAGGGCATGGATCTCGAGCGTCCAATCGCCTGCGAACGGGACCCGGACGGCTTCGGCGGCGAAATGGCCGTGATCGCCGGGAAGGAGTTCGATCGGGATGCGCGGGATCCCCCTCGACGGCATCGACAGCGAGGCGCGCATCTCGATCGCATCGGCGTGTTCAAGGCTCGACGTCAAGACCGTCACATGAAGGGTGTTGCCGCCCCCTACTCGCGCCGGACCGAAGGAGGTGTCGAACTTCACTCGACCCGCGCTCACCACCGCCTCGTACGGAACCGGCTGTGGTGTTGCCTGGGGAGGCGAGGTGTTGACCAGCATCGAAGTGAGCCCGAGCACCACGCCGCCGAAGATGAGCTCACCACGCACGCTGCGCTTCAGCCGGGTTTGTGTACCCGGGGATAACGACTCCGGAACGGTCTCGGGCGCGACCGTGATCGACGGCGCCCGGTCGGCCCCGACGATGCCCATGCCCGGACCGTGGACCAACCGGCGGCTCCAGGCCGCGATGAGGAGGAGGACGGCGAACGCTACGAGTTTGGCGATCAGCAATCGGCCGTAGTCCGAATCCCAGAGCGCGCTGAACGGCTGGAGTTGGCGGACCGATTGGAACGCTCCCGTCAGCGCCAGCACCACCACCGCGCCCAGCGCGAGTCCCGAAAATCGCTCGGCCACCCGCCCATACGCGTGCTCGTCGGTACGGGCGATCGCCAGTGTGACGAGGCCACCGAGCCACACTGCCATTCCGAGGACGTGCAGCATGTCGACCGGAAGCGCCAGGAATACCCACCGACCGACCGACGCATGGCCTGCCAATCCCGGGGTCGCTGACAACGAGAGCCCCGTCAGGGCACCGGCCCCGAACCACCACCTCGGGAGCGGACCATCGTGTCGAACCATCATGCGCACCAGCAACCCGGCGACGACCAACAGACCGAGACGCAGCATCCACACCACGCCGAATCGGGTCTCGAGCACGGCTGAGATCTGATCACCGGACAGCATGTCCCCGAATCCGCCGCCCGAGGTGTAGGGGCCTTGGAGTAACAACCCGAGCAGGGTCGCCAACCCAGTGAGCGCGAGCGCTCCGCCGAGAAAACGCCGCACGCGCGGATCCCGACGTCCCTCCGGCCAGAGGTAGGCCGCGAACCACGCGCCGCCGATGAGCAACGCAAGGCCCAGGAAGAGGACGAAACGCGCCATACCGAACACCACGCCCAGGTTCGGATCTCCGGAGTCGTCCGACAACGCGGCCGTCGTCAGGAGCTCGGCGTGCGAACCCGAAACGTGGGCCGTACCGATCGAGAACGTGAACGCGCCGCGAATCGGATGAGCGTCCTCCGACGTGGCCCGCCACACCACGACGTAGAGACCGTCAGGTAGCCGCGGCAACGACACCTCAACCACCAGCCTGTCCCCCCGCGGATGTACGGCTTCCCCGACTGGGATTTCATCCTCACCAGCGTCGAGTACGCGGACGCCGCTTTCCCGAACCTCAACTCCTTCGGTGAAGGTCAAGGTGATCGCCCTCGGCGCCGTGGCCAGCGTCGCCCCGGACGCGGGATTCGATCGCTCCAGATCCGCGTGGGCTGACGCGGGTCCGGCCATTCCGATCGATACGCCAAGGACGACCAACCCGAACGCACCGATACGACAAAGCTGCTTCATCGGGGTCACGTCCCGAGGGCCGGCCGGCGGTCCCGCGGCGTTGTCGACGGCTCATGCCACAAACGGCTCAGGAACCACACCGTGGCCAGACCCGCCACGTCCGCGGCGTGAGCGATCGCGCTTCCGGGCAGCGGATGACCCGCGAGGAGGTCGCCGAGGCAGCTCCAAACGAGACCGACCACCATGACCGCGAGGATTGGGAGCGTGCCCCGAGCACGCTCGGGGCGCCAGGCCACGATCAACAGCCCAACCGCGAGAGCAACCGAGAACGCTCCCACGTGGCGCGCCAAGTGGCCGTGCATTTCATGATCGGTCCCAAAGAGCAGCGGGATCGACGCGACGAGTTGCACCATGGCGATCACGGCCGTCACCAGGCGTAGTAGGCGGACTCGTTCGTCATGCACCGGGCCTCGGGTCGGCAACGCGGCGAGGATCGCCTCGGTGCGGTCGGGTTCAGTAGGAGCCTCCTGGACCCGAAGACCACGATGCAAGCTGGTGACATCCGCGGACCACAGCCGACATTTCGTACACGCGGCGAGATGGTCGGTGACCATCGGCTCGGACAGGGTGGGCTGCTCGCCATCCAGCTGCGCCGAGACCGAAACTCTGATTTCGAAACAACTCATCGCTTGTCATCTCGCTGTTTCGGGCGGGCCATGCGGGCCACGCCGAGCGGAACGGTCGACCCAGACCGTGTGAAATACACCGTTGCGTTCATTGTTCAGGTAGTCGCCCGGTGGTCCATGAAAGTTCCGAAAAATATGAAAGCCGTTTGGCCGAATGTTGGAAACGGGCTCATCCCGCTAGCTTTCCCCGCCGTGGATCAGCTCACCGGATATCTCGTTGCCGCTCGTGATGGCGACACCCACGCGTTGACCTCGGCAATCCGCATGACTCAGCCCGAGGTTCGCCGCTTCCTCCGGGCGCTGGTTGCACCTGATGAGCTCGACGACGTCACCCAGGACACCTGGATACGGGCCTACCGCGCGCTCCCTCGATTCCGAGCCGACTCCACCGGCCGCACTTGGTTGCTCTCCATCGCCCGACGCGCCGCGGCCGACGCGACCCGGCGCCGGATTCGGATGCGCCGCGCGAACCAACAGGCACAACGTGTTGCCCCCGTCGGCATCACTGCCGCCACCGACGGCGCTCATGCCTTGCGTGAGTTGGTGTCCGCACTCGAGCCGCAACGCCAGGAAGCGTTTGTACTCACACAGATGGTCGGGTGCTCCTACGCAGAGGCTGCCGAGATCTGCGGCGTTCCCGTTGGAACAATCCGGTCGCGTGTGGCGCGCGCCCGCGACCAACTTCTCGAGCAGGTCCTCGCCGCCCGCACGGCATGACCCAGAGGCGTCGCCGCACTGCGATCGCCGCAACCGTCGCCACCACCCTCTCGGCGCTCGCCATGTTCGCTGCCGCTCCGGCGGGTGCGCACGGGAGCAACGGACCAGCCGCCCAGGACTTCCGGTCATTGATCCGCGGCATTCAGCCTCCTACGGATGGCATCACGGTGGGCCTCGGCCCGGACCGCGAGCAGATTGAGCTCCACGTGTCCGGATCCGCGCGCGTCACGGTGCTGGGATACCGGGGCGAGCCGTATTTGCGAGTCGACGGGAGCGGTGCCTTTGAGAACCGCGCGTCGCCGGCAGTCGATCTCAACCGGACTCGGATCCCGTCGGACACCACCGCCAAGTCCTCGCGCCGCGATCCCCAATGGCACAAGATTTCCGATCGTCCGGTGCTGCGGTGGCACGACCATCGGGCCCACTGGATGGGCGGCGCGACGCCAGCGGTTGTGCGACGTGCCCCCGACCAATCGCACATCATCACGAGCTGGCACATCCCGATTCGCGTCGATGGACGCGGCGAGTCGATCAATGGAGCGATCCAGTGGACCCCGCCGCCCCCTGCCTGGCCGTGGTGGATCCTCGCGGGGATTCTCGCGGTCGGACTCTTTGCTGCCGCCCGTGGTGGCATCGCCCGTTTGGTACTCGGCGCGGCGGTCACGATCCTGGCCGGCGCTGAAGCAGCACACATCTGGTCCAGCTGGACGTTCACCTCAGGATCTACCGCCAGCCGTATCGGCGACGGACTGCCCTCCCTCGGCGCGGTCCTCATGTCGATGGTTGCGTTGATCTGGCTCGTCCGGCGCGGCGCCTGGTCTGCCGCTCCTGCGCTCATCCTCTCGGGCCTCTTCGCCTTCGTCAGTGGCGGTCTGGCCGATCTCTCCACGCTCTCCCACGCCTACGTACCCAGCCGCTTGGCCCCCGATGCGGCGCGCGGGCTCGTCGCCGTCGCGCTCGGGCTTGGTCTCGGCACTGCGATCGCCGGAGCCACCCGCCTCCGAGCGAGCAACGTGAACGCCCCGAGTCACCCCCACTGATCGCTGCTATTCCCGCCGTCTGGACCCACCACACCTCGCCCAAGGCCCAGAAGCCGCGACTCCTCCGTGGCCCGCAGAGACCTGGCAGGCTGGCTCAATGGCCACGATCTTTACGCGCATCATCCTGGGTGAGCTCCCCGGTCGGTTCGTCTGGCGGGACGACACCTGCGTCGCGTTCCTCTCGATCAACCCGCTCCAGCCCGGCCACACGCTGGTGGTGCCACGCACCGAAGTCGACCATTGGATCGATCTCCCCGTAGAGACCAACGCGCATCTCATGCGCGTGGCCCACGAGATCGGAGCCGCGCAGGTGGCCGCGTTCCATCCGGGTCGCATCGGTCTGATCATCGCCGGCATGGAGGTGCCGCACGTGCACCTGCATGTGGTCCCGATCGATGCAGAACGCGACCTCAACTTCGCAAATGCCGACCTCGCTCCGTCGCCCGAGTCGCTTGACGACGCAGCAACCCGAATCCGCGCCGCGCTCCAGGAACGCGGGAACCCTGAACTCGCGTAACGCACTGGGTCAATGACAACCCAACGCGGCACGCAGCACCACGAGGTTCTGACGCATCGCGGCGAGGTAACCCGCGAAGCTGGTCACACCACTGCGCGGCGACTCGATCGGGTCGAGCACCGCGGTCTGGACTCCCGCCTCGCGACCGAGCGTCTGGGCCACCTTCGGCGAGACCAAGGTTTCGGTGAAGATGGTGGTCACACCCTCGCGTTTCACCAAGTCCGAGAGATCGGCAATTCGCCGCGGATCAGGCTCCTGTTCCGGCGAAATCCCCGCGATCGCCTCCTGGCGCAATCCATACCGGGCCGCCAGCGGGCCGAACGCTTCGTGCGCGGTCACGATCACGGAGCGATCGCACCGCGACAGCCCGGAGCGATACCGCGCGTCGAGGGCCCGTAGTTCGCGGTCCAACCGCGCGCCCTGAGCGGCCACCGGGGCGCGCTGGTGTGGAAAGACCCGGTCGACTGAGGTCGCGAGGATCTTCACCACTCGTTGCATCGTCACCGGGTCGAGCCACACATGCGGGTCCGAGCCTGAATGCAACCGGTCCAACAGGTTGACCGCACCGCCATCGCGATTGCGAGCCGCGCGTTCGACCGCCGGCTGGAATCCTCGCCCCATGACCACCACCAGGTCCGCGTCGAGGATCGCATCCATCTCGTCGGTCGTGAGCTCGAGATCGTGCGGCTCGACCCCGGGGGGTGTCAGGTCGCGGACGGTCAACGCCGTACCCCCCAGCGCGCGCAGCGTCGCCGCAACGGGGAAGAAGCCCGCGACCGCACTGCGCCGATCCGCTCCCGTCGTTCCCTGGCTCGCCGCAGCACACCCACCGAGCACGACCGCCAACCCAATCAGCGCGATTCGACGCACAGTGCATCCTCTCCTGGGAATGATTCTCAACCGAGTGAGGAGGATAGTATTGGGAATCACTCTCATTACGCCACCTCCTGTCCTTCGAGCGTCTGATCTCTCGTTCGCGTACGACCAGGACCTCGTCATCGACCACGTGGACCTGGCGTTGGCCCCTGGCGAGTTCGTCGCCCTCGTTGGTCCCAACGGTTCGGGTAAATCGACGCTGCTGCGTTTGATCCTGGGCCTCCTGCGGCCCGCGAGTGGGTCGGTGGAACTCTTCGGTGCCGCGCCGGGCGACCTCCACGTTCCCGGCCGGCTCGGCTACGTCCCCCAACGCGGCCGGCTCGCTCCTGAACTCCCCATCACCGTCCGCGAGGTGGTGGGAGGCGGACGACTGTCCCGACGGGCGTGGTGGCGACGCCCGACCGCCGTCGACCACGGCGCCGTCGAGCATGCGCTCGGCGCGGTTGCGTTGACGGACCTCGGTCATCGGCTCATCACCGAGCTCTCGGGCGGACAACAGCAACGAGCGCTCATTGCCCGCGCGCTCGTCGGGGATCCCGAACTCTTGATTCTCGATGAGCCGGTGGCCGGAGTCGACGCGGAATCACAACGGCTCTTCCGAGATTCTCTCGTTCACCTCGTACAGAAACACGCGGCCGCGGTGCTCTTGGTTTCCCATGAGCTCGGCGCGGTCGCAGCAGACCTCGATCGGGTCATCGTGCTCAAACACCGCGTGGTGTTCGACGGTCCACCCGCCGACCTCTCGGCGCGCGGCGTGAGCCTCGGCATCCACGCGGAGGATCTCCCCCTCTGGTTAGAGGACTTGCAATGAATCTCCCGCTGCCCTGGCCGTTCGACCGCGAGTACATGCAGCTCGCGCTCGTCATTGGCGTGATCGTTGGCGCGTGTGCACCACTCATTGGCGCCTTCCTCGTCGACAAGCACCTCTCACTGATGGGCGACGGGATCGGTCACCTTGCCTTCGCCGGGGTTGCGGGAGGGCTGCTGCTCTCCATCTCGCCGATCTGGACCGCCTTGGGTGTCGCGGTCGTCGGCGCGCTCGCGGTGGAGTGGCTTCGCACGCGTGGCCGAACTTCGGGCGACCTCGCGCTGGCGCTCTTCTTCTATGGAGGCATCGCGGGCGGCGCGGTCCTCGCGAGTCGCGCCGCGACCGAAGGCATCACCGTGAACGTGCTGCCGTACCTGTTCGGATCAATCCTCACCGTGACGCCGAGCGATCTTTGGCTGGTCGGCGGGATCGGCGCGGCAATCTTGGCGTCGGTCGTGGTCGCCCACCGAGCGTGGTTCACCATTGGGCTCGACGAGGAGTCCGCTCGAGTGATGGGCCTCCCCGTCAACGCGCTCAACGCACTCCTCGCCACCCTGACGGCGGTCACGATCGTGGCAGCCACCCGCATCGTGGGAGTACTTCTCGTTGCCGCGCTCATGGTGCTTCCGGTGGCATCGGCTCGGATACTGGCTCGGTCGCAACGCCAGACACTCGCAATCGCTGCGGCAATCGGCGTCCTCGCCGCGATCCTCGGACTCGCCGCGGCTCGCGCCTGGGGCCTTGCACCGGGGGGAACCATCGTGTTGGTCGCGGCTGCGATCTTCGTGACCGTCTCCGTGATCCGCGGCGCGACCCACGGCACCCCGATCGGACACCACTAGCGACGCTCGGTCCAGGACGAGGGTTAGCCTGCGCGGCGTGCGACTCGCAGGAGAGCTAGCGCTCATCACTGGCTCCACGTCCGGCATCGGCAAGGCCATCGCCCTACGGTTCGCTGCTGAGGGGGCCGCGGTCGTCGTCACGGGCAGGAATCGGGAGCGAGCCGATTCCGTGGTCGCGTCGATTGCGGAGGCCGGTGGCGCCGCGTCTGCAGTGCTCGCCGACGTTGGAGGCGAGCAGGAATGCGCCGACCTGGTGGCCGCTGCCGCAGAGCTGCTGGGAGGCCTCACGGTGCTCGTGAACAACGCGGTCGCCGGCACCGTTGACAGCCACGACGGCCCCGTTGCCGACCTCGCAACTCGCGCCTGGGAAGACTCCATACGGGTGAACCTCAGCGCTCCCATGTGGTTGTGTCGGGCCGCGATCCCACTGATGCGCGCAGCAGGCCATGGTTCGATCATCAACATCTCCACCCGCCAGGCCGAGCGGGCCAGCAAAGGGTTCGGCGCGTACATCGCGAGCAAGGCCGGACTCAACGGACTCACCCGCTCGATCGCGGTCGATGAAGCCACGCACAACATCCGTGCGAACACCATCAGTCCCGGATACGTAATCAACGAACGCCGGGATGCCAACATCACGCCCGACCGCGAAGACCGGCTCAAGGCGATGCACCTCACGCGCTTGGGCGTGGCCGACGACGTTGCGTACGCCGCGGTCTACCTGGCAAGCCGCGAAAGTGAGTTCCTCACGGGAAGCAATCTGCCCCTCGACGGCGGTGGACACGGCGCCCGCGGTGCGGTACTCGGCTAGTGCATCGCCGCATCTCAGTCAGCGCGATCTCCACGTTCGACTGGACGTTGGAACAGGATCTCGCGTTCTACGCGGCCCGGGAGATCACGAACGTCGGGATCAGCATGGCCAAGCTCGAACGCCTTGGTTGGGACGAGGGTGCGACGCGCGTCATCGACGCCGGGCTGCGGGTCACCAACCTCATCGGGCTCGGACCGTTCCACCTCAGCGAACCGGAACGTTGGAGTGAGCAAGGGGACCGGCTCGCGCACGCGCTCGATGTGGCGCGCCGAGTGCAGGCGGAGTGTCTCGTCTTCACGACCGGTCCAGCCGGTCCACTCACCTGGGAGGCAGCGGCCGACGCATTGGAGACGGCCCTCGCTCCGGTGCTCGCCGAAGCTCACCGGCTCAACCTTCCCTTCGCGATCGAACACACCAATTCCTTGCGCGTCGACGTCGGGTTCGTTCACACCCTCAAAGACGCGGTCGACTTAGCGCGCCGCCTCGACACCGGCGTTTGCATGGAGATCAACGCCTGCTGGGCCGAACGCAATCTGGCCGCCACCACGCGCGACGGCATCGCCACCCTCCGACTCGTCCAGGTCAGCGACTTCAAGGTCGGCACGTTGTCCACCCCGAATCGACTCGTCCCGGGCGACGGTGACATCCCGCTCGCCCGCATCCTCGGTGACCTCATCGCCGCTGGGTACACCGGATACTTCGACCTCGAACTCATCGGCCCGGCCATCAACGCCGAGGGCTACGAATCCGCCGTCTCCCGATCAATCACCGCACTCGGTCAGCTGCTCGCCGCCATCGAAGCCTGATTCATCGTGGCGTTCCCCATGTGGTGACCGGCGCTCGCGGTTCTGCGGGAATTATTCGACCTTCCACCGTGGCAACTGCGTCCCAGTGGTCATGCCCACATGAAGGCGCCGCCGTCGGCCATGAACGTGTGCCCGGTGAGGTACCGGCACGCGTCCGAACAGAGGAACCAGGCGAGCGGTCCCATGTCAGTTTCGGGATCACCCTGGCGGCCCATCGGGCAGTTCTCCACAAAGATCCGGTACCCCTCGCTCTGCTTCGCCGCATCACCGTGATGATCGGCCGCAGCCGGCGCGATGCAGTTCACCACGATCCCATCCATCGCCCACTCGCGCGCCGCGGTGCGGGTGAGCGCGCGAACCGCTTCCTTCGACGCGTTGTACGCGCCGAAACCACGCCCGCCGGTGATCCCCATCGAGGATGCGAAGTTCACAATGCGGCCCCAACCCTGCGCCGCCATGTGGGGATAGACCGCCTGCATCGCCCACAGCGTCCCCTTCACCCCCGAGGTATAGAAGACGTCCACATCCTCGGCAGTCACGTCGGCCATTGCGGCCATCGGCCGGAACGTCTGCGCGTTGTTCACGATCCCGTCGACGCGCCCGAACCGCTCGATCGTCGCCGCGACCATCGCGTCGATCTGCTCGCGTTCCATGATGTTCGTTGTCACCCCGAGCGTGTCGACACCGAGACCGCTGAGTTCGGCCACCGCGGCGTCAAGCAGTTCAGCTTTCCATTCCGCGACCACGACCTTCGCGCCACCGAGCCCCAAGTGGCGCGCCATCCCCAGACCGACCCCACGGCCTGAACCGGTCACGATGATCACCTTGTTCGCAACCTCATGCATTGCGGCCGTGCGCTGATCGATCATTCCGCCTCCGAGGTCGCGCTGGTGGTTCACGGTATCGCCGGATACCGTCGCCCACCATGGAATTGAGGTTGGACGGCCGCGTCGTACTGATCACCGGCGGCGGGAGCGGGATCGGACGAGCTGTGGCACTGGAAGTGACCGCCCGGGGTGGAGCAGCCGCGATCCTCGATCGGGATGTTGAGGGCACGACGGCCACCGCGGCCGCGGTCCGCGCCGCGGGCGGTACCGCCATCGAGCTGCACGTCGATGTGGCCGACGACGCCGCAATGCACGATGCGATCACCACCACCGTCCGAACGCTGGGCCGGTTGGATGGCCTGGTGACGGCGGCGGGGATCTTCTCGCCCCCCGACCTCCAGCCGTTGGCCGACGTCACCCTCGAGACGTTCAACCACGTGCTGTCAGTGAATCTGGCCGGAACGTTCTTGGCAATCAAGTACGCAATCCCGCACCTCGTGCGCGACCACGAGTTGCCGCGCAGCAGCGTGGTGACTATTGCATCCACCGCTGGCTTGCGAGGTCACGGATACGGCTCGGGCTACACCGCCAGCAAGGGCGGGGTCGTCGCGCTCACGCGATTGGTTGCAGTGCAGTACGGGCCGCAAGGCGTGCGGGCCAACTGCATCTGTCCGGGCGCAGTCGACACGCCCATGACCGGCGGGGCATGGGACAGCGACGAATCCCGGGCCCGAATGAAACGCGACGTTCCCCTCGGCATCGTTGCTCAGCCCGAGAACATCGCTTCAGTCGCGGGCTTCCTGCTCTCACCCGATGCCCATCACCTCACCGGTCAAATCATGGCCGTCGATGGTGGCACCACCGCTTCGTGAGCCCAGCCCGATGAGCGCGCCTTGGTTCGGATTGTTCCTCCCGCAGTTACGAATGGGTTTCGCCACCATCCTGGAGCGCACGCTCGCGGCAGAGGCCGCAGGATTCGATTCGGTGTGGCTCATGGACCACCTGGCCGCCCCGGCCGCCACTGAGCAGGATACGTTCGAAGGGTGGACGCTCGCCGCGGCACTCGCGGCGCGCACGAGCACTCTGCGCATCGGCCACCTCGTGACCTGCAATCCATTCCGTCACCCCGCGTTGCTGGCCAAGATGGCCGCCACCCTCGACGTGATCTCCGAAGGTCGTCTGGAACTCGGGATCGGCTGGGGCTCGGTCGCGGAGGAGCTCGCGACGTTCGGTATCGGCGACCTTCCCCCGCGGGCGCGCGCGGCACGCCTGCGCGAGTCACTCGAGATTCTCGACCTGATGTTCGCCGGGGAGCGGTTCGACTACGAGGGCGAACACTTCACGTTGCGCGGTGCAATCGGCCGTCCGACGCCGACCCAGGTCCCCCGTCCGCCGGTGCACATCGGCGGTGCCGGGCCACAACTCACCATGCCGATCGTGCGCGACCACGCCGACTGGTGGAACTGCCCCTGTTACGCGATCCACCAGCTCGACGAGCTGATCCCACATATCGGCACCGCTCGGATCTCGGTGCAGCATCCCGTGGCATTGGCGCCCGATGCGGCCAGCCGCGATGACGTCGTCGCCATCGGCGAACGCCGCTTTGGCGCATGGGGCGGATTGATCGGCGGCACTGCGACCGAGGTGTCAGACGCCCTCGCCGCCGAAGCCGAACGGGGCGTCGAGGGCTTCGTGATCCAGCTGACCGACTTCGGCCGCCCCGAAACGATCGACCACTTCATGACCGCGGTTGCACCCGGCCTGTAGCTCCGGTCTCGTCGCATCTCTGCGCTCGTGGATCTCGAGAAATCAGTGCGTCTGAGGAAACCCCAGGTCCGGGCCGCGTCGCGCCGGATCGCCCCAGCGCGTCGTGACCACCTTGGACCGCGTGTAGAAGTGCACGCCTTCGGGACCATGCACGTGGGTGTCGCCGAACAGGCTCTGCTTCCATCCGCCGAATGAGTAGTAGGCCATCGGAACGGGAATCGGCACGTTGATCCCGACCATGCCCGCGTCCACCTCGTGTTGGAAGCGACGGGCCGCGCTGCCGTCACGGGTAAAGATCGCCGCGCCGTTGGCATACGGGTTCGCCGAGATCAATGCAGCAGCTTCGTCGTAGGTCTCGACCCGTACGACGGTGAGGACCGGGCCGAAGATCTCGTCGGTGTAGATCGACATACGCGGCGTGACGTGATCGAACAGGCAAGGGCCGAGAAAGAAACCATCGCCGTCGGCCAACCCCCGACCGTCCACCACGAGCTGTGCGCCTTGCTCCACACCCTGATCCACGTATCCGCGCACTCGATCGCGGTGCACCGCGGTGACGAGGGGCCCCATCTCGGCATCGGCATCGGATCCGGCGCCGACCCGAACCGCGCGCGTGCGGTGCGCGATCGCCTCCACCAACTCGTCTGCCACTCGCCCCACCGCCACGACCACCGAGATCGCCATGCAACGCTCGCCGGCCGATCCGTACCCCGCGCTCACCGCGGCATCCGCCGCCGCTTCGACGTCGGCATCCGGCAACACGACCATGTGGTTCTTCGCACCACCGAGCGCCTGGACCCGCTTGCCGCTCCCGGCCGCGGTTTCGTACACGTACCGAGCGATCGGAGTGGACCCGACGAAGCTCACGGCCCTGACGTCCGGGTGAGTCAGCAGCCCGTCGACGGCTTCCTTATCGCCGTGCAAGACAGTGAAAACCCCATCCGGCAATCCAGCCTCCTGCCAGAGCGCGGCGATCCAGTTCGCGGCGGACGGATCGCGCTCACTCGGTTTCAGGATGAAGGCGTTCCCGCACGCGATCGCAACGGGATACATCCACATCGGCACCATCGCCGGAAAGTTGAACGGCGTGATTCCCGCCACCACCCCGAGCGGCTGACGGATCGAGTGCACATCCGTTCCGGTCGACACCGACTCCGAGTACCCACCCTTCAGCAGGTGGGGGATACCGCACGCGAACTCGGCGACTTCCTGGCCTCGCATGACCTCGCCGAGCGCGTCCGACACCACCTTGCCGTGCTCGGAGCTGATGATCTGTGCGAGCTCGGCCTTCCGGGCATCGAGCAGCTCACGGAACGCGAACAGGATGGACACGCGACGGCCGAGTGGTGTCTCCGCCCACTCCTTCGCGGCCAGCGCGGCCGACGCCACCGCCGCTGCGATCTCGGCCGGTCCTGCCAGCGCGACGACGCGGGCGACCACGCCGGTCGCCGGATCGAAGACCTCCGCGGTGCGCCCGGGAACACCGTCCCAGGCCTTGCCGTCGATCCAGTGCTGCACGGTGTTCACGGGACACTCCTCTTTTACGCGCCGAGCCGGCGGAGACGGCGCTGGCCAAGCCAGCTGCCGATGATCATGACCGTGACGCTGCCGAACAGAATCATCGAGGCCAGCACGTTGATCTGGGCCGGGGTCGCAGTGCGGGACTGTCCGAAGATCTGGATCGGGAACGTCGTGCTACTCGTGCCCGAGACGAAGTAGGTGATGATGAAATCGTCGATCGAGAGTGCGAATGACAGCATGAACGCGGCGAGGATCCCGGGAAGGATCAGCGGCAGAGTCACCCGGAAAAACGTGCGCGCCGGTGCGGCGCCCAAATCCATCGCTGCATCTTCCAACGTCCAATCGAACCCCCGTATCCGGGCCTTGACGGTCATCGCGACGTAGCTCACGCAGAACATCACGTGGGCGATGAGGATCGTCACGAACCCCAGCTGAAAGTCGATGTTGAACAACACGAGATGGGGTTCGAGGAACAGAGTGAGCAGGGATGCCCCCAAGACGATCTCGGGGGCCGTGAGTGGCAACACCAACAGAAAGTTCACCATCGCGCCGCCGCGAAACCGATACCGCACAATCGAGATTGCGATGAAGGCGCCCAGGATCGTGGCGATCGCCGCCGACAGGACGCCGATCTCGAGGCTGAGCTTGAGCGCTTCGGTCAGGGGGTCAGGGAGTTCACCGGCCGCGTTCGTGAACGGGCTCTTCCAATTGTCCAGGGTGAACTCTTGCCAGACTGCGTTGAACCGACCCTTGGGCTTGTTGAAGCTGAACGCCACGATCACGAGGACCGGCGTGAACAGGTAGAGCAACGACAGCCCCGCCGCCACGTTGATGGCCATGCGCCCGAGCCGTCCCCCCGGCGACGTGACCGTCCCGTCCATCACTCCCCCTCTCGGCCCTGCGGCGCCGCTCATGCGAGGTCCTCGGTACCGAGGATGCGGGCGTAGAGAATCACGAGCACCATCACAATGGCCATGAACACGAAGGACAGCGCGGCGGCAACGGGATAGTTCGCTTGTTCAAGGAACTGGTTCTGCACGACGTTGCCGATCATCGTGGTCCTCGGCGTTCCCAGGTAATACGAGTTCACGAAGTCGCCGGCGGCCGGAATGAACACGAGCAGACTCCCCGCGAACACACCGGGAAGTGAGAGCGGAAACACCACCTTGCGGAACGCGCGCCAGGTATTCGAGTACAGGTCCCGCGCCGCGTCCACGAGACGCCCGTCGATCTTTTCCAAGGCAACGTAGATCGGCAACACCATGAACGGCAGGAAGTTGTACGTCAACCCGCCGACAACTGCGAACGGGGTACGGAGCAACGTGTCGCCGTCACCGAGCAGACTGACCTTTCGTAGAACATCCACCACCGTCCCCTGGTCCCCGAGGATCGTTTTCCACGCCAGCGTCCGGATCAGGAAGTTGGTGAAAAACGGGACGACGACCAACCCCAGCAGCACGGTCTTGAACCGCCCGCCACGGAAGGCGATGACGTAGGCCAGTGGATAGGCGATGACGAGCGCCAGGACCGTGGCCAGGAACGCGTAGAGAAACGAGCGGGTGAACTGATCGCCGTACTTCGAGAATGCGGAGTCGAAGTTGGACCAATCCCACGAGAAGGTCTCGTTCGCGAACCGGCTCGGGCGCGACGACAGCGCCATTCGCCCCAGGGTGTAGAGCGGAAAGAAGAAGAACAGCCCAAGCCACAACATGCCCGGTCCGAGGAGCAACCACGGGGCCGTTCGGGCTCGTTTCCGTCCTTGGTCGTCCCGCTCCACGGCTCAGCCGGTTCCGAGAATCTCGGCGAACCGCTCGTCGAACCGCTGCTCGGTCGCGTCGTCGAGCGCACCGAAAATAGACAGGGTCGCGAGAAAGTCGTCGTCGGGCACGACGAGCGGGTTGTCCACCAAGAGCGCTGCGTCGCCGCCCAGCTTCGTCAACTCCGCATCGACGCCGGTGACCGGTGAGAAGTACTGGATCGTGGCGGTGAGCACCGCCGCGTTCACCGGGTCGTAAAAGAAGTTGATGAACTCCGATGCCAGATCTGGATGTTCGCTGGTCTTGGGGATCATGAAGTTGTCCGACCACAACGTTCCACCGGACTCCGGGATCGCGAAGCGAATGTCGGGGTTGTCGAGCGAGATCTGCGCGACATCACCCGACCACGAGATCGCAGCCGCGAGATTTTCGCCGGCGAGATCGGTCACGTAGTCGTTTCCGTTCGCGCCCGCGATTCGGCCGTCGTCCAACGCGGCGGCGATGAGATCGAAAGACGGCGCTGCGTCGTCGAACGTGGGCTTGGTGATGTCCTTGCCGTCAGCCAACATGAACAGACCCAGGGTGTCGCGCATCTCGGTCAACACGGTCTTCGTTCCCTCAACCGCGAGGAAATCGTCGATCGTCTTGATCTCTTTGCCGGTCGTGGCGATGTTGTACGCGATGCCGGCAGCACCGCTGGCCCACGGCAGGCTGGACGTCCGGGTCGGGTCGAAGCTCGGGCTGGCGAGCGCGGCGCGCAAGTTGGTCTTGTTCGGGATGGCAGCGAGGTCGAGCGGTTGGGTCCACTTGACCGTGTTGATCATCCGGTTCGCCATCCAGTCCGTGAGGACGAACCCATCTCGATCGATGCTCTTGTCCCGACTCAGGTTCGGCTTGACCTTGGCGAAGTATTCGTTGTTGTCGTTGATGTCTTCCGTGTACGTGAGCTTGACCCCCGTGTCCTTGCTGAAGTTCTGCTTGGACACCTTGTTGATGTAGGAGGTCCAGTTCGAGATCGACACGGACTTTCCGTCGCCACCACCACCGGAACCCTTGCCGCCGTCCGAACCGCACGCAGCCAACAGCGTCGGTGCGACCGCCATACCGGCGGCAAGGGTTCCGGCGCGACCGAGGAACTTCCGGCGGGACATGGCCATCCTCGCCATGCGCGCGGCCTCGGCGCGAACAACCGCATCGTGATTCGTCATCGTTCCTCCCGATTCAACTGACTTCGGCCTCGGCGGTTGCCGAGGTCACCCGCTCACTGCGACGAAGCATTCGGCCTCCGTCGTGATCCCACACCACCCGCACCGGATCGCCCGGTCGCAGCATGGGCAAATCAACCTCCGGTCCCACGTGCGCGACGAGCGCCGTCCCGTCCGCTCCTTGCAGCTCGAACCGGATCAACGGCCCCTGAAAGACGAGGTCCACCACGTTCGCCGCGAGCCCTGCCCCTTCACCGACTTCGAGGTGCATGCGTTCGGGCCGGATCATGAAGGTGGCCGGATCGCCCACCGCCAACCCGTCTACCGCGGGGGCACTGAGCACTGTGCCGTCCGCGAGCTGCGCGCTCGCGGTGGACCCGTTCCGCTCCACCACCGTTCCCTGCAACAGGTTCGCCATCCCGATGAAGCCGGCGACGAACTCCGAGCCCGGTTCGTGGTAGATCTCCTCAGGGTTCCCGATCTGCTCGACATGGCCCTCGTTCATCACGGCAATCCGGTCGCTCATCGTGAGCGCTTCCTCTTGATCGTGGGTGACGAACACAAACGTGATTCCCACCTCGCGCTGGATGCGCTTGAGTTCGAGCTGCATCGTTTGGCGCAGCTTGAGATCCAGCGCACCGAGCGGCTCGTCGAGGAGCAACGCCTTGGGGTAGTTCACGAGTGCTCGCGCGAGGGCAACCCGCTGATGCTGGCCTCCAGAGAGTTGTGCAGGGCGACGAGACGCGAAGTCTCCGAGGCGGACTACCTCCAGCATCTCGGAGACCCGCTTCGCAATCTTTGTTTTGTCGACGCGTTTTGCCTTCAACCCGAAGGCCACGTTCTCCGCGACCGACATGTGCGGGAACAGTGCGTACTGCTGAAAGACAGTGTTGACGTCCCGCTTGTACGGCGGCACCCGCGAGACATCTTTTCCTTCGAGCCGGATCGCGCCTTCTGTCGGCTGCTCGAACCCAGCGATCATGCGCAGCGTTGTGGTCTTGCCACAGCCCGACGGACCGAGCATCGAGAAGAACTCCCCGGCCCGAATCTCGAAGTTGGCGTCGTCGACGGCCACAAACGCGTCGAAACGCTTGGTGACATGTTCGATGCCGATCACCGTCTCGGCGCTCACGTGTCGATGGCCTCCCCGAGGCGGGTCGATGAAGGCGGAGTCTTTCCGATCCTCAGCCTGGAGGCAAGCATGCTTCTGGCGGATTTCGTCACAGAACGCACAGATTTCCACGGAATCCCTTGCGCGCGACCCCATCCAGCGCGCAATATCGTGGTCTCTCCGCATGCGCCCGCGGATGCACACCGAACTCTGCCCGAACCAATCGGCCAGAAACCACGAGGAGCGAAGCTATGCCGAACCAGAATTACATCGCGGGATCCTGGGTCCCCGCCCAGGGCGGCAAGACCGACGATGTCGTCAACCCGGCAACGGGCGAAGTCATCGCGACCGTCCCGGCGTCCGATGCGGCCGACGTCGACACCGCGGTCGCCGCGGCCAAGGAGGCGTACCGGAGTTGGCGCACGCTCACCCCTCGTGCGCGGAGTGAAGCGCTCTTCGCCGTTGCCGACGCGATCGAAGCCGACCTCGACACCATCAAGCGCCTCGAGATGGAGAACTGCGGCAAGCCGGCGGGGATGATCGAGTTCGAGATGGACCTCACACTCGACAACTGGCGATTCTTCGCGGGCGGGGCACGGTTCCTCGAAGGTCGCGCCGCGGGTGAGTACATCGAAGAGCACACGTCGTTTCTCCGCCGAGACCCGCTCGGTGTCATCGGGTCGATCGCCCCCTGGAACTATCCGATCAACATGGCCACCTGGAAACTCGGTCCTGCACTCGCGGCAGGAAACACTGTGGTGCTCAAGCCGTCCGAGCTCACACCGATGACCGCACTCCGGCTGGCCGAGATCACCGCCGACATTCTGCCCGCCGGCGTACTCAACGTGGTCACCGGCGACGGCCTGCACGCAGGCGACGCGCTCGTGCGCCACCCCGACGTCGCCATGGTCTCGCTCACCGGCAGCGTCGAGACCGGCAAGGCCATCGCACGCACGGCGGCCGAGACGCTGAAGCGGGTCCACCTGGAGCTCGGCGGCAAAGCACCGGTCATTATCTTCGACGACGCCGACATCGATGCGGCAGTCGCGTGTCTCACCGACATGGCGTATTACAACTCGGGTCAGGACTGCACGGCGCCCTGTCGGCTGATAGCCGGGCCAAAAGTGTTCGACGCGCTGGTGAGCGGACTCACGGAGTCGGTCGCCAACATCGTCACCGGTGATCCCTTCGCCGAAGGCACCGCGATGGGCCCGGTGATTTCCGCCCGGCAGCGGGAGCGAGTGAGTGCCATGGTGAGCCGCGCCGCCGATGCTGGCGCGGAGGTCACAACGGGGGGCCGCGCGCTCGACGGTCCGGGGTTCTTCTATGCACCATCGGTGGTGGTGAATCCCGCGCAGGACTCAGAGATCGTCCAACGCGAGGTGTTCGGACCGGTCGTGACCGTGCAGCGATTCTCCGACGACGACCAAGCGCTCGCGTGGGCCAACGACGTGAACTACGGACTCTCGGCGAGCGTGTGGACGAGCGACGTCGGCCGCGCCATGCGCATGACCGCAGCCCTCGACTTTGGCTGCGTATGGGTGAACGACCACATTCCGATCGTCTCCGAGATGCCGCACGGCGGTTTCAAACAATCGGGTTACGGCAAAGACATGTCGATCTACGCGATCGAGGCCTACACCGAACTCAAGCACGTCATGATCAAACACTGAGGACTCAATGACCAACACTCTGTCCACCGACACCCTGACCACTAACGCAGGCGGCATCGCCGCGGCCGAGAACGCTGAGCTCTGGGCCCGCACCGCCGGCTCGAAGGCGCTGTTCGAACGCGCGGTCAAGCACATGCCGATGGGCGTGGGCTCGTCGTTCCAGGCGTGGGATCCGTATCCCGTCTATCTCCGGGAGGGCAAGGGCAGTCACGTCACCGATGTGGACGGCAACGACTACCTCGATTTTCACAACGGCTTCGGCTGCATGGTGGTCGGTCATGCCCACCCGAAGGTGGCCGAAGCCATCGAGCGAGCGGCCCGGACCGGCACCCATTTCGCCGCGCCGACCGCAGCCACTGTCGAGTTCGCCGAGATCATTTGCGAACGCTTCGGTGTGGACGAGGTGCGCTTCGCCAACTCGGGGACCGAGGCAACGATGAGCGCGATCCGTGTAGCGCGCGCCGCAACTGGTCGAGAGCACCTGATCAAGATCGAAGGCTCATACCACGGTCACCACGACCCGGTGATGTTCTCCGTGGTCCCCGGCTCCGACCTCATCGGCGGCCGTGACGCACCGTCGACCACGCCGATGTCCACCGGCATTCCCGCCGCGGTCGCCGACTACACGCACGTGGTGCCGTTCAACGACCTCGAGATGTTGCGCGCGCTCCTCGCAGAGCGCGGTCACGAGATGGCGTGCCTCATCCTAGAACCGGTGATGATGAACATCGGTATTTGCCAGCCGGATCCCGGATACCTGCAAAGCCTGAAGGATCTCCTGCATGAGCACGGCGTCTTGCTCATCTTCGACGAAGTGAAGAGCGGTGCGACCGTGGCCTACGGCGGTGCCGCCGAGCGTTACGGCGTTGCGCCCGACTTGGCGTGTTGGGCCAAGGCCATCTGCGGAGGGACCCCTGGCGCGGCCTTCGGTGGACGCGCGGACGTGATGGAAGCGATCGGCAAAGGAGCCGCGCACCAAGGCACGTTCAATGGCAATCCGCTCATCGCGGCCGCGGGAATCGCCACGCTCACGGAGGTGATGACGCGCGACGCGTACGTGTACCTCGCGGCGCTCGGCACACGGCTCGCGGCCGGATGTGCCAAGGCGATGGCAGAGAACAACATCCCGGGTCACGCGGTTGATCTCGGCGCGAAAGGTTGCGTCTCCTACCGGTCCACACCGCTGCGCAACTACCGCGACTTCTTGGAGACCAACCCGGATCTCTACCTCGCGTCATACCCGTGGGCGATGAACCGCGGGATCTTCATGACGCCGGGCGACGAAGAGCAGTGGACGCTCTCAGTGCAACACACCGATGCCGACATCGACGCATACGTCGACCAGTTCGCCGAGTTCTGCACCGCCCTCGGCCAGGGCTGACGTTCCGCGGCGCGCCGGTGACGTGTGGCCGGAGGGCGGGGGTGCCGGAGTGACGGTTGTGTCTCATGCGGGTGTCGCCAAATGTGCGTCACGCGTCCGCGGACGCGCGACTGCCAGCTTTTGACACGCTCCGCGGACGTTCCACGACTGAGGTGCCCGAGCCCTCGAGTGCAGAGCTCGGCAACTCTGGGCTCCGCGGAGCGTGGCATGGGATATACGGAGCGCTCCGCGGAGCGTTTTCAGTCCGGTGCAGCCTGCATCTTGATGCTATCTGCATTATGATGCACAGATGCGGACAACGATCGACCTGCCCGATGACCTTCACCAGACGGCCAAAGCACTGGCTCGTGATCGAAACCAGACCCTGAGCCAAGCGGTTTCCGAGCTGATGCGGCGAGGAATCGACGGCCAGAGTCGGCACGAAGTCGTCACCGACCCGCGCACCGGGTTGCTCGTCCTTCGCGGCGGACCGTTCGTCACCAGCGAGGATGTCGCGACCATCCTGGACGACGAATGACCGCGACGTTGCTGGATGCGAATGTGATCATTGCTCGCTCCTACGAAGGCCATGCGCACTACGCCGACGCGTCTGAATGGCTCGCCGCGCTCGATGGCAAGTTCGCCACCTGCGCGATAACTCAAGGGGCACTCATCCGGTTTCTGATCCGGATAGGCGCGACCCCAGCGGAGGCAATCCAGATCCTGGGCTCCCTCACCCGGCACTCCGACCACGAGTTCTGGGCGCAGGGTTTTCCGTTCACGCTCGCGATGCTCCGGGGTGTGGTCGGCCATCGCCAGGTCACAGATGCGTATCTCGCCGAAGCCGCTCGCGCCCGCGGTGCCAGGATCGCGACCTTCGACCTCGGACTGGCAGCGCGCCATCCCGACGTGGTTGAACTCATCCCCACCTAGCATCCGCCGAGTGAGCAACGACGACTGGGTGGCGCGCGACGCGGCGGTGGTCTGGCATGGATTCACTCAGATGGACACCTACGCCGAAAGCTCGCCCATTGTGGTTGACCGCACCGACGGACGCTACGTGATCGATACCGACGGCAACCGCTACCTCGATGCCATCTCATCGCTGTGGGTCACCACCCTTGGCCACCGTGTGGCGGAGCTCGACGACGCGATCATCAAGCAGCTCGAACGCGGCGCCCACACCACCATGCTCGGCAACGGGAACACCGTGGTGGTCGAACTCTCCGAGGCGCTCGCGCGCGTCGTACCCGTCGACGACCCCCATTTCCTCTACGCGTCCGATGGTGCCAGCGCCGTAGAGCAGGCGCTGAAGATCGCGTTCCAGCACTGGGTCAACCGCGGCGTCGAAGGCCGCACCACCTTCATCGGGTTCGGCGGTGCGTACCACGGCGACACGATCGGCGCGTTGAGTCTCGGCGGAGGGGGGTTCGGCACCAGCATCTTCGACCCGTTGCGGTTCCCCGTGTTGCGCGCGCCCGAGTTCCGCGACCCGAACTGCTTCGACATCGCATGCCAAATGATCCAAGCGCACGCCGCGGAGCTCGCCGCGGTGATCATCGAACCGCTCGTGCAAGGTGCTGCGGGAATGCAACTCTGCGACCCGGCCGACCTGGCTCGCCTGGCGGCCACGTGCCGCGAACACAACGTGTTGCTGATCTGCGACGAGATCGCAACCGGCTTCGGCCGCACCGGCACCCTCTTTGCCTGCGAGGCCGCCGGCATCCGACCCGACCTCCTCTGCCTCGGCAAGGGAATGACCGCGGGGTACCTCCCGATGTCGGCGACGGCCGCGAGCGGCGCGGTGTTCGAGGCCTTCCTCGGCCCCGACCTCTCTGAGAAGACCCTGTACCACGGGCACTCCTACAGCGGAAACGCGTTGGGAGCCGCGGTGGCGCTCCGCCACCTCGAACTCATCGAGGCATGGGACGTGCTCGCAAACGTGCGGGACCGATCAGACGAGTTACGGGATCTCCTCGACGACCGCATCGCTCCGCTCACCCAGGTACGGGAGACACGGCTACGCGGGCTCATGGGTGGGGTAGAACTCGCGCCCCCGCGCGACGGTCTCCGGTGGGGTCGGCGAGCCAGCGCGGGAGCGGTGGCACGCGGCGTATTGCTGCGACCGATCGGCGACACGGTCATCCTCATGCCACCACTCACCATCACGTCCGAGGAGCTGCACACCACGGTGCGCGCCCTGCACGACTCCATTGCCGAGTTGGACGACGCATGACCCCGCGTCGTCCCCGAGGGTGCAGGACCGCCACCACCACCACCGACTTTGGCGCACTCTTCATGCCTAGAACCATGAAAAGTGCGCGGAAGTCGGAGCGGGGGAGACGAGAAAGGCCCGCCGCGTGACCTGGGGTGAGTGGGCCGCAGCGGAGTCGGAACAGATCCACCAGGCCGATCAGTGGCGGGCGCCACGAGAACTCGACGGCATCGGCCCGACGGGAGTCCTCACCGCGACCGGCCAGCCCGTCGTCCACTTCGCATCGAATGACTACCTCGGCCTGACCCAGCACCCGGCCGTGGCTGCCGCGGCCCACGACGCGATCGATCGGTGGGGCACCGGCGCGGGGGCGGCCCGCCTCATCGTGGGCAGCCGGCCGATCCACACTCAGCTCGAAGCAGAGCTCGCGGCTTGGAAAGAGTGCGAGGCCGCGGTCCTCTTCCCCACCGGGTTCGCAGCCAACCTCGGCGTCATCAGTACGTTCGGGAACGACAACACGCTCATCTGCTCCGATGAGTTGAACCATGCGTCGATAATCGACGGCGCTCGGCTGGCGTCGGCCGAGGTGCAGATCTTCCCTCATGCGAATCTTCATGCACTCGATGAAATCATCCGCGATCACGCAAGAGGTCGGCGGATCATCGTCGTCACCGACACCGTGTTCTCGATGGACGGTGACGTCGCCGATCTCGATGGCCTCCTCGCAGTGCGCGCCGAGCACGATGCGCTCTTGATCCTGGACGAGGCGCACGCGGTGCTCGGTCCCGAGCTAACGATTGCTCGGCACGCGCCAGTCCTGCGGGTCGGCACACTCTCGAAAACACTCGGTGCTCTTGGTGGATTTGTCGCAGGGCCACGAGCGCTCACCGACCTCGTCGTGAACCGCGCGCGCTCGTACATCTTCACCACCGCATCCACACCGCCCGATGCCGCGGCCGCCCTCGCGGCATTGAACATCGTCCGTTCCGCCGAAGGCGACGGCCTACGAGTCCGGCTCCGTATGAACATCGACCAACTCCGCGAGGGCCATCCGTCGCCGATCATTCCAATCCTGTGCGGCGGCGAGGCTCGAGCGATGGAGGCATCCGACGCACTCCTCGCGCTTGGCCTGCTCGTTCCCGCAATCCGCCCGCCCACCGTTGCGCCGGGAACATCCCGCCTACGCGTGGCGATTTCGGCGGCGCACACGCTCGATCACGTACGACAGCTGCGCGCCGCTCTCGACCAACTCCGGCTCGCATGACCATCGTCTTCGTCGCCGGGACGGGCACCGAGGTGGGCAAGACCTGGGTCGCAGTCAAACTCATCGCAGAACTCGTTGCCCATGGCCACGAAGTCCTGGCTCGAAAGCCTGCGCAATCCTTCGCGCCCGACGAACTCGGCCATACCGATGCCGAACTCCTCGGCCGCGCGACTGGTGAACCACCCACCACGGTCTGCGCCGCGCATCGTTGGTACGAGACACCGATGGCGCCACCAATGGCCGCGGCCGTGCTCGGGCGCGCACCGTTCACCGTTGCTGAGCTCGCGGCCGAGATCGCCGAGACCACGACCGCCGGCCTGACCTTGGTCGAGGGCGCGGGCGGACCGCGGTCTCCACTCGCCGCCGACGGCGACAATGTGGACTTCGCGCGCGCCCTCGGGGCGCGACTCGTGGTCCTCGTGGCCGACGCGGGGCTCGGCACGATCAATGCAGTCCGTCTGAGCGTGGAGGCGATGACCGGATTCGAGACCATCGTGATACTGAACCGATTCAACTCCGAGACGGATTTGCATCGCCGCAACCGGGACTGGCTCGTGACCTCCGGCTACGAGGTCGTGGTGGAGATCGCAGCCCTCTCCAATCGTCTCCTCGCTCGACTTCCGTAGCTTCTATGTAGCGATTCCACGGATTCCTTCGTCTATGCCTGGGAATTCGACGGATTCCCTTGATTCGACCGGTCGGGACCCGGCAGACTGGTGCCCCTATGGCCCGCCGAGAGCGCACCCCGACTGTTGATCGATCCACGGACCCGAAGCGCGTATCGATCGACGCCGTCGACAAGGCGATTATCGAAGCGCTCCAAGAAGATGGCCGGCTTCCGTACACGAAGCTCGCGGTCCAAGTGGGGCTGTCCGAGGCCGCGGTTCGCCAGCGCGTTCAACGACTGACCGAGTCCGGGGTTGTCCAGATCGTGGCGGTGACCGACCCATTGATGTTGGGATTTCGGCGCACCGCGATGATCGGCCTCAAGGCCGAGGGTGACCTGCGCGCGGTGGCGAACGACCTTTCGGCAATTCCGGAGATCACCTATGTGGTGATCGTCTCCGGATCGTTCGATCTGCTGATGGAGGTGGTCTGCGAGGACGACGACCATCTCCTCGCCCTGCTCAACGAAACCATCCGGGCGATCCCGGGCGTCCACACCACCGAGACCTTTACCTACCTCAAACTGTTCAAGCAGACCTACGCATGGGGAACGCGATGAGCGACGCGGGACCACCACGCGCTCACAGCCGATCGACCAGCAAAGCGTGGCCCGAGCGGCCCGCTCCGAAGGAGCACGAGCCGAAATGATGAGCGAGCCTGCCGCCGGATACTCAAACCAAGAGATCGCTGAACTCAACACCTCGGCGCGCGACCACCTCTGGATGCACTTTTCACGCCTGGGGTCCTTCGATGATCACGAGATCCCGATCATGACGCGCGGGGAGGGCTGTTACCTCTGGGACGCCCACGGCAAGCGGTATCTCGACTCCCTCTCCGGACTCTTCACGGTGCAGCTCGGCCACGGACGCCAGGAGTTGGCTGAGGCCGCGTATCAACAAGCATCCACCCTCGAGTATTTCCCGATCTGGAACTACGCGCATCCGCCCGCGATCAAACTCGCGGCCAAGCTCGCCGCGCTCGCGCCAGGTGATCTGAACCGGGTGTTCTTCACGACCGGTGGATCCGAAGCCGTCGAGTCGGCGTGGAAGCTCGCACGCCAATACTTCCGCGCCAAAGGCGAAGGACAGCGTTACAAGGTGATCGCACGGGAGACCGCGTATCACGGCACCACCCTTGGAGCATTAGCCATCACAGGCGTGCCGTCGTTGCGCACGCCATTCGAGCCTCTGACACCCGGCGCCAGCCATGTCGCGAATACCAACCGATACCGCCACCCGCTCGGCAAGGACGATGCGGCGTTCTGCGATTGGCTCATCCAAGGAATCGAGGACCGCATTCTTTGGGAGGGCCCGGAGACCGTGGCTGCCGTGTTCCTCGAACCGGTACAGAACGCGGGTGGGTGCTTCGTCCCTCCTGAGGGCTACTTCCCGCGGGTGCGTGAGATCTGTGACAAGTACGGCGTGCTGTTGGTCTCCGACGAGGTCATCTGTGCGTTCGGTCGGCTGGGCGAATGGTTCGGCGCGCAACGCTACGACTACCTCCCTGACATGATCACGTGTGCGAAGGGTCTGACGAGCGGCTACTCGCCACTCGGTGCGGTGATATGTCGGGATCACCTCGCAGAGCCGTTCCTCTCGGGAACTTCGAGCTTCTTGCACGGCATCACGTTTGGTGGCCATCCGGTCAGTTGTGCCGTCGGACTCCGGAACCTCGAGCTCTTTGAGGAGGAAAACATCCTCGAACATGTGCGAGCGAACGAGGCGGGGTTCCGCGAGCGCATCGAGGGTCTGCGCGATATCCCGATCGTTGGCGACGTGCGCGGCGCAGGGTATTTCCTCGCCGTTGAATTCGTCGCGGATCCCGAGACCGAGGCTCATTTCACCGACGAGCAGAGCGAAGTGCTGCTCCGAGGAGTCCTCTCGCCGGCGCTCTTCGAGGCCGGGCTCGTGTGTCGGGCCGACGACCGCGGCGACCCGGTCGTGCAGCTCTCACCTCCGCTGATTGCGGGGCCTGACGAGTTCGACCAGATCGAGTCGATTCTTCGAACTTGTCTCACCGCAGCCTCCAACCAACTCGTCCGATGAGCTTGGTCGTCGGCGTTCCAAGGGAAGTGAAGGACGGCGAACACCGCGTCGCGATCACTCCCGACGGCGTCCACGAGCTGGTAGCCCACGACGTGACCGTGCTGATCGAAGCCGGCGCGGGTTCCGACTCCGCGATTCGCGACGACGAATACCGCTCGGCTGGCGCAGAGATCGTTCCCGACGCGGTCGACGTCTGGGCCCGCGCCGGAATGGTGCTCAAGGTGAAAGAGCCCAAGGGCCCGGAGTTCGATCTCTTGCGTCCAGATCTTGTCGTCTTCACGTATCTGCATCTGGCCGCGTACCCGAACGTGGCCGATGCCTTACTCAGTCACGGCGCCACCGGCATCGCCTACGAGACGGTGCAGGTGAACGGGGCGTTGCCGTTGCTTGCGCCGATGAGCGAGGTCGCCGGTCGCATGGCAACCCAGGTTGGCGCGCGGTTCTTGGAGCGCGAACTCGGCGGTCGCGGCGTGCTCCTGGGTGGCGTTCCCGGTGTGCGTCCCGCACGCGTTGTGGTGCTGGGCGCGGGCAACGTTGGCTGGAACGCTGCGTGGATCGCTCAGGGCATGGAGGCCGAGGTCCTCCTGCTCGACAAGAACCTCGACCGACTCCGGTGGGTCGATCAGATTCATCAGGGACGCATCGTCACCCTCGCGAGCAATCGAGGCGCGGTGGCACGCGCCGTGGCCGACGCGGATCTCGTGATCGGCGCGGTTCTCGTGCCCGCGGGACGCGCGCCGGTCGTGGTCACAGAAGACATGGTGCGCACCATGAAGCCCGGCGCAGTGATCGTGGATGTGGCCGTAGACCAAGGCGGTTGTATCGAGACCACCCATGAGACCACGCACGCCGATCCGGTGTACGAACGACACGGAGTGATCCACTACGGCGTTGGCAATATGCCGGGCGCGGTCCCGTTCACTTCCACCTACGCCCTCACCAACGCTACGTTGCCCTACGTGCTGCAAGTTGCTGTCCACGGCGTCGCTCGCGCGACCGAAGCCGACCCCGCGCTCGCGCTCGGGGTCAACACCGTGAGCGGACACATCACCCATCCCATCGTGGCCGAAGCACTTGGCCGTGAAGCAGTCGAACTCGGGGCAGCACTCGCCGCATAAGGACCAAGCGCACTCGTCAAGATTTCGAGGGAAACATGACGAAGCACAAGCGCCACCAGGATCCAGCGGCACGATCGACAAGGGACTCAAGGCCGGCGCGATCGGGCTCGCTTCCACCGTGGTCATCGGCGTCGCGTCCACCGCTCCCGGCTACAGCCTCGCCGCCTCACTCGGTTTCGTCACCGACTCCGCCGGCGCCCAAGCCCCTGCGATTCTCTGGCTCGCGTTCGTACCGATGTTGTTCATCGCCGCCGCGCACTTCTATCTCAACCGCGCGGATCCGGATTGCGGCACCACGTTTACGTGGGCCACACGCGCCCTCGGACCGATCCCGGGGTGGATGGGCGGATGGGCGGATGGGCGGATGGGGGGCTGGGGGGCTGGGCGATCATCATCGCGGACCTCGTCGTGATGCCCAGCCTGGCCCAGATCACTGGGTCATACGCCTTCCAACTCTTCGACGCCGACGGGCTCGCGCAAAGCAAGTACTGGACCATGGCGATCGGCGTCGTCTTCATCTTGGCGATGACCTGGATCTGTGTCATCGGCATCGAGCTGAACGCAAAAACCCAGATCGGACTGTTGGGGGCCGAACTCATCGTGCTCGTGATCTTCGCAGCCGTGGCGCTCTACAAGGTCTACAACGGCGACCTCGCCGGCTCCGTTGAACCGTCGCTCGATTGGCTCAACCCGTTCAAGATCACCGACACCACCGCGCTGTCCGGCGGTCTCTTGGCAGCATTGTTCATCTACTGGGGGTGGGACACCGCGGTCGCGGTCAATGAGGAATGCGCCGACAGCAAACGGACGCCGGGGATCGCGGCGATCGTCTCGACCCTGGTACTGGTCGGGATCTATCTCATTGTGGGAATCGCCGCCCAAGCGATTCAGGGCCCCGACTTCCTCACCAACAACAGCGACGATGTCCTGGGCGCCACCGGGAATCTGGTGCTCGGCTCGCCGTTCGACAAGCTCCTCATCATCGCGGTGCTCACCTCCGCCGCGGCGTCGACCCAGACCACGATCCTGCCCGCGGCCCGCAGCCAGTTATCCATGGCGGTGCACCGGGCAGCACCCAGTTGGTTCGGTCACATCGATCGGAAGTACCTCACCCCCAACAACGCGACCCGGGCCTTTGGCATCCTCGCCTCGGGGTTCTACGCCGTCCTCACCATTGTCAGCGACAACGTCCTGGCCGCCTCGATCGACTCGGTGGGACTGATGATCGCCATTTACTACGGGCTTACCGGAATCGTGTGTCCGATCTATTTCCGCCGCCACATCTTCTCCAGCTTCAAGACCTTCCTGTTCGTCGGTCTTGCGCCGCTGATGGGCGGAGGACTTCTGTTCTGGACCTTCTACCAAACCACCGTCGACGCGTTCAGCAAACCAGAGACGACCAACGTCCACACCCCGACGGCTCCGGACCCAAGCCGCCGCCGATCGTGGTCGGCGTCGATGCCAGCATGTTGAAAGAGGCGTGATCATGACGAACGAAATTGTTGTCGGCTTCGACGGTTCAGATGGAGCGAACGCTGCGCTGGATCACGCGATCACCCTCGCCAAGGGCCTCGGCGTGGGCTTGGTCTTGGTGTTCTGCACCGAACCGCCGTCGGCTCACGCAGGCGGTGCCGGCGACCAGCGCGAAATCATCGCAGCCATCGGTGAAGAGCGGCTCAGTCACGGCATCGAGACCGCGACCACCGCTGGCGCACAAGTACGCGCCGAACTCGTGACCGCTGGGCCCGTCGACGGTCTCGTCGCGGTCGCCGACCAGGTGGACGCGCCGATGATTGTGGTGGGACATCACGGCGAAGGGCCCCTCCGCGGGGCGCTCCTCGGCGCGACCCGCGAACAAGTTGCTCCATCAGGCTGAACGGCCGGTTCTCGTGGTCCCCGCGCGGGAGCAGTGAGGGCAACCGGTCAGGTCGGCGCGCCCGCGTCGCGGTCGCGGAGAACAACTTCTTCGCGAAAGACCTTCACGTCACGCGGGGCGTCTATCCCGAGGCGAACTTGATCGCCGCGTACCTCGAGCACGGTGACGACGACGTTGTCGCCGATCATGATGCGCTCGTTGACGCGGCGGGTGAGAACCAACATTGTGGCCTCCCTTCCGTGATGAGGACCCCGCCAGCCTAGAGCGCGGTGCGCCGCAGATCCCGTAGACCGAGCCGGTCCTCGGCATCAAGTGAGAAGGCCGAGGGTCATCGCACGCCCGAGCGCTTCGTTGCGGTTCCGCGCTTCGAGCTTCTCGTAGATGTGGGCCAGGTGCGTCTTCACCGTGGGCAACGACACAAAGAGTGCCGCGGCAATCTCCCGATTCGAAGATCCCACCGCGAGCAGGCCCAAGACCTCGCGTTCGCGCGCCGTGAGCGACATCGGTTCGAGATTTTCGTCGGGGACATCGCCCGCAACTAGCGCGGGGTCGATATAGCGCTCTCCCGCGAGCACGCGCTCCACCGCGACCAACAGCGCGGGTGCGCCGATCGAACGCGCGAGCAACCCGTCGACATCGACCGCGAGCAGATCAGCCAACGTTTCCCGAGGCGCGCGGTTAAGCATCACCACCAACCGAACCCCCGGCGCGTCTTCACGTATCTGACGGGCCATCTCCGCGACGGAGAGATCATTGACAACTCCGACTACCGCCAGGTCGGGCGAGTGCTCTACCGCTGCCTTGGCAAACTCTCGGGCCGACCCCACTTCGGCCACCACTTCGTAACCTTCGGCGCGCAAGACGGTCGTGAGACCGACCCGCACCAGTGGGACGACGTCCGCGACGACGACGCTCGGCATCGGCGGAGGCTACCGGCCCCTCCCCGAAGAACCCTGCCAATCGCTACCAGCGCACCGGCAGCTTCGCGGGTCCCCAGATGCCAAAGGTGTCCGGTTTCCACTCCACCGGACCGGCGGACGAAAGGTTCGGCAATCGAGCAGCCAACGTCACCAGTGCAACTTGGAGCTCTGCCCGCGCGAGGTGGGCACCGAGGCAGTAGTGAATCCCGCTCCCGAAGGTGAGGTGCGGAGCAGCGGACTCGCGAGAAATGTTGAAGTCCATGGGCTCGAGAAAGACTTCCGCGTCACGGTTTGCGCTCGACAGCGATGCGAAGACCAACGTGCCTTGCGGAAAGATGGCGTCGCGGTACTCGATGTCCTCGGATGCGACCCGCAAGGTGCCTTGCACTGCGCCCAAGAACCGCATCGTCTCGTCCACGACGCGAGGTGCGAGCGCCGGATCGGCCACGAACCGCCCCCACTGCTCCGGGTAGGCGCCGAAGAGCGCCACAGAGCACGCGAGCTGATTGCGCGTGGTATCGGTGCCGGCCATCAGCACCGCCTCCGCCAGCATCACCAGCTCATCGGTCGACAGCCGATCGCCGGACTCCTCGGCGGCAATGAGGGCGCTGAGCAGATCGTCACTCGGCTCCCGCCGCCGACGCTCCACGAGTGCTCGGACGTAGGCATCGAGCTCGCCGCCGGCCTGCTCGATCGCGGGCAGATCCTCCGCCAGGTTCTGGTTGAAGATGCGAAAAATATCCGTGGCCCATCGAGAGAAGAGCTGCCAATCCGATCGAGGCGCGCCAAGCAGCTCACAGATGATGGGGATCGGATATGGATCACACACATCGGCCACGAAGTCGCACTCGCCGCGCGACTCGATGCCATCGATCAGCTCGCTGATGACGTCACCCATGAAGGGTCGCAACCGATTCGCCGCCGCTGGAGTAAACGCGGGGGCCACCAGGCGTCGCACTCGAGTGTGCTCATCGCCCTCCATCGAAAGAATCGACGGCTGCCGTTCCTCCATCGATTCGGATATACCCTGCATCTGCGGGAGCAGCGAGAGTGCGGAGTGGAAGCGACGATCTCGCAGGATCGCAACGATGTCCGGATAGCCCATGACCCCGTAACCGAGGGGCGTTCGCGTCAACCAGTGCTCCGCATGGCACTCGAGCAACCGCGCCATTCGCTGTTCGCGATCCAGTCCCTCCGGGTCATACATCGGAAGCTCGAGCTCGTGGACCGAAGCCGAAACCACGCTGCTCCTTGGGAGTCGCCGAACATTCTGGGTGGGTCGCCAGGGACTTGAACCCTGAACCTGCGGGTTAAAAGCCCGATGCTCTGCCAGTTGAGCTAGCGACCCCAGCGAGAAGGAAGGTTACCGCTCACGCATCCACTGATCCTCAGAGATCGCGCCTCAGATCTCAGCAAGCGGACGACGGTCGGCGATCTGAGGTTGGCGTCCGGTGCGCAACGGCGCGAGCGGCGCGTCCACCAACAGCGTCCGATGGGTGACGGCGCCCAACTCACTGACTGCGTGTCTCCACGAAGCCGGCCCAAAGCGGTGCACACTCGCCTGCTCAAACACCGCCCAATCGCCCCAGCTCGGGATCGCCCAGATGAGGATCGCCTCGGCGTCGGATCGCAACGCGGTCGCGAACGCGCCCACGAGCGCGATCCCGAACTCGGCATACAAATCAATCGCGTACTGCCCGACGGTTTCCAAATAGTCAGCGGCCCCACCCGGCGCGAGGCTCACCACCTCGTGCGCGTAGAGCTCCCCGCGCACTCCGTCCGAGCACAGCCGCTCGATGGTCGGGCTCCACGGCGCGGGAACCACAATGCGGTCGACCCCGCCACGGCGCAGATCGGCCGCCGCGGCCCACCATTCGGCCAACGACGGATCTTGAGTTCCTCCGCCCGTGAACTCACGCTCGAAGTTGGCGACGAGACCCTCCCAACCGTCGAGTTCCCAGAGGTTCACCACCTCTGGCCAGTTCCCGGTCGATCCGACCGTCGCCCACACGCCGAAACAGGACTGATTGCGTTCCTCACGCGCCACGGGACACCAATTGGCCGTCATGTGCTGCATGTAGCGCGCCCGGTTGTGCCCGATGATGTCGATGAACTCGTGGATGTACACCTTGGGGTTCACCGCATCGGTCATGCGGTCACCGGCCCTGGAAGGTGGCATCACGCTTCTCGCGAAACGCCGCCATACCTTCCCGGAAGTCCTCGGTTCGGGACGACAACTCGAGTGCGAACGCCTCATCGGAAAGGTGCGCTTCGAGATGTGAGCTCCGCCCGGAATGCAACAACGACTTCGCCAGTCCCAATGCAACCGTCGGCCCGGTCGCAAGCCGATCCACGATTGCGTCGACGGCTGAATCGAGCTCGTCGGGCGGGACCGCGGCGTGGATCGCTCCCCACGTCGCCGCGTCCTCCCCACTGAGCACGCGGCCCAGCAGCAGCAGTTCGCGGGCGCGCACCTCACCGACGCGACGCGGCAGCATCCAAGTGGCGCCGGAGTCCGGCGTAAACCCGCGCTCAGTGAACGGTTCCCAGAACCGAGCGACGGTGGTGGCGACACAGAAATCGGCGGCGAGTGCGAGTTGGAATCCGATCCCCGCGGCCCAACCTCGAACTGCACAGACCACCGGAACTTGGGTCTCGAGCATGACTGGGATCAACCGGTGCGCATGCGTTGGCAAGCGCCGTTGGATACTTCCCGGTCGCGGCCGTTCCGTGCCCGCGTTGCGAGCCACGATGTCGGCACCACTGCAGAAATGTTCTCCCACCCCAGAGAGCAGGATCACCCGCACGGTGTCGTCGGTTCCCGCTTCGGTGATGGCGGCGATGAGACCGTGCATCATGACGTCGTCGATTGCATTGCGCCGCTCCGCGCGATCCAGCGCCAGGCTCAGCACTCCATCGGCGAGCGTGACCTCGAGACCAGCAACAGAGTTCATCGGCTGGACAACCTATATTGCCCCCACTACAGGGCCCGACCGGCCCGGCGCCGAGGGCCCTGAGGGGAACCGATGACCACTCTGCAAACGCGTCAACCTGACGTTTCGATCATCAGCGGCGAGTTCTGGGGGCGCAATCCCCAGTCGGAACTGGCGTGGATTCGCGCCAACGACCCCGTGTATTGGGATGCGGTTGGCCAGGTCTGGGGGATCAGCCGATACGAGCACATCAAAGAGATCGAGTCCGACCCGGCGACCTTCTCGAATGCGGGCGGGATCCGGCCCGAGACGGGACCGATCCCGATGATGATCGACATGGACGATCCCGAGCATCGGATGCGCCGGAAGTTGGTGGCCCGCGGCTTCACTCCCAACCGCGTCCGCGAACAGGAACCCGGGATTCGAGACCTCGTCCACCAGCTCATCGACGAAGTCTGCGAGCAGGGCGAATGCGACTTCGTGTGGGACATCGCCGCGTGGATCCCGTTGATCATGATTGGCGACGCGCTCGGCGTCGAGCCGGATGATCGGGCCACGTTGATGCGCTGGTCCGACGACCTCTTGCGCGGGCTCGGCACCGAAGACATGGACTTGCTCATGAAGAGCATGGCCGCGTTTGTGGGCTACAACGAATACGCGAGCCGGGTGATCGAGGATCGCACCGCGTGTCCGCGAGACGACCTCATGAGCATCTTGGTGCACGCCGAGGTCGACGGAGATCGGCTCAACTCGGAATCCATTCTTCACGAGTCGTTATTGATCCTGATTGGTGGCGACGAAACCACCCGCCACGTGATGTCAGGTGGCACCTACCAACTGCTCGTGCAACCTGATCGCTGGCAGCGCATGCTCGCCGACCGATCGCTCATCATCCCCGCGGTGGAAGAAATGCTCCGCTGGGTCACACCCATCAAAAACATGGCGCGCACCGCGACCAAGACAGTCGAGTTCCACGGCAAGACGATCGAGGCGGGCCAGAAACTGTTGATGCTGTATCCCTCCGCAAACCGCGACGAGGATCATTTCCCCAACGCGAACGAGTTTGATCTCGAACGCGCGCCGAATGATCACGTGGCCTTCGGATTCGGCACCCACTTCTGTCTCGGCAGTTCGCTGGCGCGGCTCGAACTCCGGGCGCTGTTCGAGGTTCTGTTAGATCGACTCCCGGATATCCACCTGGTCGACCCCACCGAGCCGGCGCACCGTGGCGCAAACTTCGTCAGCGGCTATGAAGAACTGAAGGTCGCCTTCACCCCAACCGCGCGGCGCACTCCCGCCGAGTAGCTCGGCGCGAATGCAGCGCGGCCCACCGATCCGGTGGTCCGGATTCGGTAGGAACGGTACAGAGGTTCAGTCGTCGTCGCGGATGGTGACGACGCCGGTGCCGTCAATCACCGTTGCGTTGGTCGCTGAGTTGATCACGATCGAGAAGTTCTCCGTGCCCTCTGAAATCGCGTCCGAGAGCAGCGGGATCGAGACGTTGACCTGCCGGCCATTCGCCGGGATTTTCACCGTGCCGGACTTCGCCGTGTAATCGTTGCCGATCCCAGAGGTCGCGGTTCCGTTCTGGGTCGACCACGAAATGATCACGTCGCTCGTGGCCGCACTCGTGAGCGCGATGGGCACGAGGAGCGACCGCAATCCGGAGTCACCCTCGACGACGGTGGCATCCGAGACACTGAGATTGACGCCCGAGCTCGGATCGTCATTCACGATCGTTCCGGTACCTCGCTCTCGGTGGTGCTCGCCACCGTCCACCCCGGCGACCACGAGATACATCAGCTCGCTTGCCTCGGTGCTGCTCGTATCGGGCTTGATTCCGACCGACAGCGTCTTGAAGACCTGACTCCCGCTGAAGACGATCTTGCCCTTCTTCACCGCAAAGTCGGCGGAGCTCGCTGTGCCGGGGGCCGTGGACCAGTAGACCGTCACGGTCTTGCCGGGGGCCGGCGGAGCGGACAGCGAGAGCGGAAACTGCAAGGACCGCGCTCCCGCGTTGCCTTCGATGATCGACGCGTCGCCCACCGAAACCTCCGGCCCGGTGATGACACCGGGGTGCGCGATATCCCAAGCGCGGGCCGCAGCGTCCCACACAGAACGGTCAGTAGTAACGGTGAAACACGCCGGCAGCGTGCCCGGGTAGGTACCGGGGCCAAGCCACACCATCACGTTGTTCGAGCACGTGACGTCGTAGCCCGCGGGGAGATCCAGATCCTGGTGGTTGGTCTCCTGATCGGCGCGAAAGATTGTGTCGGAGATATTCAGTTTCGGACTCACCGGGTCGGTGTCGTCCCACTTGAAGAAACCGCCGTGACCGGCCGCGCTCCCTGAGTAGACGGTGGGCATGGCCTGCAACCTCACCAGCGAGTTGTTGATCGTCCAAGTGTTCGCGCTGCCGTCGAAGGTGCTTCCACTCGAGCGTCGAGCGGAGAACGCTACGTAGCAGCCGTCGAGGTAGGAGTCGGTCACCGTGCCCGTCAATAGCCGATCATTTTCAATACAGTCGTCGTGGATGTAGCTCAGGTATGCGTCCTTGACGAGGAAGTCGTCGCCATTGTCACGGATCCGGATGCCGTCGCCGTAGTTGAAGATCCTTGGGTGATCGATCGTGACCCGAGGGTCGGCAACACCCATGCCGGCGTTGCCGTGAAAGACGTTCCACGTGGTCGTGACCCCGAACGTGCCCTTGATCGAACCCCCGTCCCAGCAACTGTCGCCACCGGAGTTGAAGTACACGGGATAGGGAACGGTTCCGGTCCACGTTGCGGTATTGGCATCGACGCGCTCGTTCGCCGCCAACGTGGACGTAAACGCGGAGGTCTGAACACCACTCAAGGTGCGGGTCGCGGTCGGTGAGCACGGACCTACCGCGGCAACCGGATCAGCGGGTAACAGCGCGAGTCCACCAACGCCCAACACGCACGCACTGATCAAAGAAAAGGTCCGCCCAGCCAACACTGTTTCCTCCCGTCGTCACCGCGTCCGGTCCACCATCTCCAAAATCAGATCCGGCACCGCGGAATCGAGCCCATCGACCCGTTTGATAACCGGTCGGAGAGTTCCGGGAGAATGTACCAATTGCGAGCACAGCGCATCCAGTATGCCCGAACCCCGTTCCAATTCGGCCCGTCGTTCGGCGGTTTCGACAGCCTCGAGGCGGCTTTGGCGTGTCCCCCTGGCACCCAATCGTTCGATCAGGACATCGATCGGCGTGTCGACGCGAATCAACAGATCCGCACGATCGGCACGATCCGCCGCCGCGAGCGCGAGTACCCGATCGCTGTTCGCCCGGAGCGCCGCCGACCACCACTCCTGGAGCGGTCCCTGATCGAACACATACACGCCGAGCCCAGCCCGAGCGCGCCGGACTGCATGGCGAACCACCAGGAGGTTCGCCGGCCGCGCCAGCCGATCACGACGATGCGATTGGCCACTCAGCAGACCCACCTCGGCCACGAGACGCGCCGATCCGGGATCCCCGAGCCCGCGCGCGACGGCCCCAACCTTGCGCGCAATCCTCGACGCGCGCGGCGCGTCCGGCCCCAACGGCGCCATCACCTCCGTAGTGGGGATGCCCGCTAAGCGGAGTCGAGCCACCAGTGTGCGCGCCAGCATCGACTTCCCCGCGCCCGGCAGACCACAGAACTCGACCACGAAACCCATCTCAGCCGGCGCCCATCATGAAAGAACGGCTAGAGCCGAGACCAGATCGCGCGCAGGATCGCAGTGAGGACTTTGTCGGGCGGTTGCGTAGCGTCGATCTCCACGGCGCCGAACAATGACCCGTCGAACGCGAGCTCGCGTACCAACCCGATTCGGCGGTCGAGATACTCACGTCCGTCCTCCGGACGCCGCGCCGAGGCCGTGTCAACGTCCACATGTAGGCGTATCACCACATCCGGCGGAAACCGGCGAGCCAGCTCGTACGGCCGCAGCTCATAGGCCGCGAGCTTGCGCTGCCAGGCACGGCCCGTTGCCCAATGGGTGAGCCGAGGACCATCGAGCTCGCCGGGGTACTGCATCTGTGGCCAGCGGTCACAGATCACCACCATCCCGCGCGTGCGCGCTCGCATGACCTGTTGGAGTTTGCGGGTTTTCTCGGCCGACAGCGTGAGTGCCCACACTGCTTTGGCTCCGGACATCGCCCGCGGGTGGTCATCGCCCGCTTGTTCCTTCCTGGCGATCGTCCCTCGGTGTCGCGACGGGCCGAATACCTTGTCCCGTACCAGTTTCATGGGCTTGCGCACCAGAGATGACGACCCATCGCCGGAACCCAGATACATCGGGTAGACATCGAGTTTCGGTGCAAGGAATGCACGGGTCTCACCGACCATCGTCGACTTCCCCGAGCCATCGCAACCAACAAACGCAATCAGCAACCCACCGCCGGTTCCGCCTCGGCCCTTGAGCACCGGGCGGGGCGCAACCTTGCGCGAAATCCCGCGCATGGCCCACGCCGCTTCTCGATTCATGCGTCGAGTGAACGCGGCCGGACCACGAGAGCTGGTCTGACTTCCGAGAACGCGTAACACGACGCGTCGGAGCCGATAGAGCGCTGCAGTACCTGCCCCATCGTCGAGGCACTGCGCGATCGCTGCACTCCCGCGCGCACCAAGCAGCGGTTCGGCCAGCGCCAACACCTCGCCACGATCGGTGCGCGCCATCAAGAACTCGAGTTCGGATCCGGGACCGCTCGCCCCCCGAGCCATGTCGCGGCCGCGGAGCTTGAGCGCATAACGGGTCAGCAGCAGCACCACCTCGAGCGCGGGCGCGGTGACCCACACCCCGGAGGGATCACGCACCCGGGTGTCGAGCACAATCCGTTCCCACGGCAATCGGAATCGCTTGTTGTGGCGTTCGCCGCCCGGCAGGCGGTAGTGCACGTGGAAGTGAACGAGGCGGCCCGAGTCTTCATCCACGCCGAGAAAGTCCTCGAGGCCGATGTCGTTGCGAGCATTCGCGACCCGGCCCCGCCGGCACGAGAGCTCGGCGAACACCGCGTACGCGTGATCAATGCCCGCGGGGTCAACGAGTATGTCCAGATCGGTATCCGCGGCCAGAGCCGCATCAAGATGGTCGTTGCTCTTCCAGTGGCAGTAGGCCACGCCACGCTCGTCGAAGCGCCGCAGCACCTCCATCACCAAACTCATCTCATCCGCTCCTGGTCGTGGCCTGGGTAGATCATGGCGTGACGTCGATTGGCGTATCGACCCCGGACCGACGCGACCTGATCACATCGAGGATCCATCGGACATCGTCGCCCATTGTCGCCGTCGGAGCCACCTTCCACGCGAGGCTGAGCACCGCAAGCGCGCTCAGCGTTCCGCCCACAATCGTGACGAAGTTGCCCACATCAGCCGACCGGAGCGCCAAAACGGTCGGAATACTCACGATCGAGACGAGCACCGCGAGCGCAAGCCCACGGGCCTGGCGACCGAAGAACCGAGTCCAAGCAATACCAGCGGTGCGCAAACTCAGATGCGCCATCAAGAGGTAGTTGAGGACGATCGCGCTCGTCACTCCAACCGCGACCCACTCCAGTCCATACGCGGTGCCGATAGAGGCGCCAACGATGACCGCGACTGCATACACGGCCTGGCGCCAGGCGCGGTGATACACGGTTCCCATCGCGCGGGCGAGCGAGTCGCTGATCTTGTAACTCGTTCGGAACACCAATCCCGCGGAGAAAACCTGGAACGGCAGTACGACGTCGTCCCACTTGTGGTTGCCGCCGAGCAGCAGTCGGATCAGCTCGGGAGCCAGCAGCACTGCCAACACCGATGCGGGGACGGTGAGAATTGCAACCAGCGACACGCCTCGCAGGTACGCCGACGCGACCCGTTCACGGTCATCTTGGAACCGCGCAATCACCGGAAAGATCACGCGGTCGATCATCTGACCGAGCAACATCGCCGGAACCACCGCGAGTTGATACGCGTTTTTATACGCGCCAAGGGCGGCCGCCGAGAGCCGGTTCCCGACGACGGTGTTGTCGCCGTACAAAGCGATGAAGTTGAACCCACGGGCGGCCGTCATCCCACCGGCGTAGATAAGGAGTTGTTTCGATTCCGTGGCGCGGGGACGCAACGACCGTGGATGTGGTCGCCGGATCATGAGCAGTCCGGTCAGCAGCGCGGCTTGTGCGAGCTGAGCAATCACGATCGACCACACGCCCACTCCGGCCACTGCCAGTAGTACGCCCACGCCAGCAAAGCCCAAGAAGTAGGAGACGGTCTCGGCGATCGCGATGGACTTGAAGTCGAGATCGCGTTGGAGCATCGACATGGCAATCACGCCCGGACCTTGCAGCGTGAACACGAATGCAAGCCCCCGCATGACCTCGGTGAGTTGTGGCTGATGAAAAAAGTCGGCGGCCCACGGCGCTGCGAACCACACGATACCGGTCATGATCAACCCGGCGAAGACCGACAACGCGAACGCGCTCCGGACGTGTTCGTCGGTGAGATCCTCCCGCTGTACCACAGCCGGACCCACTCCCACTTCAGTGAACAACTGTCCGAGTGCGATCACAATCAACGCCGCCGCGACGACGCCGTTGTCCGCCTTCGTGAGATAGCGCGAGAAGACAATGACAATAAGGAACTGCCCCATCCCCTGCGCGCCGAGCCCGGCGCCGGACCACACCATGCCTCCGAGTGCACGCCCGGCGGAGCTCGCGACTGGCGGAGACTCGGGACTCACTCCAGCACCACTTCCATCCGCGGAGCAGCCCGCCGGGCCTGCTCTGCGGCTACCAATGCAAGCGGTAGGAAGAGCCAGAAGTGCCGGTAGTGCCAAGTCTCACGGAAAAAACTCCCGAAGATGTACGCGAGCACCAGCGCGCGGGCTTGCGATCCACTCGGGCTCAACCGCAGCAGGGCGAACCACATCAGGAACAGGCCGAACAGGCCAATGACCCCCCGCTCGACGAGGTACGCGAGCGGTTCGTTGTGCAGTTCGGTCTCCAGCGCGTTGAGGTCCAACCCGCGCACCGATCCCGGACCCACGCCCCACGGCGCGTCGGGGAGCCTCTCGATGGCTTCGACCCACACCGCGAATCGCAACCCACCGCTGCGGTCGAACCGCGCCTGGTTGAAGCCACTCTTCTGGCCAGTACCGCCGGAACCAGCGAGGGTGAACACCAGGATCCCGATCACGGCAACAAAAGCAACCAGGACCGTCGACACGAGGCGCCGACCACGAATCATTGCGCCGGCGCGATCCAGATGAGTGACCGCGAGATACCCGAACCCCACACCCAGCTGCAGCATGGCCCCGAACGAAGCCGCCGACAACAGTCCGGCGACGGCGACGATGATCACGGGGAGCTTGGTGGACCAGCGAAACGGTGCGGCCGACCAACACAACAGCCCCATCGCCAAGAGGTTCGCCGCCACGTTGGGATTCGGGAATGTTCCGCTGGCGCGGAGTTCATCTCCGCCCGACGCCGCCAACTGAACCGCGCCGAAGATGATGCAGACCCCGAGCGCACCGAAGCACACCCGGACTGCTCGCGTGCCGCCGCGGCGGAGAATGTCGATCGCGGCAAGAAAGACCAGGATCGTTGCGAAATCTCGGACCAGGTCGCCGACGATCCAACCTCGCAGCCCCGCGTACAGCGAACCGACGAGCGAACCGAAACCGATCACCAATGCGGGCACAAGAATCTGACGGCCGACGTCGCGCGCGAGCCAGTCGCCCCGCACCATATGCAACGTCGACGCGATGATGGTGGCGCCGATCAGCAAGTCGGTGAGAACGATGTCGGAGCCGATCTTCGGAAGAAGGAAGGCAACGAACACAATCGACAACGCCAGTAGCAACGTGGGCACCGGAGTGTCGATGAACTCTTGGCGCCGGCGCCGACGCGGCCCGAGTGGCTCAGCCAGCACGGCGATGCTCCGCCAACACGGCGTGGACCACGGCACGGTACGAGTCCCGGATCACCTCAGGTCTCCATGAACTGAGGTCGACCGTCCTGGTCCCTGCGGCGTGCTCCGTCAACATTTTCACCACCGCATCCGCGGCGCCCACCACATCGCCGAGCCCCACAACGGCGCCCAACGCGCCGAGCCCCACGACCTCGCGTCCGCCATCGACGTCGTAGGTCACGAACGGAACGCCTGCGGCCGCCGCCTGAATGAGCACTTGTGGTAAGCCCTCCGCGTTGCTGAGCAACACCAACGCATCCGCTCGCCAGAGCAGCGATTCGACCGGCTTGAGGTAACCCAACAGGGCAACATCGTCGCTGAGGCCCGCGGCCCGCACCGCGGATTCAAGATCTGCCCGCCGCGGACCGTCACCCGCAACGGCAAGGAAGGCATCAGGGACCGTCTCCCGCACTCGTTGCAACAGCGGCACCAAGTCGAGTGGGTTCTTGCGATCTTCGAGCGCGCCAAGGCTGACGATGACCCTCCGACCATGGGGCACTCCCGGTACCGGCGGACACTCGGCGGGGCGCGCCGCGGGCAGCGTGGCGCCCGACCGAACAATGGTCAGCGTGTTCGACGCGATGCCCGCGACCTCGAAGCGGCGCGCCAGGTCGGCACCGACCACCACGTAGCGGGCCGTCATGGGTCCGAGGGCCCGCTCGACGTTGCGGAAGACCGTGCTCTCGACGCGCCCGTACCCCGGACCAAAGCTCGCCATCGACAGGGAGTGGACCACGGGAACTCGCGACCGCTTCCCGAGGGACCGGGCCGCGATTCGCCCGACGACTCCCGCCTTCGACTGATGGGTGATCAAAACATCGATGTCGCCTCGCAGAAGTCGACCCCTCACCGCGGCGATTGCCCGCAGATCGTGGTCCGGGCGGGGCGAGCGAACCAGCGTCGCCATGACCTCGACCGGTTGGCCGAGCTGGACGCGCGCCAGATCGACATCAGAGTCCGCGCCAACCACAACCGTGTGATCGGCGTCAGGGAGCGCTGCGACCAAGTCGCGCACGCGTTGCTCGGAACCACCCTGGCGGTAGCGCGTCACGAGATGCAGCACCCGCGACCGGCGCGTCGACAAGGCCATGCGCTCAGCCCGCCGAGACTCCGGTGGATCGGCTGACGTACGCGGGACTCGCCGCCCCGGGCTTGGCCGGGTCAGACAGCACGCCAAGCACGGCCCCGCCAACGCGCCGGAGCCGGGTCCCGGCCCGCTCCGCGTCACGCAACTTCGTGACTCCGTGCTGAGCGATCATCAACGTGGCGTCCGAGAGTTCCGCGAGTACCAGCGTGGCCGGCTCAACCGTGGGCGATGGTCCCGCGATCACCACGTACTCGCACTGTTCGGTGAGACGACGCAACACGGTACGCGCTCGTGCGACGGTGAGTTCGCTGACCGCGATCCCATCGTCGAGCACGCGCAGGCGACCGCCGGTTTGCTGTTCGTGGACCACCGAGAGACGAGCCCGCGGCACCGGCGCTTCAAACTGGTCATCGCCCGCCACATCCGCGACGCCGCGGCAGGCCGCGTAGACCACTCGTGCGCCCGACTCGGCAATCGCCTGCGCAATGCGCCGCGCGGTTCCTTCCGGTGCGGGGCCGTCGACTCCGCAGAGCAGCACCACGTTCGGCTTACTCCGACCGAGGAGATGCACGAGCTGAAGTCCGACCTCATCCACGGTGGCCCCGGCCCCGGTCACCACACCGCGCGGCACTGCACCCCTCGCTCCGGGCAGGACTCCCAGGATCCGAGCACCCGCGCGGCGAGACTCACTCGAGTCGCCACTGCGGAAACGGCCGGCGAGTTCTTCTCGTCCGTAGACCACCGCGATGGCAACCAACAGGATCGCGAGGCCACCGAGAATCGCCCAGCTCATCGGCTTCGGGAAGTCCGCGTCGAGCGGTCGGGTGGCCTCTTCATATACCTCGACGCCACCGTCGGCAGTGAGCGCATCCGTGGTCTGCTGCTCGGCCCTCGAGAGCGTGATGCCCAGCTGGCCCACCTTCGCGTCGAGCTCCGCCTTGAGCGTGGGATACCCGCTGCTCGTCGGAAGCACACTGTCCAAATCGCCCTGCAGTGCCGTGACGGCGACCTTCAACGTGTCGGCTTGCTCCCTATTCGCAGCCGCGCTCTTGTTGAATTTTTTTCGGGCTTTCTCGGCACGATCAGCCACCACGAAGTCGGCCCCAATGTTGGCTGATGCTTCTGCCAGCTGCGGCGTCGACGCCGAGGCGTCGATGCGAATCAGCGGTGAAGCCTCGAGGCCCGTTGCGACCACGGCGTCGACATCGGCGAACCGCTTGGTGCCGAGGGCCTTTTCCAGTGTTTCTCGCAGCCGCGGGGTCTCGGTGGACACGATGACCGCGCGCTGTTCCTTGGTGACGTCAACGGACTTACCCAGGTCGTTGAAAACGTTCTCGCTCGAGTCGTTGATTTTCACCCACGCGACCGACGAATACTGTTTGGAAAGTTGACTGCTCCCCGCGTAGATCACCCCAAACGCGACCACGAAGACTCCGAGCAACAGCAACCCGCGCCGACGCAAGACTCGCATGACGCCGCCGAGACCCAGCTCGAGCCGAGTGGAACCCCCAAGCGTCTCGAGAGTTCGGTCACGTCGGTTTGGCTGGGGTACTGGCTCGCCCGTAGGCATCAGATGATCGTCGATCACCTCAGTATGCACCACCGCGCGACGGTCGCAGCACGCGTCCGAACGTTCGGGCAATGATCGAAAGGTCTCCGCCAAGACTCTGGCCGAACGCATACTGGACATCGAGCGCGACGCGGGTGGAATACGAAACGTCATTGCGTCCCGAGACCTGCCACAGGCCCGTCATCCCAGGTCGGGCACTCAACACAATCGGCATGTATTGACCGTACCGGCGCATCTCGGCCTCGGTGATCGGACGAGGTCCGACCAAACTCATGTCACCCCTGAGCACGTTGATCAGCTGAGGGAGTTCATCGAGCGACGTTTTGCGCAACACGCGGCCGACTCCGGTGACCCGAGGATCGTCCTTCAGCTTGCAGTCCCGAGCGAACTCTTCGGCCAAGGCAGGGTCCGATGCGAGCAGCCCTGCGAGTCGGAAATCGGCGTCCTTGACCATCGTTCGCAGTTTGAAACATCGGATGGTCTTTCCGCCACGCCCAACGCGTTCATGGCGGAAAAAGGCGGCCCCCTTGGATGTGATCCGGACGAGACCCGCGGTCAGAAGCATCAGAGGTACCCAGAGCGGGGCAGTGAACACAACCGCGGCGACATCAAAGACCCGTTTTGAGCCGTTGTGGGCCGCCCGCGGCAGCACGGACACCGATGGTGGCACCGCCTCACGATTCGCTCCGTCAACCGAAACGAGATCAAGCGAGCGAGCGCGTTCCTCAATGGTGCGGAGGTCGATGACGACCTCGCCCGAGGTGGCGTCCACCGAAATCACACCGGGGAAATCGTCGGGCGCTGCGCTCTCGCCGCTGCGGAGCTCCAAGCCGTTCAGAAGGCCGACGGCACCCCGACCGCGAGCGCGCCGCCGACGGGCACGATCCGTGATTCGTAGATCCAGTTCTGGATAGACACCGCTCGCCATGGAACCTCGCGCCCTGTTCTTCCCAGTTTGGTCCGGATCGTGCAACGCGTGAACCAACTTGGCGAGAAAAAACCCCGACCTCGTCGTCCCCAACGCCCACGAACGAGCAAATGCCTCCAAGTTCCGGGCTCAATTGAACTCCCGGAAGACGGATGAACCTACCACCCAAAATGGAATTTTACAACCAATACCACCTGGATTGAGTCACGTGACCCATTCAAGGGATCCCGGCCGACCGGTCGATAGCTCCAACTGAAACGGAACCCCGGACGGCCTGCATTCGCGCGGAGAGCGAGCTCTGCATGCGGCCCCCGCCCCCGACCCAAAGGAGCTATCCGATGCCGTCGAAACAGTCGCCGTCGTACCATCGTTTTCGACATCTGATTGCGCTCTGCGTGGCCTTCGCGGTCCTGCTTGCGCCCCAACTGGCTGGTGCCGGAACCGGTGCTCCGGCCCGCAGCCGCACCGAAGTCGTGGCCGCCCGTCACCACAAGCACTCCCACCGGGCCCACCACCGGCACAGCCGGAACCACAAGTACGACCACAAGCACCGCCGGCACCACCGTCGCCCCATCAACCCCACACCGACCCCGCAACCGACGCCGAACCCCCCGCCGGTACCGGTTCCGAACCCCACCCCGACACCAACACCCACGCCAACTCCGGTCCCCGTCCCCGTCCCGGTCCCGACCCCGACACCGGTGCCCGTTCCGGTCCCCGTACCAACCCCGGTACCGGTCCCAACCCCAGGACCAGTCCCGAGCCAGTGTCTCGCCCAGAGCCCGACCCACACCGTGAGCGGCACCCAATCCGACCGTTACAAGCCAGGCATCTCGGGCGACGCGGTGATAGACGCGCGTGGTGCTACTTGGACCCAGGTCCACGATTGGCCCGTCTCGATTACTGGAGGTGGCAGGGTGTGCATGAGCGGCGGATCGATCGTCGGCACCTACGGCCTCGGCACTCTGTGGGAAACGTTCCACCACACCGGAGGCTTCGGGATCGCCAACCCGAACTCCACCGTGGAGAACCTGACCGTTCACAACTACGGCGATGCGATCAACATCCGCGACGGAGCCAGCAACTGGCGGATCCGGGGTGCGCGCACCACGGTCATCCATGACGACTGCGTCCAGAACGACTACCTCAACGCCGGGACAATCTCGGACTCACTCTTCGACGGCTGTTACGTGGGTCTGTCCACCCGGGCGTCGTCCAACAACAGCACGTCAGACGGTCGCACTTTGACCATGACCCTGGAAACGTCACTCCTGCGGCTCCAGCCGATGCCCACCGTCTACAAGGGGCCCGCGCCCGGGCACGGTGGCTTCTTCAAGTGGGACAACGACGCCCCGCGGTCACCGAAACTGGCGCTGCGAAACAACGTCTTCCGCGTCGACCAGACCCCGAACCACGGCTCCCTCGGCCTCCCGGACGGATACGACGTCCAGTGTTCGGGCAACACCATCGTGTGGCTCGGCGGCGGCGCATTCCCCGAGGCCGCGTCTTGGCTGGCGAAATGCCCCGACACCCGCATCGTGACGTCGAAATCCACCTGGGACAACGCAGTGGCGACGTGGAAGGCCGCGCACTAGCCAACCGCATCTAGACGAACTGAGAAGGCGCGGGGGCCCCGATGGGGGGCGGGCGGGGGGGGGGCGCGGGGGGGCGAAAGATAGCCCGAGGAAAAAACCCCGGAGAAAAAGACCGATAGGGCCCGGGCCGGGCC
>JANPBJ010000163.1:0-3273 GCA_031430375.1 Acidimicrobiia bacterium
GGTCCGGAGTAGCAGGGGTCCGATGGCTCCGGTTGCAGCGAGCGACCGCCCTCCGTTGCGATGAACCCGTCGAAGGTGGACACCACCGCCGAATCGGCCACCGCCGGCAGGTTGGCCACCGTACGCAAGCAGTCGCTCGAGTCCTGGTACTCGTCGGCCGCTTCGCAGTTGGGCTGCAGCACGACGTCATAACTCCGAAGTTCGTCACGGAATCGCTCGTTCGCGCTCGCGGTGCGCCGAGCACCCGCCGCCGCGACTATCACTCCACCCGCGACCACTCCCACCAGCAGCCCGAGCGCGATCCACGCCAGCCACCGAACCCGCAACTCACAGCGGAACTTCATCCACACGGACGGCGCCATGCTCATCTGAGACCCGGTCGCTCCCGCTCATCCATCCGGAGTTCCGAGCTCGCGCTGATGACCCGTGGCCAGGTCCTCGAGCGCGTCCCGCTCGATGCGGTCCGCCGGAACGACGGCCACCCGGCATTTGGTGACCGCCCGCAGGGTCGAGGTGCGTATCCCGCCTTCGAGCGCGGCGCGCTCGCCGAGCACGGCACCGGGACCCAGCTCCGCGAGTGGGGTGCCGTCGTGCTCGACCGCAAGCACACCGTCGAGCACGAGGAACAGCTCATGACCGGGGTCGCCCTGACGGACCAGCTCCTTGCCCGCCTTCACCGTGCGAACCTCCGGCTTCTCGCCACTGCGCATGATTGTGGTTGAGAGCCGTCGTTCGAGCGCCGTCTCGACCGCGGTGACCAACGCCGGCGAGTCTTCGTCGCCCCACGGCGTCCGCTTGCCGAACGATGTGCGGTACCACTCTTTGAAGTCGGCGAGGCCAACCTTCTCGGTGAGCACGAGCGCGTTGTCGTAGATCCAATGGCGCGGGAACTTGCTCGCGCCGACGACCTCGCGGTCGACCGTCCCGTCGGCGTGGATCGTGAGCGCCAAGGTCGTCCACACCGTCGGCGCACGGAACTGGACGAACGGCGGTCGATTGACGTGGCGGGGCGCAGGGAGCGCGGTACGGCCGCCAGTGGTCTGCACGAATCGAACCGCGTTGCCGATCCGCACCGGATCCACCCGGACATCGTCGAGCGACACCGCCTCGAAGGTTGCGGCCTTCGGCCCGAGTTTGATGGTCGTGGCACCCATCAAGCCACCGCCTTCGTAACGCACATCGGTGATCCGACCGTCGATCACCTCGATCGAGGCCGCCAGGTGATTAGCGAACCGGAATCCGTCCTCATCGTGCAACGCATCGAGGTCCACAATGCGGTCCGGGGGTGGATCGTCGTAGTGCGTGAAGCCGGACTCGAACGCACCTTTGTTCATCCCGGTGACCGCCTCCGACGGGATCCAGGACACCGACGTCACCGAGCTGCTGATCCTCATACCCGCTCCTTTTCCGGCTCCAGTCGACAGTAGGGGGATCGCGGCGCCGAACCGAGGGGGACAGCCCCGCATCCTTGGGTGTGCCTGCCCCACTGAACGGGAGGGCGCGGGCCACCTTGCCGGTTGGTCCGCCGCGGGCGACAGTGGAGGCGTGCCCATCCGCGTCTTTCTCGCCGACGACAACGTGATCGTCCGAGAGGGAGTACGCGCGCTCCTCAGCATGGAGTCGGATCTGGAGATCGTCGGGGTGGCCGGCGACTACGACGAGCTGATTGCCGGTGCCACCGAGGCCGCTCCCCAAGTGCTGGTGACCGATATCCGGATGCCGCCGAACTTCCAACAGGAAGGGATCGACGCCGCCAAGGAGATCCGTCGTCGTCATCCCGGCACCGGGGTGGTCGTGCTGTCGCAGTATGACGACCCCGAATACGCGATCGCGCTCCTGTCCGACGGTGCCGCGGGCTACGCCTACCTCCTCAAGGATCGCATCGCCGAAGGTGACCAACTGGCACGCACCGTGCGTGAAGTCGCGTCCGGTGGCTCGGTGCTCGACCCGAAGATCGTCGAGGCCATCGTGTCCCCGGTCGCACAGAGGGGCGGACTTACTGCCGACCAAGACCAGCTGCTCCAACTCGTGGGCGAGGGTCGGCCCATCAAGGCCATCGCCGCGATGCAGCACACGACGGCCGCGGCAATCGCGACGGCCGTCGAAGAACTGTTCCTGACGCTCTCCGAGGAGGCTCGGACAGGGGGATCCGGCGCATTGCGCCGGATCCGCCTCCTACACCAGGCGATTGTGGACCGTGAGGAGCAGGGCGAGACGCTCAGCCGTCTACTCCCGACCGGGGTCGCCGAGAAAGTGCGGGCCAGCGGCAGCCGCATCGGCGAGACCGAGGAGCTGATGGTCACGGTCCTCATGTCCGATATCCGCGGATATTCCGCGATCGCCGAGCAATCCGATCCGAGCGCGCTCGCGGGCCAGCTGAACGAGCACCGCGCCGCGATGAACCACGCGATCCTCGACCGGGACGGAACTGTGATGCAGTTCGTTGGCGACGCAGTGATGGCGTGCTTCGGTGCGCCCCTCCCCCACGCACACCACGCACAGCACGCGCTCGACGCCTCGCTGGCGATGTTGCGTGCGCAGGTGGAACTCGACGCCGATTGGGCGACGCGAGAGCTCTCACCGTTCGGGCTCGGGATCGGACTGTCCACCGGCATGGTCGCCGCGGCCATGCTCGGCTCCGAGGAGCGCATCGAATACACGCTCGTCGGTGACACGGTGAACTTGGCCCAGCGCCTCCAAGACCTCGCCCGTCCGGCCGGGTGCGTCGTACTGGCCGAGTCCACGCTCACCGCGCTCGACCGAGTCCCGCCGCACGACGACCTCGGTGAGCAGCTCGTGAAAGGGCGCCAAACTCCGGTTCGCGCCTACCGAATCGATGGCAACGTTCGATCCGAACCCGAAGGAGAAGCACCGTGAGTGACTCGATGACCAGCTCCACCACCGACTCCGTGATCGTCGCCCGTGGACTGCGGAAGAACTTCGAATCGGAGGGCGCGCCCGTCCGTGCGCTCCGCGGCGTTGACTTCGAGATGCAGCCCGGCGAGTTCGTGTCCGTGATGGGACCATCCGGGTGTGGGAAATCCACGCTCCTGAATCTCGTCGCGGGACTCGACTCCCCGACCGACGGCGAGCTCCTCCTCGACGGTGAGTCGCTCATCGGCAAGAGCGAGGACGAGCTCGCGATCATGCGCCGGACGCACGTGGGCATTGTGTTCCAGTTCTTCAACCTGCTCGAAGGCATGACCGCGCTCGAGAACGTCACGCTGCCCGCGGTGATCGCCGGCGCGCCCCGCAAACGGGCCGAGACCCGCG
>JANPBJ010000164.1:0-1861 GCA_031430375.1 Acidimicrobiia bacterium
CTGCTCTTGGCGCGGCGCGGATGGGGTCGGACGGCGCCGAACCCACTGGTCGGCGCCGTCGTCGTTCGTGATGGCAAGGTCGTTGGCGAGGGGTGGCACGCCGAGTTCGGGGGGCCGCACGCGGAGATCGTGGCGCTCGAGACGGCGGGCGCGGCGGCCCGTGGCGCGGACCTCTTCGTCACGCTTGAGCCGTGCAATCACCGCGGGAAGACGCCACCCTGCAGCGAGGCGTTGATCGACGCGGGTGTCGCCCGCGTGATCGTCGCGACGCGGGACCCGAATCCGGTCGCGGGGGGAGGGATCGAGCGGCTCCGGGCTGCCGGGATCGCTGTCACCGAGGGGGTCGAGCGCCCCGACGCCGAGGAGTTGATCGGGCCGTTCCTCTTCACCCACCGCGACGGCACTCGCCCGTTCGTGACGCTCAAGCTCGCGATCTCGAGCGATGGAGCGATCGCCTCCGCCAATCCTTCGCAGCGATGGGTCACGGGGAGCGCGGCCCGACGCGCCGTTCATCGGATGCGTGCCGGGACCGACGCCGTCGCGGTCGGGATCGGGACCGCACTCGTCGACGACCCGGCGCTCACAGTCAGGTTCGGCCGCAAGCCCCGCGTGCCGCCGGTGCGGGTAGTCTTCGACCACAGTGCGCGGCTCCCCCCGGACTCGGTCCTCGCGCGATCCGCGCGCCGCGTACCGGCATGGGTCGTCGCCCGTGCTGGCGCTGTGGGGACCGCGGCGCTCGAGGCACGGGGGGTTCGCGTCGTGGCGGCTGCGGACTTGCGCGAGGCCCTCGCCGCGCTCCGACGGGAGGGGATCGGGCACCTGCTCGTCGAGGGCGGCGCCGGGTTGGCGAGGGAGTTCCTCGCTCGTGGCGTCGTCGACCGACTGGTTATCTTTCAGTCACCTGTCCCGCTGGGGGCGGGGGCCCTCCCGGCATTCGGGAGTGCGAGGTTGGAGGATGTGGTTGCACCGTGGCGAGTCGTCGGGCGCAAGAGCTTGGGCGACGACGCGATGACGGTGTACGCGCCCGCCGGCCGCTGATTCCCACCCGTCACCCGCAATGTTCACCGGACTCATCAGCCTGGTCGGGGTCGTCACCGAGTCGAAGGACACGGCGGCGGGTCGCGTCCTGCGCGTCGGGGCGTCATTCGACGGCGTCGCCGTCGGCGAGAGCATCGCGTGCAATGGTGCATGCCTCACGGTGCGCGAAGTCGGGCCGGGGTGGTTCGAGGTCGCGGCCGTCGGGTCCACCATCGACCGGACGACGATCAGCGGCTGGCGGGTCGGCACGCGGATCAACCTCGAACGGGCGCTCGCGGTCGGGGAGCGGTTCGGCGGCCACATCGTGCAGGGACACGTCGATGGTGTCGGCAGCGTTGTCGAGCGGCTCGACGATCGCAGCGCGCTCCTCCTCGACATCGAAGTGCCCAGCGACGTCGAGGAACTCCTCGTGCCGCTGGGCAGCGTCACGGTGGACGGGGTCAGCCTCGCGGTGAACGCCCTACCGCGACCCGGGATCCTGCAAGTCTCGATCGTCGATCACACCCGCACGCACACGACGCTCAGCGCCCTCACGGTCGGCGACCGCGTCCAGCTCGAAAGCGACATCCTCGCGAAGTACCTCAAGCGCGTTGCCGCGCCCCTCCTGCCCACCTGAGATGTTCGGCACCATCGAGCAGGCCCTGATCGATCTTCGCGACGGCAAGTTCATCGTCGTCGCCGACGACGAGGATCGCGAGAACGAAGGCGACCTGATCTGCGCCGCCGAGTTCATCACGCCGGCGATGGTGAACTTCCTGATGCGCGCGAAGGGGATGATCTGCGTCGCTCTCTCTCCCGAACGGGTGGACCGGCTCGGTCTCTC
>JANPBJ010000165.1:0-16838 GCA_031430375.1 Acidimicrobiia bacterium
GACATGCCTCGAGGCATGTCTTCTGCGCCAAAGTCGAGAGATTTCGCCCAAGCGGGGCGGCGGGCCGAGCTCGAGGGTGGCTCGCTCCAAGGCGTCGGGATCAAAACACCCCTCGGTGATGCCGGGTTCGCTGATGACACCGCGCCGCGTGAATCCTGGGTTGCGGTCCCCTGCGCCCCAGGGATCGAAGCGGAGACCATGACCGCGGCTGGATTGCAGTGGGTCGTCGGCGAAACACTCGAGGACGCGCGCCGCCGTGCCGGCAAGGTGCAGGGACGTCGGACCACAGTGGCTGAGGCCACCCCGTTCCCGTTACCTGATCTCCCGCACGGTGGAGTGCGAGTCGCCACGGGTTGGGTCGAACCCGGATACCTCGAGCCCGATGCCAGTTGGTGTGAGCCCGGCGGCGAACCCGCGACTCCACTCGCCAATGCAGGCGCGTTCGGCGGCAAGGTCAGGTCGCCCGCGCCGGACGCAGCACGAGCGTTGGCCGACGCCCTCGGCCGTCCCGTGCGCGTGGTCTACGCGCGTGAAGACGTGGTGCGCCTTGGCCCGAAGCGCCCACCGATTGCGGCGACGGCAGTCCCGGTTGAGCTCACGGGTGATCGTCGTATCCACGTCAGCGGCGTGACTGCGGTCGAGTTGCCGATGTACCAACCGGTGTACGACGTCAAGGTCGAGGCCCAGTGGGAGGTCCGATCCCTCGACGGCCCGCCCGTGTCCGCTGCATTGCGCGCGGTGGGGCTCGCGGAGCACACCATTCTCATAGAGGCGGCCATTGAGGCAGCCGGTTGGGACCGAGCGTCCCTGCTCGAAGACGCGCGCGGCTCCGCGGTCTTGCTTGATACCGTGGCGCGCAACGCAGCAGGCGCAGACGCGGGCGCGCGCGTCCATGTGGATGACGTGACCGGCGCGATCACCGGGATCGACGTCCGAGTCGATGCGGGGGATCCACTCGATGAGGTTGTGCTGCGGTCCTACGTGATTGGCGCGGCTCATATGGCGCTCGGTTGGGTACTCACCGAGGGACTCGCCGTCGATCCCGAAACCGGCGAGGTGCTCGACCTCACGATTCGCTCGTTCGGCATCATCCGCCCGAAGTCGATGCCGCCGGTCCACGTTGAGATCATGCAGAGCGACGACGCCCCGCGTCCTCTGGCATCGGACGCGGTGTTCGCAGCGGTCGCGGCTGCGGTCTGGAACGCGGTCACCCGCGCCGAGGGTGAGAGACCGGAATCGTTTCCCGCCGTGGGAACGCGCGCCGCCCGTATGCTCCGCCGATGACCGTCACACCGATTCTGACCCCCAGCGCCCCACCCGTTGCCGGCCCGTATTCACCCGCGGTGCGAGCGGGAGATTGGCTGGTCCTCGCGGGCCAGATCCCCCTTGACCCCGCGACGGGCCTCATGGTTGCCGGCGACGCGAGTGTTCAGGCGCAGCGGGTGCTCGACAACATCATCGCGGTCCTGAGCGACTGCGGGGCGACCCTCAACGATGTGGCCAAGACCACGGTGTTCATCACCGACTTTGCAGACTTCGCCACCATGAACGATGTGTATGCAGCGGCGTTCGGCGACCATCGTCCCGCGCGATCGACGGTGCAAGTAGCCGCGCTTCCCGCCGGTGCGAACGTTGAGATCGAAGTATGGGCCTACGTCCCAATCCCGTAGGCCATCACCAAGGAGCGCACCACCAGGCTGACCACGCCGACCGGGTTCGGTAAGATCTCGTTGTGCCCGGAGCCATCATCATCATCGTGGTCATGATCCTGCTCGGACCCGTCGCCATCATGGCCGCCGGTGCCGCCTGGAGCGGTCTCGTCGGCTGGCTCGTCAGCGACGACGCCGACCAACGTGCCCAAGGCCAACCCGTCTGACCAACCCGTCTGAATCGGTGAGCCCGGTTACAGGGCTCGGGTTTGGCCAAATCGGTAGCCCACGGATCGCACGGTCTGGATAAAGTTCGCGTGTTCTTCGCCGAGCTTGGCGCGCAGCCGACGTACGTGAACGTCCACCGTGCGCGCCCCGCCGTAGTACTCGTAGCCCCACACCCGTGACAACAATTGTTCGCGGGTGAAAACCTTCGACGGATGCGTGGAGAAGAATTTCAAGAGTTCGTATTCCATATACGTGAGGTCGAGCGGTTTCCCGGAGAGCGCGGCCTGATAGGTCTCGAGGTTGAGCCGCAGATCGCCGTACTCGACGACCTCGGGCTGCGAACCGCGCCCGGCTCGCCACATGAGATGCCGAAGCCGTGCTTCGAGCTCTTGGGGGTGGAACGGCGAAAGGCAGAAGTCGTCGAAGAGGTCTTCACGTTCGTTCAGCTCGGCGAGTTGGGCGCCGGTCACGAGCAACATCAACGGCTCGAGTACGGCATCGCGTTTGCGGAGGGTGCGACACAGCGACAACGCACCTTCGGGGTCGGTGTCGGCCACGATGATCGCACCGCCCCACCCGTCGGGAGGCTCGATTTGGGTCGCGACGGACGCGTTCTCCACCGCCTTCCACGCGTATCCGCCGAGGTCCAGAGTTTGGACGAGCATCGCCGGTGGTGGATCGGGAAAGACGAGGATGGGATCAGTCATCAGAGCGACCCCAGGTACCGGTCGAGCTCCCATTGCGTCACTTGTTCCTTGTACGAACTCCAGTCGCGACGCTTGTTACGGATGAAGTATTCGAAGACGTGTTCGCCGAGCGCGTCGGCCACGAGTTCGGACCCTTCCATCACGTCGAGCGCTTCCGCGAGGGATTGCGGCAGGAGATCGATGCCGGCGGTGCGGCGAGCCGCGGGAGTCATCTCGAAAATGTTGCTCGTGGCTTCATCCGGGAGCGCGTAGCCCTCTTCGATGCCTTTCATGCCCGCGGCCAACATCACCGCGAATGCGAGGTAGGGGTTGCACGCGGGATCCGGTGAACGGAACTCAACGCGGGTGCTCGACTCCTTGTGGCGTTTCGGGCTCGGTACCCGAACGAGGGCCGACTCGTTGTTGCGGGCCCACGAGATGTAGGTGGGCGCTTCGTACCCGTCGATCAGGCGCTTATACGAGTTGACGGTCTGGTTGGTGATCGCCGTGATCTCGCGTGCGTGATGGAGCAGCCCGGCGATGAAGTGCTTGCCGGCTTTGGACAGACCGTGCGGGTCGCCGGCATCGTGGAATGCGTTCACGTCACCTTCGAAGAGCGAGAGGTGGGTGTGCATTCCGGAGCCGAACGCGCCGGCGATCGGCTTGGGCATGAACGTGGCGTGCACGCCGAGCTCGCTCGCGATGCGCTTGACCACCATGCGGAAGGTCATCACGTTGTCGGCCATGGACAACGCGTCGGTGTAGCGCAGGTCGATCTCGTGTTGGCTCGGGCCGTTCTCGTGGAACGAGTACTCCACCGGAATCCCGAGTGCCTCCAGCGTGAGGATGGTGCGCCGACGAAGTTCGTTCGCGGTGTCGGTGTGGGTGAGGTCGAAGAACCCGGCCTGGTCGAGCGGCTCGGGATCCGTAGCGGAGCGGAAATAGAAGTATTCGATCTCGGGGCCTGCGAAGAACGTGTAGCCGTGCTCGTGGGCCCGCTTGAGGTTGCGGCGCAGCACGTTGCGGGGATCTCCGTCGAAGGGTTCGCCGCTGAGCAACTGGATGTCGCAGAACATGCGGGCCACGGGAGCGTCGTCACCCCGCCAGGGGACGATCTCGAAAGTGGAGGGGTCCGGCAGCGCGAGCATGTCCGATTCCTGGACCCGGGAGTAGCCCTCGATCGCGGAACCGTCGAAGGTCATGCCCTCTTCCAGGGCACTCTCGAGCTCGGCGGGGGTGATCGCAAAGCCCTTCAGGGAGCCGAGCACATCCGTGAACCAGAGCTGCACGAATCGCACACCCCGTTCTTCGACGGTACGCAAGACGTATTCGAGCTGTGGTGCCATGGTCTCGCTCCGATCAGGGGAATCCGCCCGGCTCGGCACAGTGTACGGACGCTGACGTAGGCTCCCGCCGCTCAGGAAACGACCAGTTACAGAGCGTTCACATTCCGGCAATGGACCTGCAATCGCAGTCCGCGAGGCTCCCCGTGGCACGGTGCCATCGGCGCCGGCGAACTGTCGGTGCGCGGCGGTCCCAGGGCCACCGAGATCCAAGACCGAGATCCAAGACCGGAATCAAGCAACGGATTCAAGAACCGCAGTCCAAACCGTACGAAGATCAGGAGCATCACGTGGCGTACAAGGCCGAATACATCTGGATCGACGGAACCGAGCCGACGGCGCGGTTGCGCTCCAAGACGAAGATCATCACGGATGGTGGCGATCTCCCTATCTGGGGTTTCGACGGTTCGAGCACGAACCAGGCACCCGGCGATAAGTCTGACTGCGTGCTGCGTCCGGTCTTCTCGTGCCCCGACCCGCTGCGGGGTGGTCCGCACAAGCTTGTGATGTGCGACGTGCTCTACACGAGCATGGAGCCGCACGTGACCAACATGCGCGCGCTGCTCGAGCCCATCGCCGAGAAGTTCAAAGGTCAGGAGCCCCTGTTCGGTATCGAGCAGGAGTACAACTTCTTCCAGGACGGTCGCCCGTTCGGGTTTCCCCCGGGAGGGTTTCCTGCGCCGCAGGGCTTCTACTACTGCGGGATCGGCGCGGATGAGGTCTTCGGCCGCGAGATCGTCGAGGCCCACATGGACGCATGTCTCGAGGCCGGAATCGGGCTTTCGGGTATCAATGCCGAGGTCATGCCCGGCCAGTGGGAGTTCCAGGTCGGCCCGCTCGGTCCGCTGGAGGTTTCGGACCAGTTGTGGCTCGCGCGTTGGCTGTTGTACCGCATTGCCGAGGACTTCGGGATCGCGGTCACGATCGCGGCGAAGCCCGAGCCGGGCGACTGGAACGGCGCCGGTGCGCACACCAACTTCTCCACCAACGCGATGCGCGAGGGCTACGACCCGATCATCACGGCGTGTGAGGCACTCGGTAAGAAGGTTCCTGAACACGTCGAGGGTTATGGCCACGGCATCGAGGACCGCTTAACCGGCAAGCACGAAACCGCGCCGTACAACGAGTACAGCTACGGCGTATCGGATCGCGGTGCATCGGTGCGGATCCCGTGGCAGGTCGAGGTCGACAAGAAGGGCTACATCGAGGACCGTCGCCCGAACGCAAACATGGACCCGTACGTGGTGACGCGTCTCATCGTCGACACCTGCTGTAGCGCCCTGGCGTAGGCCGGGAACGTGCGCCACTGTTGGCCGACATCACGGCGAGGAGTGGCGCACGTTGCATCAAGGTTGGTCGTTGAAGCTGATGGTGATTGCGCTCGCGACCCGACCCATGGTGGTGAGGAGCGCGGTGACCAACAACGCGAGTCCAAGTAACTCGAGCGAGTCCGACACCGAAGCGACCAGACCGAACGACAACTTCCAGCGCTCGTCGTCGTACAGGGCGGACTTTACGAACTCGATCCCGCCGGAGCCGCCGGCGAAGCCAATCGCGGCGATGAGCAGTTGGGGACGCAAGGGATTCGGAAGCTTGCGCCAGAACGGCCAATACAACACGAGCAGCCCGGCGACCAAGGGCAAGTAGACGAGAATCCACGCGAATCGCAGCGGTCCGCTGGTGGCAAAGATGTTGTGCAGCCAGTCGGACAGGCGCTGATGCAAGTACGCCGTCTCGTCGAGCGTGAGCAACGCGAACACCGCACTCATGCCGACCCACCGCACTCGATGCCAGCGATCGTGCACGGTCATGCCCAGCGTGCCGAGCAATGCCGTGGACGCGAGGAGCAACAGGATTTTTGCACCGGTCGGGAAGTTGATCTTCTGGTCCGCGTCGAACAGGTTCACGAGGGTGCTGACGCCAGACGCGTTGCGGGCGAACTGGGCCACGAATGTCGCCACGATCAGGAATACGACGCTGATCCAAATCCAGCGGTTGACGGCGCGGATGCTCAGCCCGATCGTGGCGGCGTCAGTGCGGGGTCCGAGATCGCCGATTCCCGCGCTCCCGTGAGACCGACGACCGCCGGGCTCAGCGTTCACGACGGTGCTCCAAACGCCTATTCGCGCGGGTCTTCAACAGATTGTTGGGCAACGAAATCCTTCAACGGTTGTTTGTTGCACGAATCGTAGAGGTGAACGGGACGGGGGTTGCACCACGATCTTCTCGACCGACGGCCACCGGCCGAGCCGGCGCCGCGTTGCGTGAAGTGGTCGCGGCGCGTCAAGGTGGGTGGTGGCAGGCGTGGGTTCAGCAGCGACCCTCAGTGTTTCGGTGGTCATACCGTCGATTGGTCGGGGCGTTCTCGCGGAGTTGCTAGGGAAGGTCTTGGCGCAGGCACCGCTCGAAGTCATCGTGGTGGCCGATGCCCACCCGGAACGGGTTGACGAGGTTCTGATCGGCGCCGGGCTTGGGGCGGATCCCCGAGTGCGGGTGATCGTGGGTCCTGGGCGCGGGGTAGCGCTGGCGCGTCAGGCCGGACTCGATGTCGCAACGGGCGATGTCGTGTTGTGGCTCGACGACGACGTTGTACCTGGGCCTGAACTGATCGACGGCCATCGCCGAGCCCACGAAGCGGCGCCGGGTCGTGTCGTGGTGGGGTACATGCCGGTCACCGAGCAACAACAGGCCCGACGCGTGGCCGCAGTGATCTATGCCCGTGACTATGAATCAACGTGCGAGGGCCTGGATGCGGATCCGAGCCGGGTCTTGCTCGCGCTCTGGGCCGGCAACGTATCGATGCAACGCGCCGACGGGCTACGGGTCCCCCAATGGACGGCAACGTTCAGCGGCTATCCGCTAGAAGACGAAGAGTTTGGATTCCGGTGTCGGCGAGCCGGCCTGGTCGGGTTGTTCGATCGTTCCTTGACGGCAGCCCACCACTACGACCGGTCGGTCGCCGATTTCCTCGAGCTGGCGCAGGCGCAGACCCGTTCGAGCTATCTGCTGATCGAGCGCTACCCGGACCTCGCGGTCTTGTCGGATCCCACCGCCGGCATGCCCCTGGCCGCCAAGTGGATTGTGCGGGCTGCGCAGTTGCCCATTTTCGGTGGGGGACTGCGAGCGGTGATCGTCTGGAGCGCGGTCCGCCTCGGCCGCGGTGCCCCAACGCGCCTGAGGGTTCGGACTGCCGTCATGGCCCGCGCGGTCCTCCAAGTCGCAGTTCAGCCCGACGTGGTCTGAGTCACGCCGGAACGGAACTTGGCGCCACGATTGCGAAGTGTGTCGAGCGTGATCAGCGCGAGCCCGACCCAGACGATCGCAAAACCCGCGATCCGCCACGCGGGCATCGACTCGTTGTAGAGGAACACGCCCAGCGCGAAGTTGATCGTCGGCACGCTGTACTGGAGCCAACCAAGCGTCGTGAGCTGCACTCGGCGCGCCGCAAACGCGAAGAGCAACAACGGAACGGTCGTGACCACACCGGTCAACGGGACGAGTACCTGTTGCAGTGTGGTCGCACTATCGAGACTGCCCGGACCGCTGAGTTGGAGAACGACGAGCACCCCGACCGCAACGGGGAGCAGCGCCAACGTCTCGGCTGCGAGGCTCTCGAGCACCGGCAGCGGGACCGATTTCTTCAGCATGCCGTACGCGGTCCAGGTGATGGCCATGACCAGCGCGAACACCGGTGGCGTGCCGTAGCCGATCGTGAGGACCACGACCGCAATCCCTGCAAGTCCGAGCGCGATCTGCTGCACGCGCCGCAACGGTTCGTGGAACACGACAACGCCGGCGACGACGAGCCCGATGGGTGAGAGGAAATACCCGAGCGCGGTCTCGACGACGCGACCGTGGGTCACACACCAGACGTAGCTGGTCCAGTTGATCGTGAGCACGACGCTCGCCGCGGTCACGCGAAACGCGAGCGTCCGGTCGGCGAACACAGGCCGGAGATCCGACCATTTGTGGGTGACCGTGAGCGCGATGCCGAGCACGACAACCGACCACACGATGCGCCAACCGATCAGTCCGATCGCGTCGAGTCCGGTGAGTTCGTGCCAATAGAGGGTGAGGAGTCCCCACAACACATAGGCCGCGGCCCCGGCGACGAGACCCTCACGGCGATCCACTCGCGGAGGTTACCGACTCATCCACACCGGTCTCTCCGCGTTCGGTGCCCGTGCAGCGCGCCGAAGTTCATGGGAAGATTGCGTCGGCCACCTCGAAGATATTCACGGCCGGTGACGAAGGAGAGACGCCATGGTCGATGCCATTCCAGCCGGGCTTGAAGGGCGGATCGTGCCCTACCTGATGATCGACGGTGCGGTTGCGGCGATCGCGTTCTATGCGGCCGCGTTCGGGGCGGAGGAGCAGTATCGACTCGCGATGACCGACGGCAGCATCGGGCACGCCGAGATCGTCGTCAACGGTGCGACGGTGTACCTTGCCGACAGTCCCGCCGACATGCCCGGAGACGCGAGCAACCCGAAGAAGCTCGGCGGGTCGAGCGTGATGCTGCATCAGTACGTCGCAGACGTGGACGCCGCCGTCGCGCGAGCCGCCGCCGCCGGAGCCACCGTGGTGCGTCCACCGGAGGACCAGTTCTACGGAGATCGGGCCGCGCTCGTGGCCGACCCGTTCGGTCACCTCTGGTCGTTCCATACCCACGTTCGTGACGTCAGCCCGGAGGAGATGCAGCGCGCCGCCGAGGAGATGACTTGAGGGTATGAGGCGCTAGGCCGGCGGCTTGGGTTCCTTCGGGAGGCCGAGGATCCGTTCGCCGATGATGTTGCGTTGGATCTGGCTGGTGCCGCCCGCGATGCGCGCGCCGGGGGCGGAAAGCAACCCGTCGGATGTGGGACCCACGAGCAGTGCATCGGCACCCGCGGTGTTCGTGCGGAACTCGGCGACGTCAAAGAGTAACTCGGTCATCGCGAGTTTGGCGACCGAACCGAGCACCGAGGCCACGGGACCTTGGCGTTGGCCCATCGCCCACAACGTGGTGCCTCGCGCCCACAGCGCCGTGAGCTTCTGGCGGTCCAACTCGTCGACCTCACTGCCCATCGCCACCATGGCGTCGAGTCGACGCTGGAGGCCCACACCCGACCCGCCGATATAGCCCCGCTCGTTGGTGAGCGCAGACATCGCGACCATCCACCCGGCGTGCTCCGGTCCGACGAGCGAGTCGGCCGGCAGCATGACGTCGGTGAGGAACACTTCGTCGAACTCTGCGCTCCCGTTCATTTGTCGAAGAGCCTTCGTCTGGACGCCGTTCGCATGCATGTCGAGCACGAAGAAGGAGATGCCCCGGTGCGGAGTGGCATCGGGATCCGTTCGCGCGAGCAGGATTGCGCGATCGGCGATGCGCCCATTCGAGCACCAGACCTTCTGCCCGTTGACGACCCAGCCGTCGCCATCGCGAACGGCTCGCGTTTGTAGCGACGCCAGATCCGAACCAGCGTCGGGTTCCGAGAACAGCTGACACCAGACCTGGTCGCCACTGATGATCGGCTGCAAGTGCTCGGCCTGCTGCTCCTGAGTCCCGAACGCCAGCAGCGCGCCGCCGGTGAGCACGCAGCCCACCATGTTGATGAACGGTGGTACGGCTGCGTGCGCGCACGCAGTCGTCCAGGCCGCGGTGTGACCCGGCGTGAGGCCACGTCCGCCGTATTCGGTGGGCCAGTGGATACCGGCGAATCCCGCCTTGAAGAGGGCGGCCTGCCACGCGCGGCCGGCGGTATCCAACTCCGACGGCAGGATTGCGCCGTAGTCGGGCGGCGCATCGCCGCGGTTGGCCTCCAGCCACGAGCGGGCCTCGGCTGAGAACTCATCGACGCCGATCACGCGGCGCAGTGTACGAGTGCACCGATCGACCGGGCAGTGGTACTCAGCCGCGGCGGGCTTGGATCTCGGCGGTGATGGCGGGGACGATCTCGTGGAGGTCGCCGATCACTGCGTAGTCGGCCTTCGTGACCATGTTGGCCGCGGGATCGGTGTTGATCGCGATGATGCACTTCGCGCCGGATGCTCCGACCCAGTGTTGAATCGCGCCCGAGATCCCGCACGCGAAGTAGACGTCGGCGCCGATGCGGGTGCCGGTCTGGCCCACTTGGTCGGTGTGGTTGCGCCATCCGTTATTGGTCACGGCTCGGGAACAGCCGACCACCCCGCCGAGTGCTTCGGCGAGTTCGATGAGTGGCGCGAAACCCTCAGGCGATCCCACGCCCCGGCCGCCACCGACCACGACCGCGGCGGTCGCAAGTGTCTGGCCCGCTTTTCGCTCGACCCGGTCGCGCACGACGGTCACGGCGGCGGTTGGTTCGATGTCGGGCGTGAACGGCATGGGAGTTGCGGTGCCCGGTTGAGCGGTTGGCGTGGGGTCGAGGCTGTGGAGCGCGACTGTTATCAACTTCACCGCTGCCCGGAGGGATGCTCGCTCGTGCAGGGAACCGCCCCACCGGACTCGGGTGAACTCCCAGAGGTCGCCCGACGAGTCGAGATTCTCAAGCACGACGTTCGCGACGAACGGTGAGTCGAGACGGGCGGCGACTCGGGCCAGCGCTTCGTTGCCACGGTCGGTTCCGGAGGCAACAAGCACAGTTGGGTTGAGCGCGGTGAGCAGCGAGACCAACGCCTCGGCGGTTGCATCCGGGCCATAGTCGGCGAGCAGATCGTGGTGGGCCTGGTGAACGATCGTGACGCCGTAGGCCTCGAGCTCCGGCGCGAGTCCGTCGGCGATCGATCCGATCGTGACCGCATGCAACTCGTCGCTGAGCGCCCGCGCAAAGGTCAAGGCTTCGAACGTGGCCGGGACCAGCGTCCCACGGTCGTGTTCGACGAGGACCAGCGTGGTCACAGCAGCCCTCGCTCCGCGAGCACATCGGCGACCGCTCCCGCCGCGCTCGGCCCCTCGCCCAGCACGACGAGGTGTGACGCTTGCTCTGGCGGTGCCACGAGCCCGACCATGGCCTGACCGCCTGCTTCGCCGACGGCGTTCTGGGTTGCCACCACGGCCTTCCGGGACGCAAGCCGCCCCTTCATCGTCGGGTACCGCGGAAGGTTGATGCCCTCCTTGACGCCGACGACCGCCGGCAGCGGGAGCGAGTACACCTCTTGCACGCCGTCGATCTCTCGTTGCACGCGAGCGATCGAGTCGGCGACGCTGAGCCCCTTGGCGCCCGTGATCATCGGGCGAGCCAAGGAACGCGCGACGCGAATACCTACTTGGAAACCGCCAGAGTCGGCGGATTCGTTGCCGAAGAGCACCAGATCGAACGGCCCGTCCTCCGATTCCAGTTCGCGGACCGCGTGCGTGAGCGATGCGGCGGTGCGTTGCGGGTCGCAATCTGAACCATCGGTGAGGACGAGCACCACGTGACGGACGCCGAGGCTCGCTGCGTACCGGAGCTGCTCCTCAGCCTCGGGTGGCCCGAGCGTGAGTGCGGTGACCGATCCGGCATGTGCCTCGGCCAGCGCGAGAGCGGCCTCGAGCGCGCATTCCTCGTGCGGACTCATGGTGAAGCCGAGGTTGGTGGTGTCGACGGCTTGGCCGTCGGCCGTAACCGCTATGCGAGCCCCGGGGGCAGGTACCCGCTTGATACACACCAGAACTCGCAAGCCATCAGACTCTCACGTGGAACACTGCGCGGGCGAAGGATGCCGACCGCCGCATTCCGACCGGACGAGTAGTCAGGGAGGTAGGGAGCCCACGAACTCTCCAGGTCCTTGAGGCGGCGACCGGACGAGCAGTCAGGGAGGTAGGGAGCCCACGAACTCTCCAGGTCCTTGAGGCGGCGACCGGACGAGCAGTCAGGGAGGCTGCTACCGGGTCACTCCCGAGCGGAGCCTGCGGAGCGAGCAGCGAGGTAGGAAGCCCATGAACTCTCCAGGTCCTTGAGGCGGCGACCGGACGAGCAATTAGATCGTGATGGCATCGGCGCGTTCCCACGCGGCGAACTGGGCAAGTTCCAGGTCGAGGCGGGCGAGCACGAATGCGAAGATCGTGGCATCGTCGATGAGCCCGGCTCCGGGGATCGCGTCGGGTACCAGGTCGAGTGGTGTGACGAAGTAGAGAATCGCCGCAACGACCAACACGATGTTGCCGACGCTGATCTCTCGGTACGACCCGTTCGCATAGGCCCGCACCAGCCGGCCGAGTCGCTTGATCTGGTCACCGAGTTCGCGGATGCGCGAGTTCGGCGAGTGGGCTGTCTGGGTGCGCGCTTGCGCGGCGAGAGCTTCGAGCGCCTGGGGATCTCGCAGCATCGAGCGAGCTCGTCGGCGGTAGCTTCCAAACGCTTGACGCAACGTGGTGTTGGTGAGGAGTGTGCGTGCCGCGGAAGCCATGACGCGATCAAGGCTAGGGCCTCGCGGGCGGGGGGAGGTCGCGCGGCTCGAAGTTGCCGCTACGCCTTCATCCGGGCGTCCTCGGGATCGAACAGGGGCTGGCTGCCTGCCCGCTCCACACGCACCGGGAACAACTCGTTCATGTACATGACCTGCAGCTCGGTGCCTTCCACGGCGTGTTCCGGCGGTAGGTACGCGAGCACGAGGTACTGGCCGAGCGACGGTGCGGTGCCGGCCGTGGTCACGCGGGAAACGCGGCCGAGCGTGTCGACGATGCGGTCTCCCTCGAGGGTGAGGATCGGTTCGTTGCCACCGGTGGGAAACCGATCGACACCGTCGGCCGACGCATGCGACAGCATTGCCAAGGTGCACAGCGTCGCGGCGGGGGCCCCCTCTCGCGCCGCCAAGTAGGCCTCCTTGCCGATGAAGTCCGCGCGCTTCACCTTCGGCCGTGCGAGGCCTGCCTCTACGGGGTTGTACTCACTCTCGAGTTCCGCCCCCATGAGGCGGTAGCCCTTCTCGATGCGCCCGGTCACCGCGTACACGCCGATACCCACGGGCAGCACGCCGTGGTCCTGACCCGCGTCCCAGAGCGTGTCCCACAGGCGGAGACCATGCTCGACCTTCGTGTAGATCTCCCATCCGAGATCGCCCACGTACGAGATGCGGAACATCGTGACCGGGATGCCGTCGATCAGCGTTTCGCGCACCGACCCATACGGGAAGGCCTCGTTCGAGAGGTCGGCTTCGCAGATGCCGGCCAGCAGATCGCGAGCGCGCGGTCCCCAGACCCCAACAGTGCAGAGCGCGCCGGACATGTCGGTGAACGTGACCGATCCGTCGGTCGGGAGGTACTTGCGGAACCAGTACTGGTCGCGTCCACCGTCGAATGCGCCCGTGACCACACGGAAGTGCTCATCGCCGAGCCGCATGATCGTGAGGTCCGAGCGAAACCCACCGCCGGGAGTGAGCAACGGCGTGTACACCGAACGACCGACCGGCACGTTCACGCTGTTGACAGTGAGGTATTGGAGCGCGTCCAGCGCGCCGGGTCCGGTGATGTCGAACTCGCAGAATGCGGTGAGATCCACCATGCCGACGCGCTCGCGCATTGCCAGGTGCTCGGCGTTCGTGATCGGTGACCACCATCGGGCATCCCACTCGTGCGGACGGGGCTCACACTGACCGGGGAACTCGTCGCACAGCGCCGCGTTCGACTCGTACCATTGCGGGCGTTCCCAACCCCGAGCGTCGAAGAACACTGCGCCGAGCGCCTCTTCCCGCGCGTAGAACGGCGATCGCCGCATCCCGCGCTCGGACGCCCATTGCTCGCGTGGGTGGACGATCCCGTAGGTCTTGTTGAAGTGCTCCGAGCACCGGGCCTCGATGTGATGGACCGTACGCTCGTGGGGGTAAAAGCGGGTGATGTCGGAGGAGTGGCCGTCGCAGAGGTGTGGATAGCCATACGTCATCCACTCGGCCACAAGCTGGGCAATGCCGGGGCCTTCCTTGATCCACACCGCGGCCGCCGACCAAAGGTTGCGCACCTCCACGGTCTCACCGAGCACCGGCATCGCGTCGGGTGTGAGTGAGAGCAGTCCATTGATCGCGTAGCGAATCTCCGCAGTATCGAGGATCTCGCCCATGAGTTCGAGCGCGTCTTCCATCTGGTCGTCGAAGTCGTCGTCGGTGAACGGGAGCTCGGTGGGTGACAAAGCGGCGGCGTCGTTGGACGGGATGTCGTCGGGCCGGTGGAAGATCGGGCGGTGGGCATACGAACCCACTTCCATTGAACCGGCGGACTGACGCTCGTACATGAACGTGTCCATATCGCGCACGATAGGGAACGCAACCTCCTCGCCGGACTCGACGAGTACGTCGATGGGGCCGACGTCGGCCATCTGGTGCACCGCGGGTGTGAGCGGGATATTTGCTCCGGCCATTTCGGCGATACGCGGACTCCAGACCCCGCATGCGATGACCACGTGTTCGGCAACGATTCGACCCTCGCTCGTCACGACCGCGCGCACAACTCCCGCGTCCACTTCCACATCGAGCACTTCCACGTTGGCAAACACTTGCAAGTGGCCCGCGGTCACGGCCTCCTCGCGCATGAGGGTTCCCGCGCGCAGCGAATCGACGACCGACACGGTTGGGCTGTGGAACCCACCGAGAATGATCGTCTCGTCAATGAAGGGCACGAGTTCTTTGATCTGCGCGGGCGTGAGAAGTTCCGCGTCGATCCCCCATGCCTTCGCGGAGGTCATGCGCCGCTTGAACTCTTCGAGACGTTCGGGGTTGCGCGCCACCTCGATCCCGCCGCACGTGCTGTTCACGCCCATTGCCTCGTACTGCGCCTGGCTAGCGAGCGTGAGGAGCGCCATCTCCTTGTTGTGATCGACGGGAAAGATGAAGTTCGATGCGTGGCCGGTGCTGCCACCGGGGTTGGGAAGTGGCCCCTTGTCGATCAGGACCATGTCGGTCCAGCCGAGGCGGGACAGATGTCCGACCAGGCAGTTACCGACGATGCCGGCTCCGATAACGACGACCTTGGCTTGGGTGGGAAGTTCGCTCACAATCGCTTGCCTATCACGGGGCACCGAGCGGCGCGAAGCCGAGTCGGTCGTCGTCCAAACCGGCGCGGCCGTGTTCACAGCGCGCTTCTGGATCGTAATCCCACGTGATCCCGTGTACCACAGGGACTGTGGTATGGTGGGTGGATGACGAAGCGGAATCTCACGCTCCAGCTTGACGACGACCTGATCCGCAAGGCGAAGGTGATCGCGGCCGAGCGGGACACGTCGGTGAGCCGGCTGGTCGCGGAGCAGATCAAGGAACTCGTGGCCCGGGACTCGAGCTACGACCGAGCGCACCGCCGCTACCTCGAACTGCTGGGATCGGTGCGCGGGTCAAGCGAGGGCCGGCGCTTCACCCGCGACGAACTCCATGATCGAGATGCACTGCGGGAAAGTCGCTCATGAGGTCGTTCGTCGACTCGAATGTCTTGGTCTACGCGCACGATGATGCCGAGCCCGCCAAGCAGGCCCGTGCCCGTGCCGTACTCGCGGAACTCTGGGAGCAACGCTCGGGTGTTTTGAGTGTCCAGGTACTCCAGGAGTTCTACGTCACGGTCACTCGAAAATGGAAGGACCGCTCCGAGGTGATCGACGTGCGGGGCATTGTCGAGTCGCTCGCGGAATGGTCGCCGTACTCACCGTCGGCCTCCGACGTCGTCGAGGCGATTGATGTGTCGCGGCGGGCTGACCTTTCGTTCTGGGACGCGCTGATCATCGTCGCGGCAAAGCGAACTGGATCCGACGTCGTCCTGACCGAGGATCTCAATCACGGCCAAGTCGTTGAAGGTGTCAGGATCGAGAATCCGTTCCTGCTCTAGTTGGGCCGACTACTCGAACGCATCGGGGAGCACCGCTTTGCGCTTGGTAATGAAGGCCCGCAACTCTTCGTCGATGGCATCATCGATCGGTGGCGGTTCGTAGCTCGCGAGCCGGCGTTTCCAGATCGCGTTGGCGCGCTGCGCGGCATCGAGCGAGCCCTCTTCGCTCCATTGCTCGAAGCTGCCGTTGTCGGCCACCTCGGAGCGGTAGAACGCGGTCTCGAAGTTCGCGAGGGTGTGTGCGGTCCCAAGGAAGTGCACGCCGGGTTCCTGCTCACGAAACGCGTCCATTGCCTGGCCGTTTTCGGAGAGATCAAGTCCGCGGGCGAAGGTCGCCATCATCCCGAGCTGGTCCTCATCGATGACGAACTTCTCGTACCCGACAGCGAGTCCACCTTCGAGCCACCCGGCCGCGTGGAGCACGAAGTTCACCCCGGCCATGATCGTGGGGATCAGGGTGGATGCCGACTCGTATGCAGCTTGGGCGTCGGGGACCTTCGAAGCCGTGAGCGCGCCGCCGGAACGAAACGGCACGCCGAGTCGGCGTGCCAGCGCCGCGCAGGTGTAGAGGACGATCGCGGGCTCGGGAGTTCCGAACGTGGGTGCGCCGGTCTGCATGGACATCGAGCTTGCGAACGAACCGAAGATCACCGGTGCGCCGGGCCGTACGAGTTGTACGAACGCCATACCTGCGAGTGCTTCGGCAAGCGTCTGCGCGGCGACGGCGGCGGAGGTGGTCGGGGCCATTGCTCCCGCGAGAATGAATGGCGTGATGATGGTGGCCTGGTTGTGCTCGGCGTAGACGCGCGCGGCTTCGAGCATCGACGCGTCCCACACCAACGGCGAGGACGCGTTGATGAGGCTCGTCATGACCGTGCGGTCCTGGAGGTCACCGCCGAACCCGATCCGTGCGAGTTCGAAGCTGTCTTCGGCTCGGGTGCCAGCGGTGACGGAACCCATGAACGCCTTGTCGCTATAGCGCAGGTGGGCGTAGACCATGTCGAGGTGTCGCTTGCTCACGGGGACGTCGACGGGTTCGCACACGGTTCCACCCGAGTGGTGCAAGTTGGGGGAGAGGTACGCGAGCTTCACGAAGTTTTCGAAGTCGGCAAGGGTTGCGTACCGCCGGCCCTGGTCCAGGTCTTGGACGAAGGGTGACCCGTAGTTCGGGGCGAAGACCGTGGCGTCG
>JANPBJ010000166.1:0-6006 GCA_031430375.1 Acidimicrobiia bacterium
CAGTGCTGAGTCGATGCCGGCGCCTTCCGACGATGCAGGAGCGCTGGTGACCGATACGTTACGAATCGCCGATCCCATTCACGATGCCACCGTCGGCTACTACGAAGACTTCGCGGCGCAGTATGCCGAACACGTGCCCGATTGGCAGGGGGCAGTTGGACGGCAGGCGAACGTGTTGCATCGCATCATCAGTGGGGTGCTCGGACTCGAGCAGGTTTCTATCCTCGACTGCACATGCGGCATCGGCACCCAGGTGATCGGTCTCGCTGCGCTCGGACATGATGTCGTGGGCAGCGACGTGAGTCGAGCCGCGATCCGTGAGGCTCGCCGCAATGCCATCGGTCACGGCGTCGCCGCAACGTTCGAAGTGTGCGACATGCGCGATCTCGGCGAAGGCGACGGAACCTTCGACGCCGTGCTGTCGATCGACAACTCGCTTCCTCACTTGCTGACAGACTGGGATCTGGTCGTTGCCGCGCGCGGGATGCGCGATCGCTTGCGGGCCGGAGGCGTGGCAGTGCTGAGCATGCGCGATTACGACCGTCTCCTTACCGGGAACTCCCGACCAACCACGACGCAACCGAAGGTGTGGCATGGCACAGACGGGCTGCGAATCGCTTTCCAAACCTGGGATTGGATCAGCGATGACTGCTACCAGGTCGAGCAGTTCCTGCTTCGGCAGCGCGATGGCACGTGGCACACGACATCATTTGGCGGAGCTACCTATCGCGCTTGGCGTCGCGAAGATGTCTCCCGAGCATTCCGGGCCGCAGGATTCCACGCTGTCGACTGGCAGTTTCCGGTCGACAACGGATTTCATCAACCCGTCGCGCTCGCTGTCCACCAGGGCTCCTGAAGGCGACCCGAAAGCGCGAACCTGTCGTTGCTCCGAGCACGCGATCCGCACGGACGATCGGCGGATCCATCTCGCACCCGAGGATTTTGTTTCGGCGCTCCCTGCGGCCCTCCCGTCGCCGGTCACGCTGAGCGAGGACTTCCCCCTGCTGTTGATCTCCGGGTTCCGGCGACTCCGAAGTTTCAACAGCTGGACCCATAACATGCCCAGCCTGACCGACCGGCTCGACGAGCCCCACGCGCATATCCACCCCGACACCGCCCAGGTGCTCGGAATCGTCGATGGGCAACGGGTCGAACTCAGCACTGCGGCCGGGGTCATCACGATTCCGGCGCGCCTGACGGACCGCATCCGGACGGACACGGTCGCAGTTCCGCAGTTCTGGGGTCACACCTATCCGAGTGGCCAGCTGCACGCTCGCCGTCGGCCCGGCGCCAACGTCAATCGTCTGCACGCCACGACCGATGCCGACGCGTTCACCGGCATGCCAGTCTTCAACGGTAGGCCGTGTCGCATCGCACCCGCGTGAACGTGGCTCTGTCGTCAAATGCAGAGTTCAACTGCGTACCGCACGGCGGGGCGACAGCCACCTTCGGGGGAGGATGCGACCCCCGCCCCGCCATGCGAGCTCAGCGCCTATAGGAGAGCGTCGTGATCATTCCGGCCTCGGCGTGATAGGTGTTGTGGCAATGCAATGCCCACTGTCCTGGGTTGTCGGCGTCGAAGTCGATTGCCCGGCGCTCTCCGGGTAGCACCATGACCGTGTCCTTCCGGGCCCCGACGCCGGCCGACCGGGTCAACCCGAACGTGTGACCGTGTAGGTGCATCGGATGGAACATCGCCGATTGGTTCACGAACTCGAGTCGCACGCGTTCGCCCGTGCGCACGTCGAGGGGTTTGGCATCCGCGGCGACGCGTCCGTTGATGGTCCAGCGGTACCGCATCATGTCGCCGCCGAGGATTGCCCGGAGGGTCCGGTCTGGCGCCCGACGGTCGAGCGCGACGCTGGGGAGTGCGTTGAGCTCAGTTGCCATCAGCACCCGGCGGTCCAGTTCGACGGGACGGACCGACGGACCTCCGGCGTCTCCCGTCCCGGTACGCACGATTGCAAACGCCTGCGCCCGCTTGCCTTCGGCCAGGGCCACGAGCGGAAACGCACCGTCGCCAAGGGTGACGAGCGCATCGATTCGCTCACCCATACCGATCAGCACGGCGTCGGCTTCGACCGCCTCCACAGGAAACCCGTCGGTGTGTGTCACTCGCATCACGTGACCGCCGAGAGCGACGCGAAACGCGGTATCCGATGCCGCGTTGATCAGCCGCAGCCGAATCCGGCGGCCCGGTGTGGACGCGAAGGATTGGGGATCTGCAGCCGGCCGACCGTTGACGAGATACATCGGGTAGCGCACATCGCCGGCGTCGCCGCCGAGCAGCTTGCTGGTGCCGGCCGACATGTCCATCGTGGCGCCCGAGTCTGTACCGCCCATACTGTTGGTCGAGTGCGCCGCCTTCGAGCGACGCGAGGTCAGGTTCTGAAGGATCGTGTCCGGGGAAGGTCCGACGCCGTCGGTCCAGTCGTCGAGCACGACAATCCATTCGTCGTCGTACCGGCCAGCGTCGCCTGGCTCGTCGACGATGAGAGGCGCATAGAGGCCACGGTCCAGTTGCGTCCCGATGTGCGGATGGAACCAATAGGTTCCGGGATCGGGCAGCGTGAACTCATACATGAACTCTCCGCCCGACGCGACGTGACGTTGGGTGAGGCCCGCGACCCCGTCCATATCGCTGCGCAACGCGATGCCATGCCAGTGAATCGAGGTCTGTTCGGGAAGCTCGTTGCGGAACGCGACCCGGAGCACATCGCCCACGTTCGCCCGAACGATGGGACCGGGGACTTGGTTGTTGAAGGCCCAGGTCTCGACCGGGCGGCCGGCGAGGTCGACGGTGGTAGCCGCCGCAGTCAGGGTGATATCGCGTACCGGGGCACCGGCCCGTCGGCGGCGCGCCTCAAGACGGGCGATCACCGCGTCGGTCGGTCGAATCAGGGCCGTCTTCGTCGCAGTGTTAGTCCCGCACCCAGTCAGGATCCCGGCACCGATGCCAGCACCAGCCAGAGTGAGAAACTTGCGGCGCGTGAACGACGCGCCTCGAACGTTTTCGTTCGTTTCCATAGTCATGCTCCTTCAAGAGATGTATATCGGTCGCTGATCGGATGCGACCCAATCAACAACGCTGAATACAGAGGAGCGAGGAAACCGACGCGCGAGTCAGGTCTCTCGACGGCACGGAATGTGGTCTCGAAGGTGGCGTCGAGGCCACGGCGTGCCCACGTCGAACGATGCGGAGCGCCATGACGAACGTCCCTACTAGCGCGGCGCAAAGGCTGACCACGTGGAACGACATCGAACCTTCTGGTGCCGTCGTGCCGTGCGAAGGACTGGAGCCGGATCGTTGTGGTGACGGATGCATCGATGCGGCCATGGCACCGCTCGCCGTACCGCGGAAGGCCGGTGCGTGCGTCGCAATGAAACTGGCGGCGATCACTATCACCAACGCTACGAGAAGCCCGAGCGCAGCACGAGACGACAGGGTTGGGCATCGCCCAAGCGCAGTTGGTGGCGAAAACCATTTAGGGCCCTCCGAGCGGAGCGGCTCGGTTGCGAACGACCGCAGGTTGGCCGGCAGCGGTCCACGCGTCGAGACCCCCAGCAAGTTCCGTGACGCGGGTGTAGCCGGCCTTGACGAGCGTCGAGGCGGCAATCGCCGACATTCGTCCCGAACGGCAGTACAGCAGAATGTTCGCAGACTTGTTCGCGGGAAGTTCGGCGTCGCCAGTGATGCGATCGAACGGGATGAAGGCGCTGGTACCTCTGATTTCGCCGCTGTACGGAACGTGGACGTTGACGACGAAGGCGCCGGCACGAATGCGAGCGGCGAAGGCATCTGGCGCGAGGAGGCTGGGTCTGCTGTTGTTCGAAGGCATGCCGTGCATGTCCCGCATTGCGGAACCCTGGGGACGCGTCGCCGTAGAACTGTGATCCATTCCCGGCATGCCGAGTGCAAAGTACGCGGCGATGACGAGGACCAAGACGCCAAAGGTGATCACGGCTGCGGTGCCGCTCCTACCGCTCGAGGCGGGGATTTCGCTCGTCGGTGGCACACGCAGATGCTACGACAGACTGTCGTGGAACAGGCATCGGGCCGTAACCAGTACTGAGCGAGCGCGAGAACTTTTGGTCAGACGGGGCGAACCGTTCAGGGTCTGCGCTCGCCTTCGTCTGGGCATGAACCATCGGCTGGTCGCTCTGTGAGGGCTGGAGGCTCAGAGGTACGACGCGGGACCGATCCCGGCGGGGAGTGCTACGGGCAACACGGTCGACCCGGTCCAGAGTCCGGGTTCGGGGCTCCGTCGCATCTCAAGGATCAACCGCGACATGAATGACCGGAGAAGTTGACTGGCTGCTCGCTCGGAAGACACCGATCGCCACGAAGAGCATCATCATCGGCATCAACTACGCATTGTAGTTGATAGTGTTGCTGGCTCAGTTCACCTTCGGAGGGACATCCGTGGAACCAATGACCGTACCGGCCGGCGGTCGGTGTCCAGATTCGCAGCATCGGTTGGAGCAAGGTGCTCAAGCATCGTCGATGCTACCCCGGGGGGTATCATCGGCAACGGCCTCGGGTGTCGGCCGCGCTCGAGCCGTCGTCTACTACTTCTTGTAGTCGTATCGTCTCCGGACTCCCTATGCTGTCAGACAGTGAGCGAAGCCCTTGATTCCGTGAGCATCATCGCGGTGCTCCGCACTCAGACGCGAGGTTTCTGGACGCGCGCTGCGGTCTGGACACTCGTGACCGCGACCGCGATCGCGCTTCCGGCGCGCCTTGTGCCGAACGACCTCTTCCGTCGTATGACACCGACTCGTCCGCAGGACTACGTGTTCTGGATTGTCGGCTCGGTACTTGTCGGTCTTGTCCTGGCATTCGGCCGCTCCCCACGCGCGGAAGCAAGTGGCATCGTTGGTGGTACGGCAACACTCCTTGCGGTCGGATGTCCCGTGTGCAACAAGGTGGTGGTGGCGTTAATCGGAACCGCGGGCGCGCTCGAGGTCTTCGCCCCGCTCCAACCGGTGCTCGGCACAGCCGCGATCGGGCTGCTGGTCTGGTCGTTGCGCCGCCGAGCACGGCTTGCCGCCGGCGGGTGCGCCGTTCCAGCAGAGAACCCGGCGCGATGACTCGGGCGTATGAAACGGACCCACAATTGGAGCGCAGGACATGAGTTCGGCGCGACAGAGACAACTACGCCAAGAACGCCAGCGGGTCGACCGCCGCCGATCTGCCCGAGAGACGGTCGCGGGGGAGACCCAGCGCCAGCAGGCCGCGGCGGCAATTCGTCACGACTATACGCGGCAACGCCGTCGGCACATCGCTGCGTACGTCCTGTTCGCACTCGCGGTTTTGATCGCGGTGACTCATCTCCTCGAACACTGGGGTGTGTTTCAACTGATGGCGCCGACGCTGCAGGATCTCCTGCTCGGCTGGCCGATGGCCGGCGTGCTCGGCATTGCCGGCGCGATCGTCCACGGGAAGTAGCGACCAACATGAGCGAGTCGATCGCGACCGTTGCCTTCGCGGACCTGGCCGGGTTCACGGCGTTGACTGAGACGCATGGCGATCACGACGCAGTCGGGATCGTCGAGACGTTCGAACAGATGGCGCGGAGCGCCGTGGTGTGGCCGGCGCGGGTCGTGAAGTTGATCGGTGATGCGGTCATGCTTGCCGGCCCGGACGCCGGCGATGTGGTGCGCTCGGTCTTGGAACTCGCGCGAGAGACGCACGCGACTCCAGACTTTCCACTTCTCCGCGTCGGTGCGCACGAAGGTCCGGTGGTCGATCGTGGTGGTGACCTTTTCGGCGCGACGGTGAACGTCGCGTCTCGGCTCGCGTCGATTGCCGATCCCGGCCAAGTCCTCGTGACCCGGTCGATCGCAGAGCGGGTTCGCGCGGATGGGATCGCCCTCGTTGTCGAGCGCGGTCAGCGTTCGTTGCGAAACGTCCGTGACCCGGTGACGGTCTTTGAACTGACCGAGGCTGAGAGCGAGGTCGGGGACTGGAGAACGGACCCGGTGTGTCGGATGCGGGCAAACCCG
>JANPBJ010000167.1:0-12464 GCA_031430375.1 Acidimicrobiia bacterium
AAGATGTGGTGGTTGATGGTCATCTCAGCGTCCTCCACGCTTGTCGGCCTCGGGGCCGAGGATCACGTCGCTATTGCTCGCACCCGATGGGACCATCGGATACACCTTCTCGCGGTAGTCGGTCCGGAAGTCGATGACCACAGGGCGATCATCCACCTCGTTGGCCTTCTCGATCGTGGGCACCACATCCTCGGGGGTGTCGACGCGAAACGCCACACAGCCCATCGCCTCGGCCCACTTCACGTAGTCGGGCAGATCCGGCGAGAGGTACACCTCGCTATAACGCTCCTCGTAGAAGAGCTCCTGCCATTGGCGCACCATGCCGAGATACGCGTTGTTCAAGATCGCGATCTTCACCGGGATCTTCTCGGCACTTGCGGTGACCATCTCCTGTGCCGTCATCTGGAAGCAGCCATCACCGTCGACGGCCCAGACCATCTTCTCGGGGCACCCGACCTTGGCACCGATCGCGGCCGGCACGGCAAAGCCCATAGTGCCGAGGCCGCCGGAGTTCACCCACGAGTACGGCTGCTCGAAGCTCCAGTGCTGACTCGCCCACATCTGGTGTTGACCCACACCGGACGCCAGGATCGTGTCGACGGGCGTGTTCGCGCGCAGTTGTTCGATCACGTATTGCGGCTTGAGCGGGCCACCTTCGGGCTGGTCATAGGAGAGCGGGTGCTCCACTTGCCAGCCCTTCACGGTGGCGCGCCAGCTCGAGAGGTCGGGCCATTCGCGCTTGGCTTGATCGGCCTTGACCGCGACGGTGATGCGCTCGATCACGTTGCGGCAATCCCCCACGATCGGCACGTCGGGCCGGCGGACCTTGCCGAGCTCGGCCGGGTCCACATCCACGTGAATGATCTTCGCATCGGGCGCAAAGGCATCGACCCGGCCGGTGACACGGTCGTCGAAACGCGCGCCGAGCGCGATCAGCAGGTCGGCCTTCTGCATCGCGGTGATCGCGGTGTAGTTGCCGTGCATGCCCGGCATGCCCAGTGCGAGTTCGTGGCTGTCCGGAAACGCGCCGCGCGCCATCAGGGTGGTGACCACCGGGATTCCGGTGGCCTCCGCGAGTTCTCGCAAGGCTTCGGCCGCGCGGGCCTTGAGGATTCCTCCACCGGCGTAGATGACCGGTCGGTGCGCCTCGCCGATGAGCTTGGCCGCGTCCTTGATCTGCTTCGGGTGACCCTTGAGGTTCGGCTTGTAGCCGGGCAGGTCCACACCCTCGGGCCACTCCCAGTCCATCGTCTGGTTCGCGATGTCCTTGGGGATATCCACGAGCACGGGACCCGGACGGCCGGTGGTGGCCACGTTGAATGCCTCGCGCACGATGCGCGGGATGTCTTGGGCGTCGTTGATCAACATGTTGTGCTTGGTGATGGGCATGGTGATGCCCACGGTGTCGCACTCTTGGAACGCATCGGTCCCGATGACCGCGTAGGGCACCTGGCCGGTAATGACGACGATCGGAATCGAGTCCATGTAGGCATCGGCAAGCGGGGTCACGATGTTGGTGGCCGCCGGACCGCTCGTCACCATCGCCACACCGGGGCGTCCGGTCGCGTGGGCGTACCCCTCGGCCATGTGGCCCGCGCCCTGTTCGTGGCGCACGAGGATGTGACGGATCGACGAGTCGATCAGCGGGTCGTACACCGGCAGGATCGCGCCGCCGGGTAGCCCGAACATCACTTCGGTGCCTTCCATCTCGAGGCTGCGGATGAGCGCTTGGGCTCCGGTGAGTTTCATGGGTGCTCCAGGGGAAAGGTCCGGATCGATTTCGGGTCCGGACGCGAAAAACCCCCCGCATGTGCGAGGGGCAGGCGTACGGACGCGAGAAAGCCGTACGCCTAAGTAACTACTACGAGGAGTTCGGCGGTCCGGTTCATGAGGAGAGAAGTATCGTCGCTTCGGCGCCGCGAATCAAGTCTTTCTTCCGACCGGGTCCGGATCCTGGCATCGAGCGTTGGCGAGATCAGGCACGGCAGGGAGTCTTCCACGCCGCGCCGACGGCTCGAACCGTTACGGGATGAGTTCGAACGTGTCGCAGTGAGCGGGACGCACAACCGCGAAGTCCCGGTGATTGTGGGTCGCTATTTCGGTGAGATTCAGCCGCTCCGCGATCGCGATGATCGACGCGTCCACGAACCCAAGACCGAGGTCTGCATACTGGCGGATCAGTTCAATCGAACGGTGGTAGTCGACGGGCCGGAGATCTTGGATCTGGAACCGATCGCTGGTCACGAGGGCCAGGAACCGCACCTCCGCGTCGGGACCCAATCTCGTCTCAATCATCCATGCCGTCTCTGGGATCACCGGTGCGGCGACCCCAAGGTCACGGCCGCGCAGAACGTCGGCCGAGGCAATGTGGTGAGGCTCGTCTCGGTCCGCGGCCGCGACGAAGATTCCGGTGTCGACGAGTAGCACCGTGGACTCAGATGCCTTCGGCGTACTTCTTCGCGGCGAGTTCTCGGCGTTCGCGGTGAACGTCGAACGGTTCGGTGCGACCCGACGCGCCACATCCGATAAACGCTGCGAGTGCGTCGTCGGTGTCGGCCGGGAGCTGCGCGGCGAACTCCGCGATCACGGTGTCGATCGTGACACCGCGGCGAGCGGCTTCAGCTTCGAGGCGGGCGAGCAACCCAGCCTCAAGTTCGACGGTCACAGACATGTCCCCAAGTGTAGAACCCGCCTGCGACCATCCGGCCGGGTCAGGTCTGGCGGGCGGAGGGGTGCTCCCCGCTCGACGTTGCGGATCTAGGGATGATCGGAACCGGAGCGTGGCCGTGCTGACGAGCTCGCCGTGATCGGGAAACTCGTGGTGACTCGCGAAACTCACCGTGTCGTGCTCCACCGCGGTCACCTCGGTCCACTCCTGCACCACACGACCATCGGGCAACGCGACACTCCGACGACGGTCGGTGGACCATCGTTCCCACGCGCGCGCGTCCGGGTCGCGCGTGTCGAAGGCGAGGCGGCCGCCGGGGACGAGCGCGCGGTTCACGTCGGTAAGCGTGCGCGTCCATTCATCGTCGGTGACGAAGAACTGCGCGACGTGACTGGTCATGACCGCGAGGTCGAACTCATTCGCACCGAGGACTGTCGACGTGCCTTCGACCCACGTGACGCGCGCCGCGCCGGGCTTGGCGCGGGCTGCGGCGAGTGACGCTCGCGCCGGATCAACACCAGTGACCGAGTGGCCGTGCGTACTGAGACCCAACGCAAGCCGGCCCGTTCCGCACCCGAGGTCGAGGACGCCTGACCCGGGCGTCTCGTTGGCCACCGCGACGAAGAAGTCGTCGTCTCGCGACCACGGACACTCCGCGTCGTACACCTCGACGAGGCGCGGGTCGTTGAACTCGGCGTGGTGCATCAGGACCGCTCGATCAACGGACGGCGAAGAGCTTCCAACTGCCGTCGATACCCTTCAGCGCGTGCTCGCCGCGCTCGTCGAAGCCCGCGGCACCGCCGAGCATCATGTCGCGCACGGTCGACGAGACCCACAGTTCACCGTCGGCGGCCGCCTGCTCGACCCGGGCCGCGAGGTTCACCGCGATCCCCGAGATGTCACCGTCGTCGTGGACCTCGATCTCGCCCGCGTGCACGCCGGCGCGGATCGGCACGTCGATGGCGGCGAGCGCACGGCACAGGTCGAGGCCGCAGTCGACACCCTGTGAGGGCACATCGAACACCACGAGTAGGCCGTCGCCCGTGCTCTTCACGACCCGACCGTTGTGCTCGTCGACGATCTTGCGGGCCGTCCGATCGTGCTGGTCGAGCACCGCGCGCCAGGCACTGTCGCCGAGGGCCGCCGAACGTCGGGTCGAACCCACGATGTCGGTGAAGAGCACCGTCGCGAACCGGCGCGTCGTGGTCGGTGTGGGGATCGACCCGGTGAGGAACTCGACGCTGACATCGATGATCTCGCGCCAGTTCGACTGGATCCACTGGAAATGGTCGTCACCGGGGATCTCGTGATAGCGCGCACCGGGAATGAGTTCGGCGAGCAGGCGACCGCCGGCAACGGGCAGCACACGGTCACCGGTCACGTGCATGACAAGAGTCGGCGCGGTGATGCGTTCGGGCGCGTCGCCTGCATCGAGCGTCATCACGCTCTGCACCTGGTGCGCGAAATCTTTGGGACCAGCTGAGAGCCGCTGGAGGCGGCCGACCCAGCGGACGTACGACTCGTTCGCGGCCTGGCTCGGCATGAACCAACCGACGAAGAAGTCGGCGTTCTCGGGCCAACCTTCGGCCAATCGATCGAAGTTCGCGAGCAACGCTTCGAGCGGCAGGACCGGAGCGTCGCCCGGGTGCACGAAGCCACCGATGCGCGGCCAGTAGCGCGGTGAGACACCCGTACCTATGAGCAGCAGGTGGTCGACGCGCTCGGGATACTCCGCCGCGAAGAGCTGGGTCATGATGCCGCCCTCGGACATACCGAGCAGGTGGGCCCGGTCCCATCCGACGGCGTCCATCACCGCCACGATGTCGCCGATGCGCTGCTCCAGCGTCGGCAGCTCGTCGGGCCGGTCGGAGAGGCCGATGCCCCGCTTGTCGAACTGCACGCAGGTCATGTGCCGGCCGACGTACTCGAGCACCCGCCGGTACAGCTCATGCTCCCAGGCGACCTCGACGTTGGAGAGCAGCGCCGGCACCATCAGCAGCGGCGGTCCTTCACCCCACTGCTGGTAGGCGAGCCGGAGCCCGTCGGCGGTCCGTGCGTACTTGGTCTCGGGCACCTGCACGACCGCATCCTGTCATAACGCCCGGCGGTCCGGCGGTGGCGCGCCGGTACCGTGGCGGAATGTTCACGCGGCCCGACAACCTCAACGACGCCGACATCGTGCAATGCCTCACCGATGGTTGGGGCGTGCACGCCAGCAACGTCGAGTGGGCGCCGGTTGGCTTCGGGAGTCATCACTGGCGAGCGGACGGAGATCAGGAGCGCTGGTTCGTCAGCGTCGACGATCTCGATACGCGACGACGAGATGAACTCGACACTCGCGCCAACGCTCAGGCGCGACTGGTGGCCGCGTTGAGCGTCGCCCGAATGCTTCGGAACAGTGGACTCGACTTCGTCATTGCACCGACGCCGACCCGTTCCGGTGAGATCCTGCATTCAATCAACGACCGCTACGTTGCCGCGCTCTACGAGCACGTCGACGGCGAGTCGCATCCGTGGGGCCCGTACCCCACACGTGCCGATCGACTCGCGGTCCTCGACCGGATCGTCGCGGTCCACACCATGCCCCCCGCGCGGGCGGCGATGGCGATCCGAGACGACTTCACCGTCCCCCGCCGTGAGGAACTCGCCGAGGCGCTCGCAGGTGAAGACTCCCCGTGGGGTCCGGGGCCGTATGCTGCGCCCACCCACGCGTTGCTCCACGACAACCGTAACGCGATACTGCGAGTGCTCGCCGAGTACGACCGGCTCGTCGCCCATGTGTCCACGCGACCGGAACGGATGGTGCTCACGCACGGCGAGCCTCATCGCGGCAACACGATCAACACCGCGGATGGTGTCGCTCTGATCGACTGGGACACCGCGCTGCTGGCGCCCCCGGAGCGCGACCTGTGGATGCTGATCGACGAGGACGCCCGGACCGCCGCGGACTACACCGAACGAACCGGAGCGGAGCTCGACGACGACGCGCTGCGGCTCTACCGACTCTGGTGGGATCTGTGCGAGATCTCACTCTTCACCGCCGAGTTCCGTGCTCCTCACCAAGACACCGAGGACACGCGGGTGGCGTGGCACAAGCTGCAGCTCGTTCTCGACCCGGTCCGGTGGAGTCAGCTCTTCTGATCACTCGTCCGCCTTCGCCTCGGCCAATTCGTCGAAGCGGGCACGGGCGGCGGACTCGTCGTCGGTATCGAAGTACTCCATGCGGGCGATGAGTCCCTCGGCGTCGAACCCAAACACCAGGTACCAGACCCAATCGACCTCGCCGCCCGCCGCCGACGTCCCCACTTGGTGGTTCTGAGCGAGCACCGCCGCGCCGGCCGACTCGATGCGCTCGACAATGGCAACGACGTCCGGAACCTGCTCCACCAGTGCCTGGAGCGCGCCGACCAGGTGCTGCTTCCCCGTGGCATCCGGAAATCCGAGCCGCCGGTGGTCGGCGACTTTCACCCCGGGTGCGAGAATTGCCTCGAGTTCGCGCCACACGCGGTGGTTGACCGCGGCGAAATTGATGAGCACCTGCCGCTCGGGGTGCGCGATCGCTCCGGAGCGGAGGTACCGGAACTCCAACTCGTCGAGCGCCGGCACCAACGCGGCGGCGTCGAAGAGCACGACCGACGTGAGCAGACCGTCGGCGTCGGTCTCGATCACGACGAGCATTTCGAGTTCGAAACCGGTCGCCGTCCGGTAGACGCGTCGGAGCAGGACGAGACGATCGCCCCGCGACGCGATGGGGATGTTCTCGAGCGTCTCGAAGCCCACATCGGCGAAGCCACGGAACAGGTCGACCACCGCATCGGGCCCAACCGCGGGCTGCGAGCTCACGGTGCTGCGCCGATCCTCGAGCGCAGCATCAGGCGCGATCCGCTCGCGGATCCAATCCCAGTCCCGAGCTGCGAACGCCGCGGAGACCGGCTGGGCCAGCGCGTTGAGCTCTGCGCCCGGACCGGGGATCGGCCCGTCGGGCACCTCGCCGAGCAGATCAACGGAACGACGATCGAGTTCCTCGATCGCAGTTGGAAGATCTTCCTCAGCGAACGTCTCGAGCCGGAGGATCCGATCCTGCTCGTCGGTCCCGACCAGCAGGAGCGCCGGGGTGACGTAGCCGTCCTTGACGAACTTCTGGCGCAGGAGCGCGAGCCGCTCGCCCCGCACCGCGAGGGGTTCGTAGCGAACGGCGTCGTAGGTTGCGGCCAACGACCCGAGGACGTCCCGCCACATCGCACGGTTCTCCGCGGTCAGGCCCAAGGACGGGCCCGATTCCCGGGCAACCCCGAATGCGTCCGGGCTGAATCGCTCGAGCGCCGCCTCGAGATCCGTCCAGAGCAGTCGAGACGCGTCGACGATCAACCGCGCCGCGGCGTTGTCGTTGTCCTTGTCGGGTTTCACCGTCTCGCCCGCCAGCTCGTCGAACCGGCCACACGCCGCGACTCTTTCCTCGGCGTCGAACATCTCGAGGCGGGTGATGCGACCACCGGCCCACTGCGTGACCATGTGGTAGCCCCACGTGTACCGACTGCCGTCGGAGGTGGTGCCGAACGCTTCACCATCGGTGAGGGTCACCGGGCCGCGGATCTCCAGGCGACGCGGGAGGTGCGCCACATCCGGCACCAATCCGACGACCGCTCGCGTCGAGGTGAGGAAGTCGGCGCGGTTGGTCCAGCCCTGGCCGATCGACCGATGGTCGACCAACACCGCGTCGGAGACATACATCTCCTCCACCGCCGCCCAGTCCCGATCCCGATACGCGGCGCCGAACTCTCGCCACCACCGGATCACGTTATGGTGCTCAGCGCCCTCGCCGGCGATGAATCGTTCGTCGAGCGTGTCGAGCGCGGCGTCGAGGGCGTCCTCGTCGAAGTTGTCGATCCACGCCGTCTTGTTGCGGTCGTTGCATGCCACGACGGTCAGGAACCTCACGTCGAAGTCCGCGCCGGAGTATGTGAGCCGCCCGAGACAGCACCGATCCCCACGCACCGCGAGGACGTCGAACGTCATATCCGTCATCCCCAGGTCCGCGAACGCCCTCGCCGCGTCCGCGAATTCTTCTCGGGTCGTGGTCGTGGGTACGCCGATCATGGGCCGGTGGTCGACCCGCACCAGGTCGTCGGCCTGGTGCTCCGACCCTGAGCCGCCCTCCACGCCGAACCCGCGCGCTGCTTCTGCAGTGAGGCGGGACGCGGTGTTCTCGATCGACGTCGTCCGTTCCGCGCCGGTCGGTACCTCCGACTCGCCGGCCCACTCCTCGAAGCGGGCGGCCGCGTGGTCCCACTGCTCGATGTCGAAGAGCTCGAACTCGGCGATCCGGTCGTCGTCGCCCATGCGGGTGACCTGCACCATCGACCAGGAGTAGCGGCTCCCCTCGGGCGTCGTCGCGGTGAACGGCAGGAGTGATAGGCCGCACCTACCTCGCGTCGTGACCTTGGCATAGACCACCGCGACGTCGGGCACCTGCTCGACGAGCACGCGGAGCTGCGCGAGGTAGTCGTCCCATCCGCCCTCGGTGGTGAACGGGGCGTGGGTGACGAACCGGAGGTCCCGTCCGAAGACCCCGGCCATCGCGTCCCAGTCCCGTGCGTTGAACGCGCGCGAGCCGACCGCGGTAGTCAGCTCCTGCGGGGTGATCGAGTCGCCGCGCAGCTCGACGTGCCGTTGTTCGAGGAGCTCGATCGCACCGGCGAGATCAGACTCGTCGAACGACGTCACTCGACAGATGAGATCGTCGTCGTCGAGCTCGTTGACGCAGAGTCCCGGGGCCTCGAACCCACCCTCGGCCACGAAGGCCCAAAGGACCAGCGTGAGCCGATCACCCCGGACAGCCAGCTGCTCAAGGTCGAGTATGCCGAAGACGTCGATGCCCGATTGAATGCTCGCCGCGACGGCCTCAGACCCCCGGACGGTTCCGGCGTTCACCCCCGGCCGGCGATCGTCGAGCACGCAGTCGGCGCTGTAGAACGCGACGGTTTCGGCCGAATGGCGAGCGAGCCACCGGGCGCGCTCACCGACCCGGACGAGCCGATTGTCGATGTACGGCGTGAGCCGCGCGGCGTGCGCGAGCTCCTCGAACGGCGCCCGGGCGGCGGGTTCGTCCTCGAACGAGAAGACCTCACCGCGGACCACCCGGCCGCCGGCGAACTGCCACACCACCCACTGCTCCCACTCGGACCGGCTGCCGTCGACCGACGTACCGCTCCCGGCGGTGCGCATGAGCACGACGTCACCGTCGACCTCGATCATCCGGGGCACGAACGTCGCGTCGGGCACGAGATCGACCATCGCCTTCGACGAGGCGATGTACCCCGAGCGAGTTCCCGTTCCGAGGCCCAGAGGCCGCCGATCGACCCCGACGTAGTCAGGGCTGAACAGGGCCTCGACTGCGTCCCAGTCACGGGCGCCACGCGCGTGCCGGAAGTCGCCGATCCGTCGGATCAGGTACTCGTACTCAGCGCCCTCACCTGCGATGTGGCGCTCGTCGAGTTCGTCGAGTGCCACGTCGAGGTCGTCCTCGTCGAAGTGGATGCCGCGGAGGAGCCGGCCCTCGCCGTCGGACTCGAACACCGACAGGAACGGCACGAAGCGCCCATCGGTGCTGGTCCACGCGATGCGGAACAGCGCGAGACGCTCACCGCGCACCGCGATCGGCCGGGAATCCACCGCATCGAACCCGACGTCGAAATTGGCGGCGGAGTGGGCGATCCACTCGTCGGGCCCGTTTGCATAGGGAGCCGAGACACCGTGCCGGCGGTCGTCGCGGACAAAATCGTCCGCGAGCAGCTCTCGCATCGGGTCGAACCGCCGGCCCACGAGATGGTCGATGACGCGTGCGAGCAGCCTGGTCGTGACGTTCTCCGCCTTCGCGATCCACGGGTCGGCGGGCACCTCGGCGCCGAGCTCATCGAGTCGGGCGAACGCGGCGCCCTCGCCGGCCGCGTCACGAGCGTCGAGCTCGGTCAGCGCGTTGACGAGGTCGTCGTCGTCGAAGTCGACCTCCCGGGCGATGCGGCCGTCCTCGTCGAGCTCGTAGACGACGAGCATCTCCATCGTGAACGCGGGTGGTTCGCCACAGTGCAACCGGATCAGTGCGAGCCGCTCGCCCCTCACGGCCACCGGCTCGGGGTGGACCACCCCGAACACCTCGTAGATGCCCGCGGCGTTCGCACCGAAGCTCTCGCTGTCGTTCAGCGTCGGCGCCGAGACGGTCCGGCGCCGGTCGAACCGCACGACACCGTCGGCCGCCACGTTCATCGCCGTGAGCGCTTCCCACTCGCCCCGGTTCATCAGGTCGAGCGTCCGGGCGATGAGCTTCGTCGTCGCGTTCTCCGCCACGGCGGTCCGAGGGTCCGCGGGTGGCGTGGCGCCCAGCTCGTCGAGGCGGGCAAGCGCGGCCGCGAATTCGTCATCCGCGTACATCTCGATCCGGTTGATGCGGTCCGAGGCGTCGACGCCCATGACCACGCAACCCGAACGCTCGTACCGGCTGCCGTGCTGGCTGATCGGGGTCTGTGCATTCACCGCGAGCAGCGCGTGCTCGTTGACGTACACGACGCGGTTGATGCCCCAGCCGTCAGTCTGGCTCACGCTGGTCATCTCCAGGAAGTAAGCCCGATCACCCGCACCGAAGCCGAGCGGCTTGTGATCGACGACCACGAAGTCGGGAGCCATCCGCTCGCGGAACTCGCCTATGTCGCCACCGTCCATCGCCGCGGCGTACCGGCCCACTGCGCGGATCACCCGTTGGAAAGGCGCGCCCTCGCCGAAGTAGTACGACCGATCGAGCTCCGCGAGCGCGACAGTCAGGTCGTCCTCGTCCAAGAACACCGACCGGGCCAGCTGCCCATTCGCGTCGAGCTCGTCCACGACGAGGCGGGGGCTCTCGTCACCTTCCGGTGTGCGGTACACCAGCCGCCGGAGGCAGAGCCGCTCCCCCCGCACTGCGACGACCTCGGGTTCGAGAATGACGAAGCCCTGCGCGGTCGCGCCCCTCGTGTCACTCGTGAGCGCCTCGACGTCGGGCACCGCGACGATGGACCGCCGGTCTTCGAAGACATAGCCGTCCGCCGTGAGCCCGCCGGCCGCCTCGTACTCCCCGGCGTTGAGCGCCACCCGGAGCCGTTCCAGGAACCGCGTCGCGACGTTCACCGCGAGCGCGGTCCGCGTGTCGCCGTCGGGGCCCGGCGCCACCGGTCCCGGTGCGCGCATGGGTACCCGGGCGGGATCCTCACTCGTCGACGCCGCGTCCGACAACCGGGCCGCGGGGACGGTCGCGCCCTTGGCCTCGTAGAGCCGCAGGGCGTCGGCGCGTGCCGCGCGGGCTCCCACAGCATCGCCGGCCGCGGCGCGCAGGTCGGCGAGCGCCACGCAGGCGTCGGCGTGATCAAGGACGAGGTCGGTCGCGGCCGCGATCCGCACCGCCTCCTCCGCCAGCGCGACGCCCGCATCGGCGTCGCCGCGCGCCGCGGGGACGCGAGCCCGGGCCACGCGCCACGCGATCGCGGTCTTCAGGTTCTGACCGGCCACCGCCTCGCTCTCCCGAGCCGCGAGGTCGGCTTCGTCGATGTGGCCCTGCTCGAGGAGGGCCTGCGCGAGCAGCGCGCCCGCCTGGCCGGCGTCGGCACCGACCCCGAGCGCGCCGAGACCCTCGTAGGCAGAGCGCAACGGGGCGACGGCGGCGGCGGGGTCGCCCGCAATCACCTCGACCATCCCGGCAAACAGGTCGGTCTCGAGCAGGCCGTGAGTGATGCCCAACTCCTCCAGCGCCTCCCGGGCCGATGCGAGCATCGCACGGGACACGTCGAACCGACCGCGCAACGCTTCGAGTACCGCCTGGCACCGCATGGAGGTCGCCTCGACCGAGGGCGATGCGGTCGTGATCCGCAGCAGCCGCACGACGTCGAGACACCGACCACCCGCACGCGCCACCGGGCTCGGGCCGAAGAGTGCGGCGACCGGCGCGGCGCCGAGCACGGCGGTCACGCGGCGGCGGTCGTCGACCGCACGAGCCGCGCCGAGCGCGAGGTCGAGCACCGCCTCGGCTTCACCGACCCGGCCAAGGCGAGCGAGGAGCCCCGCGCGAACTTGGTGCGCCTTCGCCTCACCGGCGCCGTCACCGAGGCGGGCCAGGATGGCCGCGGCTGCGGTGGCGCGCACGTCGGCATCGACGAGGCCCTCCGGGTCGGTGAGGCCGACAAGCTGGGCGCGGAAGCACTCGCCCCATGCCGCGAGCTGCTCGTTCCGTCCCGCAATCGCCCGGAGTTCGTCGACGATTGGTGTGGCGCCGCCGACGTCACCGGACGCGAGCGAACACTCGCACGCGACCAGCAGGAGCTCGGCGCGGGCCTCGGCCTCGGAGTCGGGCAATACGGCCAGCGCCCGACGCGCCAATGCGCCCGCGGCGGCGAGGTCGTCTCGATCCAGCGCGCGGTTCGACGCGACCGCGAGCAGATCGGCCGCGCGCTGGCCGATGGAATCGGTCTCCTCGTCGAGTGAGCCCAGCTCCGTCCGGTAGCGATGGGCCTGCTCGTAGTGGAACGCGATCGCGGCTTCGTGCTCGCCGATAAGCGTCGCCGCACTGGCGTCGGTCCACTCCCCGACTTGACGGTGCAACTCCGCCCGCGACGTCTTGAGTAATCGACGGTAGGCCGCGTCGCGGATCAGCACATGGTGGAACCGGTGTACGGGGTCGTCTCCCCAGTACGTGCCGGTCGGCTCGACGAGCTCCTTGCGGCGCATCGCCTCGAGCAGCACGCCGACCCTGAGGTCACCCTCGATGAGGTGGTCC
>JANPBJ010000168.1:0-27940 GCA_031430375.1 Acidimicrobiia bacterium
TTGAGCGATCCCATGTTCGCGTCGACACCAGCGTCGAGGGCGATCCGACAGATCCGATACAGGGCATCGGCTCGGCGTTGCCCGAGGCTGCGGTCATCGTCGGCTGATGGCGGGTCGGTGAACGCGTTGAGGACTCGTTGGATTGTCTCTCCCGCGAGGCCACTGATCTCACCATCGAGGACCAATCGGTCGCCGACGATCGCGGCTCGTAACCCGGAACGGTCCGCCGGGAGGTCACCATCGCGTTTCGCGCACGCCCGGAACAGGGCAGTCATGCGTTGCAACGACCACATATCTTTCCGGAGTGCCGCATCTAAGAACTCGGGTTCAACCGCGGCGAGTTCGGTATCGAACCCATCAACGCGAGCAGCGGCAATGGCGCGCATCGCACCGGTGGTGATCCTGCCGGCCCGCCATGCCAATACCGTTTCGGGGAGTACTTCGGCGAGGGCGCCGGCATCGATCGCCGCACGAACATCGGCGGTGCGCATCCCGGCCTGCCACCGCAACCACGCCGCAGTTGATTGATAACCATCACCAGCCCCGACCCCACGGGCATGCGCAGCAGATACCAGACCGGCGAAGACGGCATCGAGGCGGTCCATCTCGCGGCGTAACCGCAACACTTCCCCCGCCAACTGGACGTCGGACAGGTCACCAGGATCGACCGTGCCGATCGCGTCGACACCCGCACGTAGGACCACGATCGGACGTTCCATCACCATCTGATCGCCCATATCGCACCCCCCGCCTTCATGTCCGGAAACTGGTCGAGAACCCACGGTTCCCGTCCAAATCAGACTACCGAACAGGCGTACGGAAGTCAACCCAAAACCGACAGAAAACCCAGATAATCCGGGACTTTTCTGGTGGTCGACCGACCAGTCAAAGCGACCGAGGTCGGGCCGTTTCTGAGGTCGATCCTGCGGGCCGCAGCCGGCCACGCGCAGGCCGCGAGCGATCCCACCCGTTGCCCAAAGCGCAACGGTTCAAGAACCACTCAGCGCGCATCCAGGCCAGGTTCCCGTCCGGAGTCGACGCCGAACATTTCTCGAGATGGGCGTACCCTCAACCCGTGACCGCGACTAAGCCCGACGCCGAGAATCCGGCGGAGAACCCGACCGTCCGCCAGACCATCGCCCTCGGCTCGCAGTGGCCAACGCTCGATCCGTTTCTCTTCTGCGCCCACCACGACGACGCCTACCCGTTGGGGAACGACGAACTCGGTCCGGCAACGGCGCTGACCGGCCGAAACCTCGGGATGGACTTCGACGGTATCGACGGCTGGAACATGTACCACGGCGCCACCGTTCCGGGGTTCCCCCAGCATCCGCACCGCGGGTTCGAGACGATCACCATCGTGCGCCGTGGACTCATCGACCATTCCGATTCGCTGGGTGCGGCGGCACGATTCGGCCGCGGTGATGTGCAATGGCTCACCGCCGGCCGCGGTGTGGTGCATTCCGAGATGTTCCCGCTGCTCAACTCGGACACACCGAACCCACTCGAGCTGTTTCAGATCTGGTTGAACCTGCCGGCGTCCGACAAGCTCACCGACCCGTACTTCACGATGATCTGGGCTGACGACATCCCGCGCGTTGTCCACACCGATGACGACGGGCGCGTCACCGAGGTTGCGATCATTGCCGGGCGATTCCCTGGACTCGCGATCGACACCGCCGACGCGAAACCTTTGCCCACTCCGCCACCGAACTCATGGGCAGCGCACCCAGAGGCCGACGTCGCGATCTGGCTCATCCGCATGGACGCTCACGCCACCTTCGAACTTCCCGCCGCGGTGGGCCCCGAAACCACGCGGACGCTGTATTGCTTCGAAGGCGACACCCTCGACATCGACGGCACGATCGCCGAGCACAACACTGCGGCCGCGGTTCGCGCGGATAAGAACATCGCGCTCACCGCGGGTGACGACGAGGTCGAACTCCTCGTGCTGCAGGGCCGCCCGATTGGCGAGCCGGTGGAGCGGTACGGGCCGTTCGTGATGAATACCCGAGCCGAGTTGGAGCAGGCGTTCTCCGACTACCAATCCACCCAGTTCGGTGGCTGGCCCTGGCCGAGCGACGATCCCGTCCACGGCCGCGACACCGAACGCTTCGCGCGCCACGCCGACGGCCGGGTCGAGACGCGCTAGCTCACGAGCGGAAGTGTCCGGTCGACATCGACCGACATCACTTGATCAGCGCAGGGTCCACCTGGCATTTCGCCGCGACCTTTCTGAATGTCTTTTCATCTTGAAACGACGTCTTGAACTCGGCATCCCCCTGGGGAAGGCCGAGCAGCGAATCGGCAAAGGCCTGACGGGCGGGCCGCGGGCGGCCGAGGCCTCTGAAGAGGCAGGTCAGCTTCGCCTTCGGAAATTTGACGAAGGCCGCGTTTTGTCCGACGCCCGCCTTCAGCAGCGCATCACCAGGGTTGAGGCAGGCACCATCGATGATCGCCGCCGCCACCCGCTTGGCGTCGCCCTTCGACAACTTCGAACCAATGGCCTTGAACGAACTTCCGTGATCGACGTCGCTCGGCGTGAGGCCAACCTTCTTGAGGCCGGCGGTCCCTACCGCATCGACTACCCGCTCGGAGAGGCACCGCGCCTGTGACGGGGTGAAGGCATTCTTGGCCTCACCGGTGCGATAGCTCACCATCAACGCGTCGACGTACTTTTTGCCGGCGGCCGTGCCGGAAGCGGCGCCGTCGCTTCCGCACGCCACGAGAAGGGTCGTGACCAAGACAAGAACGAGGAGCCGCCGCATAACTGAGAACCTTCCGTCGGGACGCGAAGAGTAGGTAGCGCCAGCCAGCCGGCCGCGGACCGTCACACAACAAGGGCCAGCTGCGGGGTTATGGTCCGCAGCTCCCATCCGGTCGGGACACCACTGCGATGACGACACCTGCTTCCCTCTCGGTTACGCCCCGGTGGGCGCATGCAAAAGCCGCGCTGCTCGCGGCGCTTCCTGGGTGGATCGCTGCTCGGGTGCTCGTGGGGATTGCGCTGGGGCTCTCGCGGATCTTGGTGGACCACGGACAGGTCGACGACCCATTCGCGCGCATCACGTCGGGCCACGGCCTGCTCGCTTGGGATGGCTCGTTCTACGCCGATATCGCGCAACACGGCTACGGCTCATTGCCACGGGCGGCGCTTCGATTCTTCCCCTTGACGCCACTGCTCGGACGCGGGGTTGGCTGGTTGGGATTCGGACCGCGGATCGGCGTGGTGATCGTCGCAAACGTCGCCGCGCTCGTCGCCGGGGCGTTGCTCTGGTCGCTCGTCCAGCGCGAAGGGTTCTCGAGTGCCGCCGCAAACCGCGCGGCCTGGCTCCTTCCCGTCTTCCCCTCAGCGTTCGTGCTGGTGCTCGGATATGCCGAGAGCATCTTCCTCGCAGTCGCAATCGGCGCGTTCGTCGCGATCCGCGATCGCCGTTGGTTGTTGGCCGCGGTACTCGGCGTCCTGGCGGGAGCGAGCAGACCCGGCGGTTTCATCCTCGCCGTGCCGATCGCCGTCGAAGCCGTTCGAGCACTACGAACCGCGGGACCTCGCGAGATCGCTGCTCGCGCCACGGCGGTCTTGGCTCCGTTCGGCGGCACCGCGCTCTTTCTGCTCTGGGTCGGCGACCGGTTCGGCGACGCGCTGCTTCCGTTCCGCGTCCAAACCCGCTCCAATCTCAAAGGCTCATTCACCAATCCGGCCATCTCCGTCGGCCGGGCGGTTCGCGGACTCTTCGACGGCCACATCGGAACTGGTCTCCACGTGCCGTGGATGGTCCTCGCGGTGATCCTGATCGTGATCTGCTTCAAGCGCCTGCCCTCGAGCTACGGCTGGTTCGCGCTCGTGACCATCGCCAGTGCAGTCACGTCGAGCAACCTCGACTCCTTCGAGCGTTACGCCCTCGGCGCGTTCCCGCTCGTGATCGTGGGTGCAATCCTCACTCGAGACCGACGGATCGAACGCACCCTCCTCGTCCTTTCGGCCACTGCGATGACGGGTTACGCCACCCTCGCTTTTCTCCACGCCTACGTGCCGTAACTAGATCGCGTAGCGCTGGAGAAGGCCGCGGGCGATCACCGTGCGTTGGATTTCGTTGGTGCCTTCGCCGATGATCATCAGCGGCGCATCGCGGTAGTAACGCTCGATCGGGAACTCAGTGGTGTAGCCCACACCACCATGGATCCGCATCGCGTCGGCAGCTAACTCGAAGGCAGTCTCGCTCGCGAACAACTTGGCCATACCCGCTTCCACGTCGGCCCGCGCGCCGGACTGCTTCAGCTGCGCGGCGTGCTCTGTGAGAAGACGGGCGGCCTGAAGCTTGGTGCCCATGTCGGCGAGCTTGTGTTGGATCGCCTGGTGCTCAGCGATCGGCTTTCCAAATGTGTGGCGCTCCTGCGCGTACCGAATCGCGGCCTCGAAAGCCGCGCGCCCAACCCCAACCGCACGTGAAGCGATGTTGATCCGCCCCACTTCAAGTGCAGAGAGGATGAACCCGAGCCCGTGGCCAAGCCCGTCCTTGCCGCCGAGCACGCAGTCGGCATTCACCCGATGATCGTCATACGCCATTTCGACGGTCTCGATGCCTTTGTACCCCAGCTTGCCGATGTTCTTCGAGACGGTGATACGCCCGGAGGTCGGTCCAGGATCCTTTTCGACGATGAAACACGTGATGCCTTCATCGGTGCGCGCCGCCAGTGCCACGATCCCTGCCCGCTCGCCGTTCGTCACCCAGGCTTTGGTGCCGCTGATGACGTACTCATCTCCGTCACGCCGTGCCCGACACGAGATGTTCCGGGTATCGCTTCCCGCGTCCGGTTCCGACAATGACAGGCAACCGCGCGGTGCACCCGTCGCGAGTTCCGGCAGCCATCTCGACTTCTGCTCGGAGGTCCCGCTGTGGAGAATCAGGCTGGCTGCGATCGTGTGCGTATTGATCACACCCGACAGCGACATCCATCCCGCGGCCAGCTCCTCGATCACCGCGATGTACGCCATCAGATCCAGGCCGAGGCCTCCGTACACCTCGGGGATGGTGATGCCGAAGAGGCCCATCGCCTGCATTTGGCCTACGAGGTCGGCGGGGTACGCGTCGTCGTGCTCGAGATCGCTCGCAACTGGCAACACTTCGCGTTCGACCCACCGCCGCACGGTGGAGCGCAATTCGTCACGAATTTCTGGATCAGTCGTCGTCATGACCGCTGACAGTACGACGCGCTACGCGACCTTGCGGTAGCGGCGAATCGACAGCGGAGCAAAGACCGCGATGATTGCGGCGATCCACGCCAAGGCCGAGACCACTTTGCCCGCGGTCGGACCCCCGAGGGTAAGGGCCCGCACCGCGTTGATGACGGCGGTCACCGGCTGGTGATTGGCAAAGGCTTGGAGCCAACCCGGCATCGTCGAGACCGGAACGAACGCTGCCGACGCGAACACCAGGACCGCGACGATCGGAAAGAACGCGGCCTGGGCAGTCTCGGCATTCGGAGCCAAGAGACCGAGCAGCGCGGACAGCCAAGACAACGCGTACGAGAACAGCAGCACGAGGAGCATCGCGCCCACCAACGCTGCCGCGCTGGTGTGAAAGTTAAAGCCGACCATGAACCCGACCGCGGTCATGACAATGACCACGAAGACGTTGCGCACGAGGTCGGCTGTCGTACGACCCACCAACACTGCCGAGCGCGCCATCGGCAGCGATCGGAACCGCTCGATCAAACCGGCTTGGAGATCTTCTGCGAGTCCCACCCCGGTGTTCAGCGCGCCGAAGGTGACCGACTGCACCCAGACACCTGCCATCAAGAAGTCGACGTACGGGACGCCGGGGATCTTGATCGCGCCGCCGAAGACATAGACGAACATCAACACGAAGATGATCGGCTGGACAGTGGAAAAGACGATGAGCTCGGGATTACGAGTGAGCCGTACCAGGTTGCGCCACGTCATCGTCAGGGCATCGCGGATGACATCACCGACGCGCTGACGCGACTCGCGTGCGAGCACATCCGGGTCCACCATCGGAACGGTCATGACGTCACCTGGCTCATCGATCCGGATTCGGCCGTGTGGCCGGTGAGTTCGAGGAAGACGTCGTCCAGTGTGGGTTCTCTGACCTCGATCGACTCGACGTCTAGCCCTGCGGCGTCGAGGGCCCGCACCACGGCGAGCACGGCGCGGCCCCCGTCGGCCACTTGAATCGCCACGCCGTTTGCGGAGTCCGGTTGCGCCACCGTTCCGACGGATGCCATGACCGCGCGAGCTCGTGCGACGTCGGCCAACGGGACCGCGACCTCCACGTGGGTGGTGCCAATCCGTCCCTTCAGCTCCGACGCGGTTCCTTCGGCGATCACGCGACCGTGGTCGATCACGACGATCTGATCCGCCAGACGGTCGGCCTCCTCCAGGTACTGGGTGGTGAGCAACACGGTGGTGCCGTCGGCCACAAGTTCGCCGATGATTCCCCAGAGGTCGAGGCGAGAACCCGGATCGAGCCCGGTCGTGGGCTCGTCGAGAAAGAGCACCGGTGGACGATGCACCAGCGCGGCGGCGAGGTCGAGGCGTCGGCGCATCCCGCCCGAGTAGGTCTTCAACGATCGATCGCCCGCCTCGCTCAGGCCGAAGCGAGCAAGGAGCTCGTCCGCACGCGCATCCGCCTCGCGGTTGGGAAGATGACACAACCGGCCCACCAGTCGAAGGTTCTCCCGGCCGGTCAGAACCTCGTCGACGGCCGCGTATTGGCCGGCGAGTCCGATCCGGCGCCGCACCGACTCGGGGTGCTTCGTGACGTCGATACCCAGGACGGATGCGTGTCCGTCAGAGAGCGGAAGAATTGTGGTGAGGATCCGCACCGCGGTCGTCTTGCCTGCACCGTTTGGTCCCAGCAGTCCCAACACGGTGCCGGCCTCGACGCCGAATGAGACGCGGTCGAGCGCAAGGACGTCGCCGAACCGTTTTCCAAGGTTGTCCACCACAATCGTTGGCTCGGGCATGCCGCCGAGCATCGCACGCGGGTGGAGCAGATACCTGATCCGCAAGTCCGGGAACATGAGGGCCAGGGCCTAGGTTCTCCCCGCTATGCAGATGCACCAAACGATGATGGGTTTCCGGCGCGACAACGACGCCATTCGCGGAAAACGAGTGGAACGCGCCCTGATTCTCCGAGTGCTCGCGATGACTCGCCCGTACCGCGGCGCGCTCATCGGGTTTCTCGTCACCGTGATCCTCGCGGCGATGGTGGGCGTGGTGCCCGCGTTCTTGTTTCGCGCGTTGATCGACGACGCGGTCCGCAACGACAACGAGACCCTTGTGCTTTGGCTGTCGCTCGCCGCAGTTGGGGTTGCCTTCGCAACGGCTGCGCTCAGTTTGTTCCAACGCTGGTATTCCGCACGAGTCGGTGAAGGCCTCATTTACGACATGCGAGTCGAGTTGTTCGACCACGTTCAGCGACTCCCAATCTCGTTCTTCACGCGGGTGCAGACCGGCGCGCTGATTAGTCGGTTGAACAACGACGTGATCGGTGCGCAACAGGCCGTCACCAACACCATCGGGACCGTCATTTCCAACGCCATCACCCTGGTGATCACCCTCACCGTGATGCTCCGGCTGGAGTGGCGGCTCACTCTCCTGACGCTGCTCGTCCTGCCCGCGTTCATCCTCCCGGCGCGTCACATCGGCAGCAAGCTCCAGGTGATCACCCGCGAGGGCTTCGGTGTGAACGCATCGATGAGCAACACCATCGCCGAACGATTCAACGTCGCGGGCGCGCTCGTGGTGAAGCTCTTCGGTCACCACAATCAGGAACGCGAGCAGTTCGCGAGGCGAGCGGCGCGAGTACGCGATATCGGCGTCCAGACCGCGATGTACTCGCGGGTGTTGTTCGCGGCGCTCGGCTTCGTGGCCGCGGTTGGTACCGCGATCGTCTACTACGTGGGCGGTCGGCTGGTGATCAGCAACGCGATCACGATCGGCACCTTGGGTGCACTCACGTTGCTGGTCGCGCAGATCTATCAGCCCCTCACCCAGCTGACCAACGCCCGAGTCGATGTGCTCACCGCGCTGGTGAGCTTCGAACGGGTCTTCGAAGTGTTGGACTTCCCAGCCCTCGTGGCTGAGAAGCCCGGGGCGTATGACCTCGTGAATCCCACGGGGCGGATCGAGATCGACCACGTGTGGTTCCGTCACGCGGCGCCGGCCGACACGTCGATTCCTTCCCTCGAGGAGGGAGTGACTGAACTCGACACGGAGCCGAGCGAATGGATCCTGCGCGACGTCAGTCTCACCGTAGAGCCCGGTGAGATGATCGCGCTCGTGGGTCCGTCCGGCGCGGGCAAGACCACCACCGCGATGCTGGTCCCGCGCATCGCGGATGTTCAACAGGGCACGGTCCGCATCGACGGCCACGATGTACGCGAGCTCACCCTTGATTCGCTCGGGGATGCGGTCGGCTTCGTGATGCAGGACCCGCACCTATTCCACGACACCATCCGCGAGAACCTGCGGTACGCAAAGCCCGCAGCCACCGACGACGATCTCGAAGCTGCGTGTCGCGCCGCGCGTATTCACGATCTCGTCGTTTCATTGCCCGATGGCTACGACACCATCGTGGGAGAGCGCGGCTACCGGATGTCGGGTGGCGAGAAGCAACGCCTCGCGATTGCGCGGGTTCTGCTGAAACAGCCCGCAATCGTCATCCTCGATGAGGCGACCTCGCACCTCGACTCCGAGTCGGAGTTCGCGATTCAACGGGCGCTCGATGCCGCGCTCGAGGGCCGTACCGCAATCGTGATCGCCCACCGGCTGTCCACGGTTGTGAACGCCGATCGCATCCTCGTGCTCAACGACGGTGAAGTGGTTGAACAAGGCACCCACGAGGCCTTGATGCGCCAGGGCGGGCTCTATTCCGACCTCTATCGCACCCAACTCGACCGCGATGAGCTCCACCACACGGCTGGGCTCTTCGGCGCCGCGGTCGTGCCCGATCCTGCGGAGGAATCGGCCTAACCGACACGACCAATGGATCCACCGCTCGGCGCTGCCCGGGTTCCGAGGATTCCTACCGGTACGATCATCACTCCGCACTCGATCCTGGTGACGTTGACGACCGTATGGCCGAACCCGACATTCTCCATCTTTCGCTACGCCGCGCCGAGCGGTCCCGGCGTCGATCACGGTACCGCCGATTGTCCGGTTTCCTCGCGGTCGGCGTGCTCGTGCTCGGAGCTACCGCCGCCGGGTTGACCGTGGCCGGCGTGATCGATCTCGGCGGATCAACCACCACCGATCGGGCCGATTCGAAGCAGCCGCGTGCGGGTGCGCCATCGTCAACCACCAAAGCACTGTCGCCGACCACCACTCGTCGCGAGCTGACACCTGACGACCCCCTCCGCCTGTGGATCGCCGGAGATTCGCTCGCCGGATCGATCGGGCCGTCGCTTGGCGAACTCACCGCAAAGACCGGGGTGGTCCAGCCGCAGTACGACTCCCGAGTCTCGAGCGGCCTGTTGAACCCGGACTTCTTCGACTGGCCCGAGCACGCCGGTCGGGAACTCGAAGACCTGGACCCCGAAGTCGTGGTCTTCCTCATGGGCACCAATGACGCGAACGTTTGGAGGGCATCGCTCGAAGAGGAATACCGGCTACGAACCGAGCTCGTCATGCACCAGCTCGTCGGGGAGGATCAGCGGGAGGTCTTCTGGGTCGGTCCGCCCGTGGCGAAGGGCCGCCAACTCGAAGCCGGCGTGTTGGAGGTGGCGAAAGTTCAGCGGGAGATCGCTCGAACCATTCCGGGCGTGACCTACGTGGACGCGCATCAACTTTTCGACGACGAGCGCGGCAAATACCAATATGAGTTCGCGGGGCTCGACGGCGTCGTGAACGTGATGCGCGCCGGCGACGGGGTGCACTTCTCGGTGGATGGTGCCGACTATCTCGGTCAGGTCATCTTCAACCTGCTGAATTCCGAGTGGCGACTCACTGATCAAGCCGTTCCCGGCGCCGCGAAAACGGTGCGCGAAACCAGGGGGTCAACCCAAGTGGCCGGAACCCATCGGTCGATCACCACCGACACCGGTGGCGGTGAGACTGGCGGTGGGACCAACGCAACCACCACCACTACCACCGGTCCTACTGGGACCACATCGACCTCCGGTCCGTCGAGCACCAGCACGACCACGCCCAGCACCACGACCACGAGCACGACAACTTCGCCGGCACCGCCCCCCACGTAGGTCTCCGCTTGAGTCCAACCACCGGACGCGTCGGTAGGCTCCTCCGCCATGACTGACACCCACGTTGTCGCGGGCGCGGCCGTCGACGCGGCCGCCGCGTTGGTCGACACCGCCGCCCGTCACCTCGCCGCCGCATCGAGCGACAACGGTCGCATCTCGGTCGCCAAACTCGACGAGCATCAGGTGGTTGCATACGACCTCGCCCACGCGGCCGCCGCAGTCGCAGGTTCCCGTGTGATGCTCGGCTATGCGCAGCACGGCGAGCTCGAAGCCAAGCTCGCCTACGCATACATCGCGGATGTCTTCGCCGACATCGTGGGCCGACTCGTGGGCCGCGAGGCTGAATGGGGCGTTGACCCGGCGCAGCTCTCGAGTGCACACGATTTCGTGGCCGCGCACCGTGATCCCGCGTTCCTCGAATCGCTCGCAGACGACCTGCCCCGACACGGGACTGGGCCCGCCCACCTCGATGACGATTTCGACATGGTGCGCGACACCTTCCACCGCTTCGCGGCCGACAAGATCCGTCCCGTCGCCGAACATATCCATCGCACCAACGCCGATATTCCCGACGAAATCATCAACGGGATGGCCGAGATCGGCGGATTCGGGCTCTCGGTGCCGGAGGAATACGGCGGCTTCGCGGCCGGAGGCGAGTCCGACTACCTCGCCATGTGTGTGGCCACCGAGGAGCTCTCGTGGGGTTCGCTCGGCGCGGGCGGCGCGCTCATCACTCGTCCGGAGATCCTCACCCGCGCCATCGTCAAGGGTGGGACCGAGGAGCAGAAACACGGGTGGCTGCCCCAGATCGCCAGCGGCGAACGGATCGTGGGCGTCATGGTGACCGAGCCGGATTTCGGCTCCGACGTGGCGGGAGTCAAGACCACCGCAACCGCGGTCGACGGTGGGTACCTCATCAATGGTGTCAAGACCTGGTGCACGTTCGCGGGTCGCGCCGACACGCTCATGGTGCTCGTCCGCACCGACCCTGATCGAACCCTCGGCCACCGCGGACTCTCGGTGGTCGTGGTCGACAAGCCGCCCGCACCCGGACATCACTTCGCGTTCGACGACGGCCGCGATGGCAAGATGGAAGGCCGGGCCATCGACACCCTCGGCTACCGCGGCATGCACTCCTATGAGGTCGTCTTCGACAATTGGTTTGTTCCGGCCGAGAACCTCATCGGGATGGAGGCTGGGCTCGGCAAGGGCTTCTATCTCCAGATGGAAGGTTTCGAAAATGGTCGGCTCCAAACGGCGGCGCGCGCAGTCGGACTCATGCAGGCTGCGTTCGAAGCGGGACTCGGGTACGCACAAGATCGCAACGTCTTCGGCCAGCCGATCTTCGGCTACCAGCTCTCGAAGGTCAAGCTCGCAAAGATGGCCGCGCTGACCTGCGCGGGACGCCAGTTTTCCTACGACGTTGCGCGCAAGATGGCCCGTGGTGAAGGCGCCCTCGAAGCCAGCATGGTAAAGGCCTACGTCTGCCGTGCAGCCGAGTGGGTCACACGGGAGGCCCTCCAACTCCACGGAGGCATGGGCTACGCCGAAGAGTTCCCGGTGTCGCGGTACTTCGTCGACGCCCGTGTACTTTCCATCTTCGAAGGTGCCGACGAGACCCTGTGCCTGCGCGTGATCGCTCGCCGATTGACCGAACAAGCCCTCACCGCCTAACGGTCAGGTCACCTTCCCGTCCGGCCCATCCTCCCCCCTCGAACGATTGTCGGATTAGCTGCGCTCACCGCCACATAATCGACAAGCGCTCCCTCCCCCCTCGAGCGTTTGTCGGATCGTGTGCGCTCACCGCCACATAATCGACAAGCGCTCAGGGTCTGGGTCGGACCAAGCCCACGGCCGATAACCCCATCACGTCGGCTGCGGTCCGCACGTCCCCGAACGACCGAAAGAACGTGGACAGCGATGCCTCGTGGAGACCAAACGAGTGCCCGACGTTCGCATCGGACAGTAGGCCGGCTCGGCTCCTCAATGGCGCTCGTCAAACTCCAACCGTTTGCCGAGGCTGATGGCATCGTCGACCGCGAATCCGAGACGCTCGTAGAACGCGATGGCCACCGGGTTCGCCATGCGCACCTGGAGATTGATCTTGGGGCAGCCGAGGGCGCGCAGCCGCAGCTCGACCTCGGCCATGAGGACGCGGCCAATGCCTGCGCCCTGACGTGCGGGGTCGACCGCCAAGTAGTTGACCCAGCCCCGATGGCCGTCGTAGCCGGCCATGACCGTCGCAACCACCCGATCACCGACGACGCCGACAAGGAACAGCTCATCCGCCACCGCGAGCTTGCGTTCTATATCGCGCGCCGGATCGTTCCAGGGCCGCGTCAGGTCACACGCGCTCCAGATCGCGATGACCGCGGTCCCATCTGCCGGCTCGAAGCCCCGAATCAGCACCTCCGCAGTCCCCATCATCGATTCCACGGTAGGGGCTTGTCATCATCGACCGAGGCGTTTTCGGCGAACAGTCCCGGACGGCGAGCCCGAGCTGTCAGGCTGGCCGAATGCACCCACCGTCGAACCCTCGCGTGCGCATCGCGGTCCTTGCGGTACCGATCGTCGCGCTGACCATCGCGGTTTGGATTGGCAACGCCCTCGCACCAACGCTCGTCTCGGACTTCCCGCATCTCCTGCTCGCCTTGAGCCCCCGACTCGAACTTGCCGCAGTGGTGAGTCACAAGGTGAGCGCACCGGCGTATTACCTGCTCCCGCTCGCTCGCGCTTCGATGGTGCTCACCTCGTGGTACCTCCTCGGCCGCTGGTACAACGACCGTGCGTTGCGATGGGCGGAGGAACGATCCGGCAAGGCCGCCAAGCCGCTGCTGTGGGTCGAGCGAAACTTCAACAAGGCGCGATACCCGATCACGTTCCTCTTCCCGATGAACATCACCGCCATGCTCGCGGGGGCCGGGAATATGAACCCCTTCGGATTCTTCGGCGTCGCGTTGGCCAGCATCGTCGTGCGCTACTGGGCTGTGCGATCCCTGGCGGAACGGTTCAGTGCCACGGTGCTCGACATCTCCGATTTCATCAACCAATACCAGCAGTACCTCACCTTCGGCACGATTGCGCTCGTGGTCGGGTGGGTCGTTTGGTCGCAGAAAGACGGCATTCGCCAACCCGACTCGATCGAAGAAATGGTCGAAGACTTCGAAGACGACGCCGCACCCGAGAACACCCTCGGCTCGTAACGACCTAGGAATTGAGTCGGAACCGCTCGGGAGCATCGCCACCGCCGACGACGTCCGCGATCATTGAACCCACCAGCGGGGCGAACTTGAATCCGTGACCCGAACACGGCGAGGCCACCACAATCGGGCCGACGCGATCGATGAGAAAATCCTGCGTTGGCGTTGTGGTGTACAGGCATGTGACTTCGTCAACCGGGACCGGCAGCAATCCGGGCATCCATCGTTCGACGAACTGCACGATCCGTTCGCGACTTCCGGGATCGACCATGCCGTCACGGGTATCCGGATCCACCACTGGTCCCGTGTGATGTTCCGCGAGCTTCACCCCAACTCCCGGCGTCTCCAGTCCGTAAATCGTCGCGTCGTCGTTGTGATGGATCAAGCTCGGCCACCACGAATGGGTGTCCCGCGGCGTGAAGTGAAAGACCGACTCCTGAGTGATCCGCATGGTTGGTAACTCGACCAACCCCTGGAGGAGCGGAGCCACCCACGCTCCCGCGGCAACCACCACCACATCTGCGTCGAGCACGTCGTGGTCGAGCACCACTCGGACGCGGTCATCGCTGGTTTCGATGGCTCGCACCGGCTCATCCCACCGCAGCCGGGCACCGTGGCGCTGCGCCTGTTCGATCATCGCCATGCGTGCCGCACCAGACGCAATGCGCCCACCGCCGGCCTGGAAAACCACGGAACCGTCGAACCGCATTCCCGGCCATCGATCCTCCGCAACTGGTGGCGTCAACCACTCGATCGGTACTCCCGCGGCATCGAGTGCCGCGACCACGGCACCCACGCCTGCCGCGTCACCTTGGTCCACCGAGCCCGTTTGGACAACGAGGCCAACACCCGCATCGCGTTCGAGCTCGTGCCAAACGGCGAGTGCTTCACGGCACAGATGCACCCAGAACGGATCGGAATATCCCAAACGAAAGATCCGCGATGCGCCGTGCGAGCTCCCGCGCTCGTGCCCGTCGCCAAACTGCTCGACAACGGTCACCTTGTCGCCGCGCTTGGTCAACTGCCATGCCGCAGCCGCGCCCATGACTCCCGCGCCGACGATCACAACTTCGCGCGGCACCATCGGCTCAGGCTACGGGCCGAACCTACCGGTGGAGTGACATCAACGATCCCGCCGCGAGCGCGAGACATAGCGGCGAGTAGACGCTCCGGTCGAGCCGAAGAAACCGTGGCGACGCGCTCCCCGGCGACACCATTTCGGTACGGCCGGAGAATCCCAGCGCAGCCCGACCCGCGAGCGTGGTGGCGACACCCTTGACAGCGAGCCGGCGGAGGCGCGATCGCGGCGTCGGCAGTCCCGCCGTGGCCGCGGCCGCAACCGTCAGCAGCCCGGCGACGGCATAGCAAGCCGTCGGCGAAGGGACCACGTCACCACCGACCACCGCGTCGGTCATCTCGTCCACCGTCGCGAACGGGAACGAGGACCCGCGACCCCAAGCCACATGGAGGACCGCGATCCCCAGCAACGTCCCTACCGTCGCACGTGACCCCACCCTCGACCAGTCCGACGCGAGCAAGAGGCGTTTCTTGTTGTTGCCCACGCGGGTCCTCAGACACGCCCTGGCCACAATGATCAGCCGGCGCTGCGGGCCATGCCGGCGCGTGAGCCGCGGCTCACGAACTTGTTCGCCATCTTGCGGCTCGCCTCGTCGATCATCTCGTCGCCGAACATCACCGCACCTCGACGCTCCCCCACGGTGGTGGCCGTCTCGTACGCATCAAGAATGTCGAACGCCTTGTCGAACTGCTCCTGGGTGGGTGTGTACACCTCGTTGATCACCGTGACCTGGTCCGGGTGCAACGACCACTTCCCGTCGAAGCCGAGGATGCGCGTCCGCATTGCGTAATCACGCAGCGCGTCGAGCTCGCGGATCTTGAGAAACGGTCCGTCGATGACTTGCAACCCGTTGGCGCGACCCGCCATGAGAATTTTCGAGAACACATAGTGGAAATGGTCACCCGGGTATTCAGGGATCTGTACCCCACCAGTGAGCACGGGCATTTCGGTGGACGCCGCGAAATCCGCGGGGCCGAAGATGATGGTCTCGAGCCGATCGCTTGCGGCGCAGATCTCCTCGACGTTGATGAGGCCGCGCGCGGTTTCGATCTGTGCCTCGATACCCACCCGACTGGTACGACCGATGGTCTTCTCGATCTGAGTGAGGAGCAGATCGAGCGCCACGACATCGGAGGCGTTCTGCACCTTTGGCAGCATGATCTCATCGAGCCGGTCACCCGCGTTCTCCACGATCGTGATGACATCGCGGTAGGTCCACTCGGTGTCCCAAGCGTTGACGCGCACGCACACGACCGTGTCGCCCCAATCCTGGTTCTTGATCGCGTTGACGATCTTTTCGCGCGCCGCTTCCTTCTCCAGCGGGGAGACCGAGTCCTCGAGGTCGAGAAAGACCTGGTCGGCACCGAGGCCGGGGGCTTTGCCGAGCATCTTCTCGTTCGAGCCGGGCGTGGCGTGGCAGGACCGGCGGGGCATGTTCTTCGTGCGTTCAGACATGGCGCAAGGGTAGGCAGGTGCCTCACCCGCCAACCAACCCGCCAACCAAGCCGCCCGGTCGGCCATGATCTGAGTATGACGAAGCCGATCGAACTCGTGGAGAGAATGATCGCGGCCATTGAGGTCGGCGACGTCGCGGGAGTCCGATCCTGCTACTCCCCGGATATCACCGTCTGGGCAAACTTCGACGGGAAGGCTCGTGACATCGAGTCGTCGCTCCGAGTCCTCGAGTGGCTCATCGGCCAAACCTCCACTCGGCGTTACGAGATCCAGCGCCGCATCGAGATCAACGGCGGCGTGCTCCAACAACACGTTCTCCACGGCACGGTTGCGGCCACGGGGAAATCGTTCGCGATGCCGGCGTGTCTCATCGTGCGTATCGACGCCGAGCACATCGCTCACATCGATGAATACCTCGACCCCGCGGTGATGCGACCGGCGTTCGCGGAGTGACAACACTCGCGACCTTCGGTACCGTGCCCGCATGATCGACGCTCCGACCCTCACCCTCCACGAAATCGCCGACGGAGTGTGGGTCTGGCTCCAGCCCGGCGGCGAGTCCGGCGTTTCGAACGCGGGAGTCATCGCAGACGAAGACGGGCTCACCATCGTCGACACCCTGATGGTTCGCTCACAATGGGCGCCGTTCGCCGCCGCCGTTGGAGCGCTGAAGCAGACGGTCAAGCGCGTGCTGCTCACGCATGCTCACATCGACCACGTGGGTGGGACATCCGCGTTCCGAAACGCGATGGTGCTCGGCTCGACCATGACGAGCGAGTTGCTCGATCAGACCATGCCCGTCGACGCGTACAAGGCGTTCATGCCCGCGTTCACCGAGGGCTTCGACGAGCTGGCGGTGCTCGGCACGCGCCCGGTGTCTCACATTGTGGATGAATCGGCGCAGCTCACGCCGCGCATCGAGGTCCTCCCGGCACGCGGCCACACCGACGGGGACCTCATGGTGCTCGTCGCCGACGCCGATGTACTCTTCTCAGGCGACCTGTGCTTCTTCGGAGTGACGCCACTTGCATTCCAAGGTGATCCACGCGCATGGGCCGACGTACTGACCGTTGTCGGCGACTTGGCGGAGACCATCGTTCCCGGCCACGGTCCCATCGGCTCTGAAGCCGAAGTGCTCGAGCTGCGTGAGTACCTCCTCCATTGCGTGCGGGGTGAGATCCCGCCGGGCCCGTGGGACCGTTGGATCGAGCGCGCCGAGCGCGATCCGATCAACATCGAGAAAGCTGCGATGCTCCGCCTCGGCGACGACGGCATGCCACCCTCGATGCTCAAAGCCATCGGCCTCGCCTGAGCCACATCGCCTGAGCCACGGCGGGTGCCGGGGGCCGCGCTACCGTTCCCGGCCGTGGCGAAGAACCCTGATCCAACCTTGGAATTGTCGACCGCAGCCGGGATGACTCGGCGGCTCGACGACTGGACCACCATGTTCCACCTTTGCCTGGTGGTCCTGCCGGACCGACCGGAAGCGCAACAGTGGATTCCGATCGCCCGACGGATTTTTGACGTCCTCGGCGACAGCGACGCTCGGACCGCCTATGTGATTCCGAGCACGCCGGCAATCGCCCACCGGATACTGGGTGACGAGGCCCAACGAGCGATGGTCTTTGTCGATCCCGACCGCACACTCGTCACCAGCCTCGGCCTGACGCACCTGCCGGCGATCGTGCACATCCGCCAAGACACGAGCATCGGTGCGACCGCCGAAGGTTGGGATCCGGTCGCCTGGCAAAAGGTTGCCCGCTCGGTGGCCAAGGACATGGCGTGGTCGGTACCGGATGTGGCGCCCCCCGGCACTCGGGTACCTGCGAAAACCGGAGGATGGGCGCTTTGACCATGGGCTCGTTGAGCTAGGGCGCAGCCTGACACCGGCGTCGCCCGACTGGCCCAATCCCCACATACATATCATTTGCCAACACTGACAACATCCGTATCACACTTCAGGTGACGGATGCGCCATACCCGGCCCGCGAACCCCCAGGTCAACGTCCTTTCTCGGCCCTGAGATGACACCCTGAGGGGACTCGCGTAAGATCTCAAGAACCGCACGACCTCCACCGTTGATCTTTGACGGCCAGTCGGGCGGTGAATTTTATTCGGGCCCGGTTCACAGAACCGCGATTGCTCGGACCGACGGCGGCAGCATCCTCAAGCCAAAGGGAGTCCCCCAAGATGAACCTCCGGACCAAGGTCTCGGTCGTCATCCTCGTCTCGGCAACGGCGGCCGGGAGCGCGTTTCCTGCGCTCTCGGGTGCCAGTCCGGTCGACGACAAACGGCGTCAAGCGGCGCAGCTTCAAAGCCAGATCGAGTCGAACGAAGAACGCACCGAGGCGGTCGCCGAGAAGCTCAAGGGCGCACGTATCCGCATGACAATTGCGGAAGAGGGAATCAACGAGGCGCAGCGCCGCACCGATGCGGCCGAGGCCGAGCATCGCCGGATTCGTAGCATCCTCAGCCGCCGAGCTGCCCAGATCTACCGCGGCGCCGGTTCCAGCAGTCCACTCCAGCAGATGGACGTGAAGTCCCTCGGCGAACTCACGACCCGGTCCAAGTACGCAGCCGCGGCAGCCGACCGCGACGATGTGCTGATCGCCCAACTCCAGAAGTCGAAAGAAGCACTTGCCGTCCGCAAGAGTGAGCTCGAAGTCCAGCGCGCGGCGGCCAACGCCGAAGCCGACACCGCGACTTCGGCACGGAGTGAACTCGACAAGGCGAACCGGGAAAGCCGAGCACTGCTCAGCCAGGTCAACGGCGAAATCGCCGACATCATTCGCCAGCAGGTCGCGCAACGCGAAGCCGAGCTCGCCGCGGCGGCCCGGCGCCAGGCCGCATCCCCGACCCGCCCCTCCGGTGGCGGCGGGCGCACGCCGATCCCGCCGAACTTCCCCAACGTTCCCGCTCCGAACGCTGGAGCTCAGGCCGCGGTCGACTTCGCGAAAGCCCAGGTCGGGAAGGCGTGGCGGTTCGCGACATCGGGCCCGAACACGTTCGACTGCTCTGGCCTTACCGGCGCCGCGTGGAAGCAGGGCGGCGTGTCACTCACGTACTACTCAGGTGCGCAGTATCAGCAAACCACCCGCATCGGTGCCGGCGACCTCCAGCCCGGCGATCTCATTTTTTACGGGCCCGGTGGATCCAACCACGTCGAGATCTACATCGGCAACGGGGCAGTGGTATCAGCCTCGAGCTTGGCGACCGGGGTCAAGTTGTCATCGGTCCGGTACGGCTCGGCAATCGGCTACGGCCGGGTCCACGGCTAGCGCAACCACCACCCGTTGGCCGCCGCTCCCGAGCTCCGGCTCACCAAGTTTTCTCACGGTGCGGGTTGTGCCTGCAAGCTTTCCCCCGACGACCTGCGCACCGTCCTCGGACTCGTTCGCGGGCTCGATGCTCCCGATGATCCCAACCTGATCGTCGGTCTCGATACCGCAGACGATGCAGCGGTGTACCGCGTACGGGACGACCTCGCACTGGTCCTCACGACCGACTTCTTCACCCCAATCGTCGACGACGCGTACGACTGGGGCCGCATTGCTGCCACCAACGCGCTCTCGGATGTCTACGCGATGGGCGGCGCTCCCTTGCTGGCGCTCAACCTCGTGGCGTGGCCCCGAGAGGGACTACCACTCGAACTCCTCGCGCGCGTCATCGACGGTGGCGCCGACGTTGTGAGAAGCGCGGGGGCGATTGTCGGTGGCGGCCATTCGATCGACGACCCCGAACCAAAGTTCGGGCTCGCGGTACTCGGGACCGTCGAACCCGATCGCGTGTGGCGCAACGCAGGGGCTCGGCCCGGCGACTCCCTCGTGCTCACCAAACCGCTTGGCCTGGGAGTGATCTCAACTGCCGTGAAGCGCGAGGCCGCGACGGCGGAACTGCTGGCAACGGCGGTTGACCTCATGACCACGCTCAACGCGGGAGCGCGCGATGCGGGGCGCGAACTCGGCGATGCGATTCACGCCGTCACCGACATCACCGGCTTCGGGCTACTCGGGCATCTCGGTGAGATGGCTCGGGCGTCAGGCGCGTCGGCCCGCATCAATCTCAACGCGGTGCCCATCATCGATGGTGTACGCGATCTCGTGCGCGACGGTTTCGTGGCCGGCGGGACGCAGCGCAACCACGCATTCGTCTCGGAGTTCGTCGACTGGGGAACCCTCGACCCCAACGAACAGATGCTCCTCGCCGATGCCCAGACGTCCGGTGGACTCCTCTTGGCGGTGGACCCGGACGCCACCGATCTACTCATCGCCGCATTGGAACGTGCGGGGACGCCCTGCGCAGCCGTCGTCGGTGAGATCGGGACTGGCGCACCGGGACACACCACCGTTCACTGAGCGCGCGAACCTGGGCCACACCATCCCCAAAACGGGACGAACCGAGGGCTACCGTCGCTTACCGGGGGGTGGAGCCAATCTCGGGAGGTCCGCACGTGCGGCAATCGGCGGAGTCAACGGCACACCCGTCCGCGCAATCGTCTCCGCAATCGTTCGCGATGGGCCGTCCTCGCCGAGTGGTCGCGAGCCTGGCGTTGCTCGGATGGATGCTGACACTGCTTGCGTTCCCGCCCGACGCGGCCGCGGCGCCAGGTTGGTCTCGTACCCCGGGATCTGCACTGGCCGGTGGATCGGTCCACGTCGCGTCGTCACCCAGCGCACTCTGCCAATGGCTCCAACCAGCCGAACCGACGCCAACGACCTCCACGACCTCCACCACTCCAGGGTCCGCTCCGACTCCTGCACCGGACGCGACCGGAGCCGCCGAACCCGTGCTCGACGCAACTGCTACCGGCGACCCCATCGTCTTCGACGGTGTACGCGTGGAACTGCGATTGGAAGCGGCCGGAACCGCGATCCCGATCGGCAACGTTCGCGTGACATCCGGCGGCGCATGGGCCGGAACGGTCCCGATCCCGGAAGCCTCGGCGATCACACCCGGCGAATACGAACTCCTCGCACGCTGCATCGTGGACGACCCCGCGTTGGATGGCGTGCGGTCGTTCGACTTCGATCCGCTCCCGTTCACCATTGCCGATGCACCACCACCGACCACCGTCACGATCCCGACTGAGATTGGCGAACCGATCACGGTGACCAAACCCGACGTCGCCGGCGAGCGGCTGGAGCGACCTACAGCCAACGTTGCGAACCCAGGCTCACCGGCGAGAACACTGCCGAACACCGGCGATGGCACCCTGAGCGTCGCACTCGCGGGATTCGGCTCCCTCGTACTCGGCGCGAGCGCACTGTGGTGGGGCCACCGTCGAACGCCCACCCTTCCCTAACGGCTCGTCGCATCAGCGGCAACATCAGGGGATGACGAGCATCCCGAGTTCGGCCTCGAGCTGCGGACGCGCCTTCGCGCCGAGCGTCGATCGTTCCAGACGGCCGTTGCGGAACAGTGAGACCATCGGGATGCTCTGGACCTCGTACTGCTGAGCCAGCGCCGGTTCCTCGTCAATGTTCACCTTCACAACCTTGTACGAGCCTTCGCGCATCAGTGCCAACTGCTCGATGATCGGTCCGACCTGCTTGCACGGTCCACACCACGGCGCCCAAAAGTCGACGATCACCGGAAGCTCGCTCCCCAGGACTTCGGCCGCGAACGTTGCCGTCGTCACCGGCTTGACCGGACCGACAGGGGGCGGCTCCGGAAGCGCGGCGCGCGGCGTCTCGCCGGCCACGACCTGCGCGAGCCAAGCCTGCGCGTCTTGCACACTCTCCAGTGCGACCTGATGACCCATCGGGTACTCCCGGTACACGAGCGGCACGCGCTGCTCGGTCAGCACCTCGGCCAATTGTCGGGCGACGGCGATCGGGATCATCGGATCCTCGGTTCCGTGCTGCAACAGGACCGGAACGTCTTTTGCTGTATCCCAGTCGATGTCGTTCGCGTCGAGACCCGGCACGAAGGGACTCATCGCGAGCACTCCCGCCGGTCGCTTGGCCGCGCCTCCGCGATACGCCAAGTGCAGGGCGACTCCTGCTCCTTGGGAGAACCCACCGAAGATCGCTTCGGACCGGGCGAAACCCAACTCCGCACACTGTTCATCCACCATCGCGTCGACGAGTCCCAACGCGGCGGCGAACGCCGTCGGATCAAGGCCTGCCTCGGCGATCGGGAACCATGCGTACCCCGGCGCACCCGGGGCAGCGAGCGGACCGCGCGGCATCACGGCGGCGAACTGACCCTCGGGATCGAGGTGCGAGAGCAACCCGCCCAGATCTTGTTCGTCGGAGCCGTAGCCGTGGAGCAGCACCAACAACCGGGTGGCATCGGATCCCCGCACCGCGTTCGTGATCAAGTCGGTCATGATTCCCTTTCGAGGGTCAACAGTGCGGCGTCGTCGGGTCCAAAGTCAGGGTGGGGCTCGGGCGGTGGGTGGTCGAGATGCCAGCGCACCGACTGGTGCAACGCGGCGACTCGATCGGTCTCTTCCCACCCGAGTACTGCACGGCCGAGCGTGCCATCTGCGAGGAGGTCTTGGCGAAAGGTGGCCGTGATGAGCAGGTCGGCCGGCAACACGCGGCCCGGGACTCGCGACAGCTGAGCGTCCGATCCCGCTGCCGCCAGTATCTGCGACGCGAACTCCGCGTAGTTCCACGTCTCGGACTCACAGACGTTGAATTCCCGACCACCAATCCCGTCGGTCATCAGCGTGCGCTCAACCGCGCGGGCAACATCGTGAACGTAGACCCGGCTGAAGCGAAGCATTCCGCTTCCGATCGGAATCCGCGACCTGCCCGCCCGGACCCGGCGGAGGATGAACTCCAGACGCGAGGGATCGTCGTACGGTCCGTAGACCGCGCCGAGTCGCAACGCGGTTCCACCCACCTCGCGGTATACAGCTTCGAACTCGACGTTCTCCCAATCCGGTCGGTCGATATGAAAGTGCTCGGGGCTCCGCAGCGGCGATAGTTCCGTGAGCGGCACCGGTTCAACGGGAAGGCCCCGATGCAACGATGCATACGCGCGGTAGACGTCGACGCTCGAGATCGCGACGAAGCGGGGATCGGCGCCGAAGACATCCAACGCACCGACAGCATCCGCCGCGTTCATACCGCTGACGTCGACCACTGCCTCGGGATCAAAGGTCCGTAGCTCGGTGACCGCATCACGGAGTTCCGCCCGGCTGATGTGCACGTGGCGCACATCAGGAAGACCACTCGGGACGTGGGCGCCGCGGTGCACGACAACCACATCGTGAGCGGGTGCGAGTCGCTCCACGATCGCCCGGCCGATAAAACGGGTTCCCCCGAGGATGACCACGCGCACTGTCGCATCGTAGGGTGCGGTTCACTCCAACTGGAAAGGGTCATTCCACATGCGTCTCGGCATCAACTTCGGTTATCAGGACTGGGGCAAAGGACTCGACCGCGCGGTGGCAACCGCGCAGGAGGCCGAGCGGCTCGGCTTCCACTCGGTGTGGACCGCCGAGGCTTACGGCACCGACTGCATCACGCCGATCGCATGGATGATGGGCCAGACGAGCACGATCAACTTTGGTTCCGCGATCATGCAGATGCCGGCGCGGACACCGGCGATGACTGCAATGACAGCCGCCACGCTCGACCTCATGAGTGGCAACCGATTCCTCATGGGACTCGGCCTGTCAGGTCCGCAGGTAGTGGAGGGCTGGCACGGCGAGGCCTACGGCAAGCCCCTGGGCAAGACCCGCGAATACATCGACATCGTCCGCACGATTCTGCGCCGCGAGGCACCCCTCGAGCATCACGGCACGCACTACGACATCCCGTACTCAGGTCCTGATGCCACCGGGCTCGGCAAGGCGCTCAAGCTCATCGTGCACCCGAACCGCGCCGACATCCCGATCTATCTTGCGGCGATCGGCCCGAAGAATGTTGAACTCACCGCCGAGGTGGCCGACGGCTGGTTGCCAATCTTCTTCTCGCCGTACCGCTTCCGCGATACCTACACTGCTGCGCTCGACGCCGGGTTCGCGAAGGCCGGCGCGGAAAAGAGCCTGGCGAACTTCGACGTTGCGCCCACCGTCAGTGTGATCGTCGGTGACGACCTCGACAAGCTCCGCGGCTTCGTGAAGCCGATGGCCGCGCTCTACATCGGCGGTATGGGCGCCCGGGGCAAGAACTTCTACAACGACCTTGCGTGCCGGTACGGATTCGAGGGTGAGGCGAAGCACATTCAGGATCTTTACCTCGACGGCAAGAAGGCCGAGGCGATCGCGGCGGTGCCCGACGAGCTGGTGGACGAGATCGCGCTCATCGGACCCAAGGAACGCATCGCCGATCGGTTCGCGGCGTGGCAAGAGTCGGGGATCACCACCATGATCCTGGGCGCCCAGCAGCCCGAAGCACTGCAGGTGATGGCGGAGCTCGCACTTTGAGCGTCCGATGACCTACCGAGCGGTGATCTTCGATCTGGGGGGCGTGGTATTTCCATCGCCGTTCGACGCCTTCGACGAATACGAACGCGCGTCCGGTCTCCCCGACCGGTTCATCCGCACGGTGGTCGCCAACAGCGCAGAGACCGGCGCGTGGGCGCGGTTCGAATGCTCCGACGTGGACTTCGCCGGGTTCTGCACCGAGTTCGAGGCCGAATGCGAGACCGCGGGCGGTACCGTCGACGCGGCCGAGCTCATGCGCGGCATCACCCGCGGTTTCGCGCCCCAACCCGCCATGGTCGAAGCGATTACCGCGATCCGTGACCGCGGGCTTCGGGTCGGTGCGCTCACCAACAACTGGGCGACGACCGAACGGTCCGCCACCGAATCGGGTCGTACTGCTAATCACACCCAGCTCGACTTCGACGTCATCGTGGAATCCGCCATCGAAGGAATCCGCAAGCCCGACCCCCGCATCTACGCGCTCGCCTGCGAACGACTCGCCGTGTCCGCGCACGAGTGCGTCTTCCTCGATGACCTCGGAGTCAACCTCAAACCGGCACGAGCGATGGGGATGACCACGATCAAGGTGCTCGATACCACGAGCGCACTCGACGAACTCGCGCGCCATCTCGGATTCGCGCTCGCGGCCAACTGATGGAACTCGTCCTCGTCCGCCACGGCGAGCCCATCCGCATCACCAGCGAAGAGAGCGGTGGGACCCCGGTTGACCCGGCCCTCACCGAACGCGGCCACGCTCAGGCCGAGCGGCTTGCCCAGTGGTTGGCACACGAACCGGTGGATCACATCGTGAGTTCACCCCTGGCTCGGGCCCACCAAACCGCGGCTCCGGTTGCAGCGGTCCACGGCCTCGAGGTCGAGATCCTCGACGGACTCCGCGAGTACGACTCCGAGTCCGATAGCTACATCCCGGTCGAAGAACTCAAGGCCACGAAGGACCCCCGTTGGGATGCCATGGTGAGCGGTGAGTGGCAAAGCTTCGGGGGGGAATCCCCTGCCGAGTTTCGGACCCGCATCGTTGCCCACCTCGACGCCATCATCGAAGCCCATCAGGGCCAGACCGTGGTGGTGGTCTGTCACGGAGGCGTGGTCAACACCTACCTCGGCTCGATCCTCGGCATCGACCAACCGTTGTGGTTCGATCCGCTCTACACCTCAATTTCGCGCGTCCGCGCGAACCGCTCCGGGATCCGTTCCGTCTCGTCGGTCAACGACGCCGGCCACCTGATCGCGACCCGGACATCACCGTGACCACCTGATGACGGTCATCGTCGAACGGCTCGGTGCAGTGACGGTCGTGACCATCGATCGACCGGAGCAACGCAACGCGGTCGATCGTCCGACCGCCGTCGCGCTCGCCGACGCGTTCCGCGCGTTCGCCGCCGATCCGGACCAACTTATTGCGGTCCTGACCGGCGCGTACGGAACATTCTGTGCCGGCGCCGACCTCAAAGCGTTCGGGACCGAGCGAGCGAACTCGGTGAGCACAGATGGTGACGGACCGATGGGCCCGACCCGGATGCAGCTCGACAAACCAGTGATCGCCGCGGTTGAGGGATTCGCGGTAGCGGGCGGGCTCGAACTTGCGCTGTGGTGCGACCTGCGGGTCATGGCCGCGGACGCAGTGTTCGGCGTCTTCTGTCGCCGCTGGGGCGTCCCCCTGATCGACGGTGGCACCGTCCGGTTGCCCCGGCTGATCGGCCACTCCCGTGCGCTCGACTTGATCCTCACCGGTCGTGAGGTCGGCGCGGACGAAGCACTCGGGATGGGATTGGCCAATCGGGTCACGCCACCCGGCCAGGCCTTGACCGCCGCGATCAACCTCGCCGCCGAGATCGCGCACCATCCACAGCGCTGCCTGCTCGTGGACCGCCGATCGTCCTACGACCAGTGGTCCATGCCGATTGAAGCGGCGTTGATCCATGAACTCCGCGAAGGCCGTGAAGTGCTTCGATCACCCGAACTTGCCGTTGATCGCTTCGTGCGTGGCGAAGGCCGCCACGGAACGCACGTGAACCCGAATGACGAAGCGGTGGGTCGTTAGCTCCACATCGGCGTAGGCCGGTCGAATCATTGCGACAGACGAAAGCCGTGAAGCCGGACGTTTCGCCACCGGCAAACTCAACCACGGAGAGTGGGCGACCGATCAGGGGTTCACGCTCGGGCAGTGGACTCGGGCCAAAGAAAGGAATCCCCCGAATGGACCAGGTTCAGAACCCCCCTCGTGAGCGTCGCCGTCGGCGCGGAGCAGTCGTCCTGCTCGGCATCGGTGCATTTGGCCTTGCGGCCGCTTCGGCTGCCAGCCTCGGTGGCTTGACCAGCTCGAGCCTCGGAGCCGACAACGGCGCTGTCACGAGCTGCGACACCGACGGCGTCACCATCGCCTACGGCGCTCCCGCCTATGACGCCACGTCTGGCCTCTACAAGGTCAGCACCGTCACCGTTGGCGGTATCGCCGTCGGCTGCGCCGGCCAGACCGTTGCGGTCACCCTCTCCGACGCGGCGAACGCCTCGCTCGGTTCCGGCACCGCAGTGATCGCCGGCACCACCGCGGCCATCACACTGAGCACACCGGCCAACGCGAAGCTCGTCGTCGGCGCTGCCGCCGTCATCAGCTGATTGATTCGGATGCGGCGCCGGGCCTTGCCCGGCGCCGCGGTCCGTATCAGTCCGTCGGTCCATGCGCACCCGCCGAACGCTTCAGAACTTTGCCGCCATTGCGATGACGGTGATTGTCGCCTCGGCGCTGGGCGTCTCGGCCGCGTCTCTCAATGGCATCGCTACCGCGAAGCTCGGCGCGTGGAACGTACCCGGGACAACTGGCGCACCCACGGTCGCGACGTGGAGCAGTTTTACCGCGCCGAACAACACCAACCTCAACGGCGCCGCACTCAACGGTGGTGGTACGTGGATCGCGCAGTTCGGCACCTGGAGGGTTAGCTCGAACCGCGCCGGCTCATCGAATGCCGGATATTCCAACCTCACCACCTCGGTCGGCACCGTGAACGCGGCCGTCGAGACCACGACCGTCGATCTCGGCGGCAACCCAACGGCCGGCGTGGTCGCCATGAGCAATGGCACATCGTTCGTCTTTGCCCAGTACGACAAGTCGTCCGGTGGCCGGACCCGGTTGTTCAAATACGTGTCCGGCGTGGTGACGCAGCTCGCCCAGGCAACGGGAGTCGGCGGCCCCGTCATTTCCTCTCTGCGTCTCGACGCGACCACCAACAACCTCGCGGTGTCATGGAACGGCGCAGTCGTCCTGACCTACACGCTCACCGCCGCCGAGGTTGCGCTGTTCAAGAGCGCCGGTCACACCCGCTTCGGGATCATCGCCAACGGTGATCCCAGTACCAACTTCGACAATTTCCACGTGGACATCTGATCTAGATGTCATCGACGACCGACATGACTTTCCAGAAAGTGGTCAGGTGATGGACCAGACCAACACAATCGACGAGCGCAGAACACGCGCGGACGCGGAGCGCGCAGGACGTTCGAGCCGGCGCCGCGCGCTCGCGATGCTGGCAATAGCGTGCATCGGGACAACAAGCGCATCCGCCGCGAGTCTGGGCGGGCTC
>JANPBJ010000169.1:0-5305 GCA_031430375.1 Acidimicrobiia bacterium
GGGCGCGGTCCACCCGCACCACCTCCGCGCCCATGTCGGCCAACATCATCGCCGCAAATGGCCCCGGCCCAATACCTGCGATCTCTACGACCTTGATTCCCGACAACGGTCCCGACACTGCAGTTCCCTTCGACGTATTCAGCGATCTTCGACGCGGCGGGCGACGTTAGAGCCGGCGCGCCGGACGCGTCAGATCGCCGTCCGCGAGATACTGACGACCCGAACTCAGCGAGGAGCACGCAATGGCCGGCACCGGATCAATGACCCAGGACGAACGCGAGGCATTCCTCGCCGAACTCCACGTGGCGGTGATCGCCGTCGATGAACCTGGTCGCGGTCCACTCGCGATGCCGATCTGGTACCTCTACCACGATGGGCAGGTGCTCCTTTCGATGTCGACCAACTCGGTGAAAGCCCAGCTGTTGCGCGCCGCGGGGCGCGCCACGTTGACCGTGCAATCCGAGACCGCGCCGTACCAATACGTGTGCGTGGAGGGCCCGGTGACGATCGGGCCGAAGCACCACGATGCACTCGAACTCGCCACCCGGTATCTCGGTCCCGAGCTCGGTCAGTGGTACGTGGACGCCAACCCCGATACCGGCGACACCGTCACCGTGGTACTCCAGCCCGAGCACTGGCGCACCCACGACTACAACAAGGAACTGGCCTGAACGGTCACCCACTCGATCGATGCACGAGGCCCCGAGTCGGTGGGGCGATCCAACGAGATTGGGCGTGCCCATGCCAAACATGACAAGAATGCACCGGTGAAGATTCGACTCGACCCCGCAGATGAGTACATGCATGCGTTGGAAGATGCTTCCAACTTCAACGAAAGCATGTACTTCAACGTGTACGACCCCGCCGAGAAGATCGGGGGGTTCCTGCGCCTCGGCAACCGCGCCAACGAGGGCTACGCCGAGATGACCACGTGCCTCTACCTGCCCGATGGTCGCGTCGGTTTCATGTACGGCCGTCCCGAGATCACGACCAACGACGCGTTCGACGCGGGCGGCATGAAGTTCGAGGTCGTCACTCCGTTCGAAGCGTTGCGGACCACCTACACCGGCAAGGTCTGCATCCTCGACGAGCCACTCCAGATGGCGAACCCTCGCAAGGCCTTCACCGAGAACCCGTACCTCGAATGCCACGTCGAGCTCGACTACCGGGGCATCGCACCGATGTTCGGCGGCGAGCCGGTGAACGACGACGGCACGCCACTCACCGAGGACCTCTCCGGCGGTTTCGCGCGCGGCCACTACGAACAGCACGTCGGCGCCCGGGGTGTCATCAAAGTCGGTGACGACGAGTGGGTCGTCGACGGCTACGGCCTGCGCGACCACTCGTGGGGCCCGCGCTTCTGGCAGGCACCATGGTGGTACCGCTGGCTCACGATGAACTTCGACGACCACAGCGGCTTCATGATTTCGATCGTCACGGCTCGGGACGGCAAGCAGCGCATCGGCGGGATCGCACTGGAAGACGGCGAATACCGCCACATCGACCGCGCCACGATCGAAACCGACTGGGTGGGCGACGACCTCTACCACCAAGAGATCCGCGTCACCGCGGGCGCCGGCGATCGCGAATACGAGATCACGGGAAGCGTGCTCAACCTGATCCCGTTGCGGAACCGGCGTACGTCACCCGAGGGCGAGCAGCTGGTGACCCGCATCTCGGAGGGCATGACCGAGTGGCACTGGGACGGTCACACGGGGTACGGGCTCTCCGAGTACCTCGACCAAATCGTCGACGGCAAGCCGGTTGGTGCGTCCTAATTGCTCGTACGCTCGCCGATCATGGCGGGCTGGAGAGTTCTTGGGCTCGCTGCCTCGCGGCTCGCCTCCGCTCGTACCTCGCTCCGGCTCGGGAGCAAGTGGCACCGGCTTTCGACGAAGCCGGACGGGCCGACCAGTGGGACTCTTTACCGATTCCTGAAGGTGCCGTCGAGGACCTGCGGGTCATCTGCGTCGAGCTGCCAGAGGGCGAGTGCAGCTTCGGCAGGATCATTCGCGGCCGCGCGTTCCGGGAGGCCCGCGAAGCCGAGAAGCTGCTGGGCCCGCGGCGCCAAGGTGCGCGCCAACGCCGGCCCCACACCAACGGCCACCGCTTCTTCGGGCGTGAGCCAGCCCACCAGGTACGCAAGGTAGAGCGCCTTGCGCCAGCGATCGGGCGTGATGTTCGCACCGCCACCGTGCACGAGGCTACCGAGATAGACGAGTGCGTCACCGCGTTCGAGTTCGACGGGAATGGCGAGTGACGCATCAATCGGCCGATCCAGTGGCCAACGATGGCTGCGGGGAATCACATGCGTCGCGCCCACTGCGGTGTCGTAGTCGCCGAGTGCCACCAGCACCGAGATTTGGAGTGGAACCCCGATCTGCGCGGCGAAGTTCCAGTTCAGATCGTCACGGTGGAGGGCCTGCTTCTCGTTGCCCGGTCCGATGAAAATCGTCTCGGACTGGCTCATCCAATAGTCGCCGCAATACGGCAGCAGCACCCGGTCCGCGAGATCGAGCAGCGTGGGATGGAGCAAGTACTCGTCGATGAACGTTGGGCTCTTCGCGGGGATGCCCTGCACGCGCACCGTGTTCGATCCGTAGAAGGAATCATCGAATCCCTCGCGGAAACCCGGCTGCCGGGCGGTCACGAACGGTGAGAGTTCGGCGTCGATGCGGTCGACCGTGGCTGGGTCGAGCAAGCCCTCAATGACCAGGCCACCGTCGCGGTCGATCGTCTCGAGGAGGAGGTCGGAGTCGGCGTCAGGGCCGAGGCGAGCGAGACCGTCACCAGGACGATTCGAGCGCCGTGACCACGCCGCGCCGAAATAAGTGGAAGCACGTGCGAGCAAGGGTTCATTCTCCCATCCACGGACTGACCAAACGGGTATCGGTCGATCCTGCCTACGGCCGTAGGACTTTCTGTCACCTCATCGTACGGTCCGGACAGGGCCACATTCAGTCGCGGCGCGCTCGACCACACGACATCGTGGTAAGGATCGCCGGGCCCTGGAGCCGAAAACGCTTGACCAGCTCGACGGTCAAGCCGGCCGTGGTCGCGAGTTCCGCCGCGTCACGAGTGAGGTGACAGCCTCCACCCACTCGACGTTGGATCGGCTCGAACCGACGTTGGCGCGCGAATACCTTCGGATCGTCGCTGCGACCGTGTTCGATGAACTGCAATGCGCCGCCGGGTCGCAGTACCCGTACTACCTCCTTCATCGCCGCGGCGATGTCGGGAATGGTGCACAGCGTGAAGGTGGACAGCACCGCATCCGCCGACCCGTCAGCGAGCGGGAGCGAGGCGCCGTCGATCCCGACGAATTCGATCGGCGGGTGCGCGACCTTGGCCATCCGACGCCTCGCGATGTCGCGCGCCTTCATCGACGGTTCCACCGCCAGGACTCGCTCAACCTCATCGGGGTACAGACCAAGATTTGCGCCCGACCCAAACCCAAGTTCGACCACGGTGCCCGCCAGACCGTCGAGCGCCGGACGTCGTACCGGAATCATGCGCTTCCCGCCACATGTGCACTCGACGACGTGCGGCAAAATGTGCTCGGTATACCAACTCACGAGATCCTCCCGGGTTCGACCGCAGGCTACCGGCGGACCATTGCCAGTTCGCGTCGATCGGATGAGGATGCCGCTAGCGACCGACGCGCGCCCGCCCCCTAAGTTGTACGTCGATGCCCACCGTCGATGCCGAACGTCTCGCCGCCGCGTGCGCCCGCCACCTCGGCGGTCCGGCTGCCATCACGGAACTTCGGCGCCTGTCGGGCGGAGCGTCGCGAGAAACCTGGGCCTTTGATGCGACCGTGGGCGACACCGCGCACGCACTCGTCTTGCGGCGCGATCCTGGCGCCGCCATTGGTCAGACCGACCGCTCCACGGAATACGAGCTCCTGCAGGCCGCAGGGAACGCCGGAGTCGCCGTACCGGCCGTGACCTTCCTGCTCGAACCCGCCGATGATCTGGGCGCCGGCTTCGTGATGGCCCGCATCGAAGGCGAAACCATCCCGCGCAAGATCCTGCGCGACCCGGAGTACCTCCACGCTCGGGCCGCCCTCGTCGCCCAATGTGCGCGTGCCGCGGCCGACATCCACGCGGTCCCCGTCGACGCGTTGCCGACACTCCCCCTGCAAGACATCGCCACGTTGATCGACCAGTACCGAGGGATCGTCGACGTGCTCAGAGAACCGCACCCCGCATTCGAGCTCGGCTTCCGTTGGCTGACCGATCATGGCGCCGATCTCCCCAAGACACCGCCAGCGCTCGTGCATGGTGACTTTCGCAACGGCAACTTCATCGTCGGACCTGATGGGCTGCGCTCGGTACTCGATTGGGAACTCGCACATCTTGGTGATCCCATCGAGGATCTCGGCTGGTTGTGCGTGAAGTCGTGGCGGTTCGGCAACGTTGATCAGCGAGCGGGCGGATTCGGGAGCGCCGCGGAGCTCCTCGCCACCTATGAAGCCGCATCCGGTCATGCGATCACCGAGGAACACCTCCATTTCTGGGAGGTCTTTGGGACCCTCAAATGGGGCGTGATCTGCGAAATGCAAGCGGCGTCACACCTGCAGGGACTCGTGCGCTCGGTGGAACTCGCGGCACTCGGGCGTCGGATCGCCGAGATGGAATCCGACCTCTTGGATCTGCTCGATCCCTCGCCTGACCGCGCGGCAGAGGCCACGATTGCGAACGATCCGACACCGTCCATCCACGATCGTCCCACCGCGGCCGAACTCGTCGAGTCGGTACGCGAGTACCTCGAACGCGATGTGATGACCGGTGAGGGACGCGTCGCATTTCACGGGCGTGTCGCCGCGGGGATCCTCGCCATGGTGGAGCGCGAACTCGCGGCTGGTCCCGCGCCCTATGCCGCCGAGCGCACACGGCTTGGCGCTCTGTTGGCCGCCGAAGGTTCAGTGCGCGATCTCAACGTCGAACTCGCTCGCCGCATTCGGGCCGGTGAGCTCGACCCCCAACGCGACGAAGTCTTGGCCGTCGTGCGCGCTTCAGTACGTGCGAAGCTCGCGGTAAGTAACCCCACCTACGCAACCATCCAAACCTGAGGAAGAGTCCGTGCGCATCGCTACATGGAACGTCAACTCGCTGAAGGCCCGGCTTGAGCGCGTCGAAGAGTGGTTGGAGTACGCGCAGCCCGACGTGTTGTGTCTTCAAGAGACGAAGCTCGCCGACAAGAACTTTCCCGCGCTCGCGTTCTCGGCGCTCGGCTACGAGAGCGTGCATTTCGGCTACAACCAGTGGAACGGCGTGGCGATCCTGTCGAAGGTCGGCATCGA
>JANPBJ010000170.1:0-3029 GCA_031430375.1 Acidimicrobiia bacterium
CCCCTTCTCGTGCCAGTTCGGGCAGAAGTCTCGCCTTCGCATAACACGCGGCATAAGATCCGCTATCGGCCCGGCTCCGGACCGCGTACCCGGCGGGGGTTCCAGATGTTTGATCGGCAGCGGCGCACGAGCGCGCTCGTCCTTGGTGTGATTCTTTCGTTCGGCGCAATCGCCAACACCGGAGTCGCCCAGGCGCTCCCGGACACAAGCGAGCCGCAGCTGGCGCTGAACCGGCTGATCCGGACATTCCCGTTCGCCGGATCCGGCGTGAGTGTGCGCGACAACGAAGGCTCGGCCTATGTCGCGAACGACGACGCCCTTTGGATGGTCGAAGACAACGGAAAGTCCGCGTACGAAATCGATCGCACCACCGGAGTGCTCCGCCGCCAGATCGGCGTGACCGGGTTTGCCAACTCACCCCAGCTCGGCGTGGGGACAGCCGCGGGCAGCGGTCGGGCTAAGGACCTCGAGGCAATGGCCTACGACGCGAACGCCGACATCCTGTACGCGTTTTCGGGGAGCACGAGTTCCACCCCAACTGCGTACCGACTCGTGCGCGACACGAGCCAGCGGTTCCAGGTCGAATCGTGGCAGCCACTCACCACGGAATACACGGGCGCGGGTTGGCGCCTCGCGGATGGACTTCTCTACGTAGCGAACAGCGCGACCCTCCGGACCTACGCCTACGCGACCAACGCGCTCGGCACCGGGTTCTCGATTACCGGGCTGAAGAACATCCTGGGTCTCGACTTCGACGACGCGACCGGAGACCTCGTCGCCGTGAACTCCTACGAGCAACTCATCCGGGCCTCGATGTCGACGCTCACGATTCTTGCGGGTTGGAAGGTCGAACTTGCCGGGCTCGGCATTCAAGACAGCCGGGCGGTCGAGGCAATCGGCAACCAGGTCTTTGTATCCGACGGTGACGACACCCGTGCGACGAACGACCCGATGAACCACGCGATCTTCGTGATCGATGTCAGCGGTCCCGGCGGCACCGCGCCAACTGCGAATTTCATCGCGACACCGACAAGCGGCACCGCGCCGCTGGTCGTGACGTTCGCCGATACGAGTAGCGGCTCGCCGACGAGTTGGGCATGGACCTTCGGGGACGGCGCCGGATCATCGAGCGCGTCACCCACGCACACCTACACGGCCGTCGGCGCGTTCACCGCTACTCTGACTGCGACGAACGGACTCGGAACTACCAGCGTGTCGCGGATCATCAACGTCAGCGAGCCCGCGTCCGGGACCAGCGTGACACTCAATGCCGATACGTACGTCAACACCGATAGCCCGACGAAGAACTACGCCCTTGCGACTGCGTTGAAGTTGCACAGTCCAGCCGCGGAGTACCGACCGCTGGTGAAGTTCACGCTCGCCGGCTTCACCGGCACGCCGAGTTCGGTCAAGTTGCGGCTGTTCGTGACCGACGCGAGCGATCGGGGTGGCGATTGGTACTTGGTCGCGAACTCGTGGACCGAGACCGGGGTCGTCTGGAACAACGCGCCGGCCCTCTCCGGCCTGCCCGTTTCGTCAGTCGGCGCGGTCGCGGTGGCCGGATGGGTCGACGTCGACCTCACAACGGTCGTGACCGGGAACGGCACCTACTCCTTCATGGCGACATCGCCATCGACCAACACCGCGGCGTTCTCGAGCCGAGAGGGAACGAACCCGCCTCAGGTCATCGTCACTCCGTAGGCCGATGGATTCATTCACCGACCTATCGGGGAAGTGACGGATTTGGGCGGTTTACAATCAATGGCCACATCCTGGCCGTTCCCTCCATTGCCGACGCGACCAGGACCCCGCGCGCACCACTCGACGGCAGGAGAGCCATGAGCGACGTGAACCGACTGCCACCTGACGCTGCACTATCGAACGGTCGGCGCATGCTCGTCACCGGCGCCGCGGGCTTTGTCGGCAGCCACCTGGTCGACGCGCTGCTCGCCCGCGGTGACACGGTGATCGGTGTCGACTGTTTCACGCCGTACTACGAGCCCGCAGCAAAGCGATACAACCTGGCCGCGGCGCAGGAGAACCCTCGCTTCACCCTGGTGGAGGCTGACCTACGCGAAGCCGACACCACCGCGATGCTCGACTCGGTGGACACCGTCTTTCATCAGGCCGCGCAACCCGGAGTGCGACTCTCATGGTCCGACGGATTTTCGGAGTACGCGACCCACAACGTTCTGGCCACTCAACGTCTCCTCGAGGCGGCGCGCGACGCCGAGGTACGCAAGATCGTCTACGCCTCGTCGTCATCCGTGTACGGCAACCAGGACCGGTACCCAACGGTTGAGACCGATCTCCCGAGGCCCTACAGCCCCTACGGCGTCACCAAGTTGGCGGCCGAACATCTGTGCTCGCTCTACGCCGAGAACTGGGGAGTCAACACCGTTGCGCTCCGCTACTTCACGGTGTTCGGTCCCCGTCAGCGCCCCGACATGTCGATCCATCGTCTGTGCGAAGCCGTAGGGACCGGGGCCTCGTTCCCGCGTTTCGGTGACGGCAAGCAGGTGCGCGAGTTCACCTACGTGAGCGACATCGTGGCGGCCAACCTTCTCGCGGGGGACGCCGACGTCGCGCCCGGCACCGCGGTGAACATCGCAGGCGGCGGCGAGATCACCCTGAACGAACTCATCGCCATGGTCGGCGACCTCGCGGGCATCAGCGTGACGATTGAGGATCACCCCGCTCAGGCCGGAGACGCCAGACGTAACGGCGGTGCCACTGAACGCGCGCAGAAACTGCTCGGGTGGGAACCCTCGGTCAGTCTGCGCGACGGCATCTCGGCCCAGTTGGCCTGGCATGACGATCGACGACGTGTGAGCGTCTGAGCGCGAAGCGCGTTCGGTCGTTATTCGAGGGAAGTCTGATCGCGGGCTACTGCTACAGTGCTCTGCCTCTCCTGGAGAGCCGAGCCCCCATCGTCTAGTGGCCGAGGACGCCGCCCTTTCAAGGCGGTAACGGGGATTCGAACTCCCCTGGGGGCACTACCGTCATTGCGACGGAGCCACGGTCCTGTG
>JANPBJ010000171.1:0-19119 GCA_031430375.1 Acidimicrobiia bacterium
GGCTACCTCGATTGGTTTGCGCTTGGGATGTTCCTTGCAGTGGTGGTGTCCTGGTGTCGCACTGGTACTCGAATGCCCGGCCCGCTCCGGTGGCTCGGCGAGCGTCCGTTGATCTCGTGGTCATTCGCGGCGATCATCTACTGGGGGATTCAGCAGGTGCGATTCCCGACGATCGTCGGCACACTTCCTACTCCGCTTGCCGCGATGACGCTGACCACGTTCATCCCGCTCGCGGCGGCGTTCGTCGTCGCTCCCATCGCGCTGGCACCCGACGGCGGCGGGCTGATTCGTCGAATCCTTGGTTCTCGGCCGGCCGTTGCGATCGGCACGATCTCCTACGGCATCTACCTATGGCACCTCATCGCCATCCGACAGACGGTGACCTGGATTGCCGACGGTGTGCTGCCGCGAAGTGCTGCGATTCAAGCCGGTCTGGTGATCGCGCTGACGGCAATCGCGGCGACCGTCAGTTACTTCCTGGTTGAGGCGCCAATGATGCGGTGGTCAGCGCACTTCACAAGGAATCGTGGGTTACCGAGCCACGGGGTCGGGTTTCGCGGCCGCGATCGCGGGAGCAAGGAAGCTCGCGACGAGGTCCGAACCGGCGCGGCTGAGGTGGACCCCGTCGAGCCGAACGCCTGAGACGCCATTGAGGGAGTCTTGATATTTCCCGTTCGGACAGAGAAACGAAAACAGGTCCGGCGCGGTCACCTTCGGATTCTGTTTGGCGACGAGTTCGATAACGGCGTTTGCCGCCCGTACTCGCGCCACATTGAACTGCGATGCGGCGGCGACCTGAGCGTCGAGGATGGGTGAGCCCATGCACGGGATCAACGGAATCACCACGTTGGCCCCGGTCGCGGTGAGCAGCTTGACCGCGGTTTCGAGTGTGGCCTTGTAGTAGTTCGCCCAGAACAGATCACCGGGGATGAACCATCGTGGTGAGCGGGGCGGCTTGATGTCGAGCAGTTCGAACGCGCCCTGCACGAGCACCACGACACCTGGCTTCAGCACGCGGACGTTGCGTTGGAAGATCTGATGCCAGGGACAGGGCACCGTGGCTGGGCCGCCTCGGCTCTGGCCAACCAAGAGCCGACACGCGTTGGCCCCTTCATTCGTGACGTCGAAGCCGAAACGGTCGAGTCCCGGGGCCACGGTTCGCGCCACGGAGTCGCCGACGACCAACACGCCTCCCGGCGCGGCGCGGCCGGTGTCATCATCGGGGAGCTCGATCGACTTGGCCCCGGCGGTGGCGGCGAAGATCGCGCCGACGAGCAGGACCGCGGTCGCGGGAGTGATCCAGCGCCACTGAGTGGGCCGCAGCGCTCCATGACGGATCGGCGCTTCGACGAGCACGTACGAGGCAGTGGCGACCGCGATCGCGATCGCGGATTGTGTGGCGAACAACGGCCAGCCGGTGAAGCCGGCGCGGGCGGGGGACAGGATCACGTCGATCGGCCAATGCCAGAGATAGAGGCCATAGCTGATGAGACCGAGCCAGCACAGCGGCGGGAACGACAATGCGAAGGCGATCGGACCGCGTTGGGGATGGATCGCGGCCAGGATGATGATCGCGGCGGCGATGGCCACGCCGAGAAATCCACCGTGGTACATGCGAGGGAACTCGCCACCGACGGATGTCCACGCGTACGCGAGCGCGCCGACGGCACCCACGGCTGCTACCTCGAGTGCAACGCGGAGCGCTGCGCCGCGTACGTGGCCCCAGAGCGCGATGGCCGCGGCCACGGCGATCCCCGCGAAGAGTGAGGTCGCGCGGGTGTCAGTCCCGTAGTAGGCGCGCGAGACGTCGCCGGTTTTGTAGAGCAGGACCATGAGGCCTGTCGATGTGGCCCCGAGGACCAGCGCAGTGACCAAGACTGCCGCGGCGGTGTGGCGATGCCACCAGGCGGCGAGACCGAAGAACGCGAGCGGCCAGATCACGTAGAACTGCTCTTCGATTGCCAGGCTCCACGTGTGCTCGAGCGGCGACTGGGAGACGAAAAGGCTGAAGTAGTCATTGCCACTGGCAATGGCTCGCCAGTTCGCCACGTACCCGAGAGTGGCGAACGCGTCGCCCCGAATCGTGGTGTAGGCGGTCGGATCAGCCCACACCACGGCGTACAGCGCTACGAAAAACAGTACGAGCACGAGCGCAGGGAGGAGGCGGCGCGCCCGACGGGCCCAGAAGGCCCCGAGCGCGATGCGATCGGTGCGCGAACGTTCCGCGAGCAGGAGGGACGTGATCAGGAATCCGGACAAGACAAAGAACAAGTCCACGCCGAGGAACCCGCCGCGGAGGCGTCCGCCATGGAACAGCAGGACGCCGACGATCGCGAGTCCACGTAACCCGTCGAGGGCGCGGACGTGGGGAAGTGAGATTCCGCGCTCTGACATATGGCAGACATGATCGCAGATCAGGACCGTGGGCCAGGCCGCGAGGCAGACCGCACGAGGGATGGTCGTACCCCCTCGGTATGGTGGCGAGGTACGAATCGAACGCACGTTCAGTGCTTCCGCTCGCTTCCCGGCGACGCGATGGTCGCTATCGCGCTGCCGTTCCGACTTGGTCTCAGCTCTTGAGGCCGACACAACTTCGAGGATCGAACATGGATTTCAACATGGTCGTGGTGCGCGGACCGCTTTCGGCCGGGCCTGAGTTACGGACGCTCCCATCGGGCTCATCAGTGGCAACACTGAGTGTGCGGGCCCACGCGGGGGACCGGACAACGTCGGTACCGGTCAGCGTGTGGGACCCGCCCGCATGGTTGGCGGAACTGGCCGAGGGCGACGAGCTGATCGTCCTCGGGGCGGTGCGGCGCCGGTTTTACCGTTCCGGCACCGGTACCGGGAGCCGCGTGGATGTGGAGGCCGCGTTCGTCGGTCGGCCGCGCCGGCGTGAGCTCGGGACGGTCTCGCGTCGGGTGGAGGCCATGCTCAGCGAACTCATGGATGCGTGATCGTTGTGTCGGACCGAGTCCAAGCTGACCCCGGAGAGGGGTAAGCTCGCTGGCTTCGTTGGAGGCAGACCACAACCTGTGGGATACGGCTGGGGGCCCGTCGGCAATGAGGATTTCGACGGTCCGACCCCACGGTGGCGGGTCGCGGGCTCCCGGCGCCGGGCGGCTCCATGCACTGGCCGGCTACGTGTTGTTCGCGGCGTTGGTCTACGTCCCGATCTTGGCGACTGCGCCGGGGCGAGTGGTGGCCGATACGAAGAGCTACCTCTACTTGGACCCGGCCCGGTTCCTTGGGCGGGTCGCAACCTTGTGGGATCCCAACATTGGGCTCGGCACGGTGACCCACCAGTCGATCGGCTATCTGTTCCCGCTCGGCCCGTTCTATTGGGTCACGGAAGTCGCGCTGGGCCTGCCGGCATGGGTGGCCCAGCGCTTGTGGCTGGGATCGTTGCTGTTCGCCGCCGGGCTGGGCATGCGCTATCTCCTGCGCACTCTCGGGATCCGCGGGGCTGGCGTTCCCGTCGCGGTGTTGGCGTACTCGTTGAGTCCCTACGCCCTTGAGTTCTCGGCCCGGCTCAGTGTGCTGCTCGGGCCGTGGGCGGCACTGCCGTTTTTGCTGGCGTTCACAATTCGCGCGTTGCGCCACGGCGGTTGGAAATACCCGGCGCTGTTCGCGATCACCGTGCAGATCGTGGGTGGGGTCAATGCCACCGCGCTGCTCTATGCACTCCTCGGCCCCGCGGCCTGGCTCGTGTGGTCGGTGCTCGTGTCACGCGAAACCAACCTGGGCCGAGCGTGGGCCGCCGTCTGGAGGACCGGTCTGCTCACGGGTTTGACCTCACTCTGGTGGGTGATCGGCCTGTACGTGGAGGGCCAATTCGGGATGGGTATTCTCCGGTTTACGGAGTCGATCGAAACCGTCTCCGCGACCTCCACGGCCTCGGAGGTGCTGCGCGGGCTCGGATATTGGTTCTTCTACGGCGGTGATGTGCGCGGTTCGTGGAACGACGCGGTCCTCGATTTCACGAACAAACCGTGGCTGATCGCGGTGAGCTTTGGTATCCCGGCGCTCGGCATGCTGGCGGGGGGAATGCTCCGTTGGCGCCAACGCGCATTCTTCGTTTTTCTCGTGATTCTGGGTCTGGTCGTGGCCGTGGCCGCGTCGCCCTTCCATGATCCCACTGCAGTGGGTGCGCTCTTCCGGGCGTTCGCGACGAGTTCCACCGCCGGGTTCGCGCTGCGCAGTACGGCACGAGCGGTGCCGCTGCTGAGCCTGGGACTCTCGGTCTTGCTCGGCGTGGGAGTCTCGACGCTCGCCGACTCCTTCGCTCGGCGCGGCCGACGCGTCGTCGGTCCCGTTGCGGCGATCGTGGTGGGCGCGCTGTGCATCGCGAATGCGCCGGGCCTCTGGAACGGTCGGTATTACAGCGGCTACCTCGAACGTGACGAGAAGGTCCCGCGCTACTGGACCGAGGCGCTCACCGCGCTCGATCAACGCGGCGCCGATACGCGTGTCCTCACCCTTCCTGGCAGTGATTTCGCGGCCTATCGGTGGGGTGGCACGATCGACCCGATCGAACCCGGGCTGATGGATCGACCGTCCGTGGCCCGTGAGCTTGTCCCGTGGGGCGGAGACGCGTCCACCAATCTCTTGATCGCGGTGGACCGGAGGGTGCAGAGCCGTTTGCTTGATCCCAACGCGATCGCGCCGATCGCTCGCCTGATCGGTGCGGGTGACGTGCTGCTGCGCATGGATCTTCAGACCGATCAGTTTTCGATCGTCTCCGCGCGGGACCTGTGGAAGGACCTCACCTCCGGGGGTGTACCCCGCGGACTCACCGCACCCAAGCTCTATGGAGCTCGCATTCCGGGCAAGCCGTTGGGCGAAAACCTGAGCGATCCTTCCGCGCCTGCGGTGGCCGAACCCAAGCCGGTGGCCGTGCTGGCGGTCCGCGATCCCAGTCCAATCGTGCGCACGAAGTCGGCGTCGGACCCGCTGATCCTCGACGGTGACGGAGAAGGGCTCGTCGATTCCGCAAGTGCCGGGCTCGTCGACGCGAACCGCGTGGTTCTGTACTCGCCGTCGTACGCCACGTCGCCGGAGAAACTCCGTCGACTCGTTTCTCGCGATGCGGTGCTGTTGGTGACCGACTCGAACCGCCGCCGAGGCTTGCGATGGTCGGGGATGCGAAACAACTACGGCTACACCGAACAAGCCGGCGAACGGCCGCTGCAGGAGGACCTGCTGGATCAGCGGCTCGATGTGTTCCCGGACTCGTCGTACGCAACCGGTGAGACGGTTGCGAGACCAACGGCGGACCGAGCCCGGACCGTCACCGAGCTGCGGGGCGCCAAGTCGATCCAAGCCACCAGTTATGGGACTCCGTCATTCGGGTTCAGTCCTGATGCTCGGCCCGCACTCGCGTTCGACGACGACCCGCGCACTGCGTGGGAGGTGGCTTCGGGGGTATCGAAGGTCGGCCCGGAGCGGCTTCGAGTAGTGCTGGATCATCCCATCACGGCGGAGAGTGTGACGCTGCAACAGGCGCAGCGTGGGCCACGGGGCCGGTGGATTACGCATGTCGGTCTCCGCTTCGATGGCGGGCCGGAAATTCATCGCACCATCAAGCGCTCGATTCATGATCAGGTCGTGACCATCCCACGGCAGACGTTCTCCACCTTCGAGATCCAAATCGAAGGCACGCAAGGCAACGCCGTTGGACCAGTCCCCACCGAGAAGGCGCGACGTCGCAAGTCGGGTGTCGGGTTCGCCGAAATCAAACTGCGTGACGATGCGCCGTCGGCAAAAACGATTCGCGTCCACGAGATCACCCGACTCCCCCTCGACTTGCTGGGCACACTCGGCCGGAAGTCGGCCGACCACGCGCTGGGTCTGCTGATGACCGGAGCGGAAGCAGACCTCGCCCGCCGGTTCGTGCTTCCCACTGCGCGCGAGTTCGGGTTGAGTGGTGCGTTTAACGTCAACCCACTTGCTCGCGACAACGCGATCGACGTCGCACTGGGCATCCCCGGGGTTGAGGGCGGCGGAATTCTGGCGAACTCCAGCGCGCGGTTCTCGAACATCAAGGCGCGCGCGTCTGCGGCATTCGACGGTGACATCAAGACCGCGTGGAACAGCCGAGATCGAAATTTGCGGGGCCAGTGGGTCGATGTTTCGGTCGCGAGTCCGATCACCGTTGATCACATGGATCTTGCGTTGGTGGAAGATGGTCGCCACTCCATACTCACGCGGTTCCGGATCACGTCCGACGATGGAACGAGTCGTATCGTCGACGTCCCGCGCGGCCAAGCGGTCGACGGCGTCACGAGCGCTCCGGTGTCGTTTGCGCCGATCACCGGACGCCGGTTTCGCATCGTGATCGAAGATCTCGAACGCCGCACCACGTTCGGCGCCAACAAAGTGCCGATCACCTTGCCCATCGGTCTCGTCGAGGCGGGCATCACCGGGGTGCGGCGCGCCCCATTGCCGGCCCAACTCCCCACCGGTTGCACCACGGACCGGTTGCGGGTCGACGGACGTCCCGTCGCGATCCGTGTGCACGGTTCCACTGCCGACGCGCTCGAAGGCCGAGCGCTTCCCTTCGAGCCGTGTGTCGCCTCCACCACAGTCGCATTGACGTCGGGATCGCATGAAATCCGAGGCGGGACGAATCGCTCCGACGGTCTGGGACTCAGTCGAGTGTTGTTGAGTTCCGACGCGAACGGCGGAGCGACCACGCCGGAGATCTTCATCCGTCGGGCCGAGACCCGCGCGCCGCGCTTCACCACGGTTGACCGACAACGGACTTCCACCAAAGTGCGCGTGAGTGGAGCGAACGCTCCCTATTGGTTGGTGCTTGGCCAGAGCCGCAACGCGGGGTGGCACGCCACGGTGAATGGCCGCGACCTCGGAGCCGCACAACTGGTGGACGGCTTCGCCAACGGTTGGTTGATCACGCCGCGTCCGGGGGAGTCGACCGCGACGATCACCATGGCGTGGACCCCGCAGCGGTTGGTGTGGGTCGCGCTCGCGATCTCGGTGATCGCGATGATCGGCTGCATAGCGATCGTCGCTATCGGAGGGTGGCGACGTCGCCGGTCGCGGGCCGGCGGAGCGCAAGGCACGGGCGCCGAAATGAGCGATGAGCCGGACCGTCCCGCATCCTTCGTGCATCCGTTTGGTCGTGATGGCGCGGCGATGCGCCCGATTCCGCTTGGCCTGACTGCGCTCGGAGCCGGCCTCGCGACGGCGGTGCTCGTCCGGCCCGTCTGGGGGCTGATTCCACTCGTCCTGGTTGGGGTCTCGCTGCAATGGCCGAGGGCGCGAGGGCTGCTGCGGCTTTTACCGGCTGTTCTCGGACTCTTCATCGCGGCCTACGTATCGACCGGTCAGTTCCGTCACAACTATCAAGCCAACTTCGATTGGCCCATCTATTTCGAACGCATGCGCAACGTCGGTTGGCTCGCGGTGATCCTCCTCGCGTCGGACGTGCTGGTGGGCCGAGTTCTTCGCGCCCGATCTGCTGCACCATCGCCCGCGCCGGTCTCGGCGTCGAAATCCCTGCTCGACGACGGCGGCTCGAACTGATGGCCAGGGCTCCCGAGAAACGCGACGCCCGCGGTGGTGACCCAAGCACGAGTGCGTTGCGTGCGGCGCACCCGAGTTCCCGAGTCCGCGCCCTCGGCGGGCTCGCGGTTCTGTTGGCCGTTGGATTGGTCCTTCCGCTCCTGGTGGCGCAGCGTGCGCACGCATTGGGCGTGCCTCGTAGCGATGATTGGTCGTATCTCGTCACACTGTTCCGCTGGATGGATACGGGCCGCCTCGAGTTCAACGGGTGGGTCTCGATGACGTTGGTAGGCCAACTGGTGTTGACGGCCCCCGTGGTGGCGCTCGTCGGGCGTTCGATATGGGCAGTCCAGGTGTGGAGCGCGTGCATCGGCGCGCTGGGTCTCGTCGGACTCGTGGCGCTCGGCCGCCTGGTGCTGCCCTCGGGACGCGGCGCGTTGTTCATCGCCTTGACGGTGGCGTGCAGCCCACTGTGGGCGCCGCTCGCCACGACCTACATGACCGATGTCCCGGCGTTCAGCGCGCAGATGATCGCCCTGGCCCTCGCTGGAGTGGCGTTTCGACGACGGCCGATCTCGATCGGCTGGTTGAGCGCGGCGGTGGCGGTCGGGTTCGTGGGTGTTTCGATCCGTCAGTACGGCCTCATTCCTGAGGTGGCGATCCTGACCAGCGCGTTCTGGGTCTCGGTGTCGACGAACGACGCCCGTCTGCGGCGAGTCGTGCTCATGATGGCTGCGTTGGTGGCCATCAGCACCGCCGTGTTGCTCGGTTGGTGGGCGACCATCCCCGATCCATTGGGCCTGTCCCCGCAAGTACCCACTCCGAGTTCCGCGGTCGCCGTGGTACGCGCCGCCTTGGGATTTCTGCGGCTGACCGGGTTGTTGGTGTTTCCGTTGATCCTGATCGCGGGGCCGCGCCGGTTAGTCGGCCGGGCCACGCGAGTGAGCCCACGGTGGACCGCGTCCCTCGCCGCGTTGGCGACGGTGGGGATGGTGCTGTCGTACTACACGCTCCAGAAGACTCCGTTTGTGGGGAACTACCTCGATCGGGCCGGTGTGCTGGCCAACGATGTGGTCACCGGTTTTCGTCTGGATGTCATACCGACCGCGCTCTTCGACGCGCTGGTGGTCGTCGGGATTGTGGGCGGCGTCTTCCTGGTAGTGGCGATGATCCCGATAGTTCACGACGCGGTCATGCGACTGCGCTCCCGCGACTTCGCGGTTCGGGATCCGATGATCGCCGCGATTTCGATCACCGTGATCGGGTTCGCGGCGGCCTACGGCGCCGCCGTCCTCACGGATCTCCCAATTTTCGATCGCTACGCGTTGCCGGTGTTTCCTCTCGTGGGGTTACTGCTGGTGCGCGCCGCCCTGGTGAGCATTCCCGCGGACGTCGCCGACGACGCGCCCGCGTCGAGCGACTCTGGTACGCGTTCGTGGAGGCTGCGCAGCGTCGCTCCGACCGCGGCCCTTCTGGCGCTGAGTGTGGTGAGTCTGGCCTTTGCCACCGACTCGGCTTCCTTCGATGCCACCCGTCACGAGGTTGCCGCACGTGCGGCGCGCCAGGGGTACGGGGCATTGCAGGTCGACGGTGGGTTCGAATGGGTTGCGTACCACCGGCGCCATGGTCCGCTCCAGGGTTACAGTCCCCGCGAAAAGCAGCGCCTCCGCGCGCAGTATTACCGCGGCCTCTGTGTCACGGTTCTGGTCAATCCGGCGCCGCGGCTCCGAGCCAAGGCCATCAGCGTGGGCGAAGTTCGAGGCTTGTTGCACCCGCCGTATCCGGTCTTCGCGCTCCGTAACCACCGACGGTGTGAAACGCCGGACCCCGCAGTCGCCAACCGTCCGTGACGAATCGGCGCCAGATCGCCATGTTCTGCTCGGTCGCCCGCGGCCACTATGAACAAGTCTGATGGGCTCGCCCGGTACAATCAGAGACGTTCGGCGGCGAAACTGCCACTGAACGCGTTCGCAGCCGAGCAGCCCGCCTATCGCGGGGACGAAGCGAGGGGTCACGTGACCGACACGACAGCGCCGATCCGACGACCGGAGGCGCTCGATCGAGTGGTCATCCGGTTCGCGGGCGACTCCGGCGACGGCATGCAGCTGGTGGGCGATCGCTTTACGGATGTGAGCGCGGCTTTCGGGAACGACCTGGCCACGCTGCCCGACTACCCGGCCGAGATTCGCGCCCCGGCCGGAACGATTGCCGGAGTCTCGAGCTTCCAGGTCCACATCGCGGATTTCGACATCGTCACTCCCGGAGATGTGCCGAACCTCCTGGTGGTGATGAACCCCGCTGCCCTCAAGGCGAACATCGCTGACCTCCCGCCCGGCGCTTCGATCATTGCCAATATCGATGCGTTCGAGACGCGCAACCTCGAGAAGGCCGGCTACCACGCCAACCCACTCGACGACGACTCGCTCGCCGCGTTCCACGTGTACCCCGTGCCGATGACCACGCTCACCGTGACCGCGACCAAGGGCACCGGCGCGAAGCCGCGCGATGCGGAACGCTCGAAGAACTTCTTCGCACTTGGCCTGATCTCCTGGATGTACACCCGCCCGGTCGACGGCATTGTGACCTGGATCGAGGATCGTTTCGCGAAGAATGCGGTGGTCCGCGATGCAAACCTGGCCGCATTCAAAGCCGGTTACAACTTCGGTGAAACTGCCGAGCTGTTCGAGACGCCGTTCGAGGTCAACCCGGCCGCGCTCCCGCCCGGCCGGTACCGCAACGTTTCGGGCAACGCGGCCTTGGCGTATGGCCTCATCGCTGCGGGCCAGCAGGCGAAGCTGCCGATCCTCTACGCGTCGTACCCGATCACTCCCGCCTCCGACATCCTGCACGAACTCTCCAAGCACAAGAACTTCGGCGTGCGCACGATGCAGGCCGAAGATGAGATCGCGGCCATCGGCGTCGCGATCGGTGGTGCGTTCGCGGGTCAGCTCGGGGTGACGGCCACGAGCGGACCGGGGGTGGACCTCAAGTCAGAGGCGCTCGGCCTGGCACTGAGCCTCGAGCTTCCCTTGGTGTTGATTGATGTCCAGCGCGGCGGCCCGTCCACCGGGCTTCCCACCAAGACCGAGCAGGCCGACCTGTTGCTGGCCATGTACGGCCGTCACGGAGAGGCACCGCTGCCGATCGTGGCCGCGATCTCACCGAGTCATTGTTTCGATGCCGCCTTCGAAGGGGTGCGAATCGCGCTCAAGTATCGAACGCCGGTCATCGTGCTCACCGATGGCTATCTCGCGAATGGTTCCGAGCCCTGGCTGTTCCCCGACGCCGATGAGCTGGCTGATATTTCGGTGCCCTTCACGACCGAGCCGAATCACCTGAACGAGGACGGCACAACCGAGTTTTGGCCGTACGTGCGCGACGAGACCACGCTGGCGCGCCCGTGGGCGATTCCGGGAACCCCGGGGCTGATGCACCGCATCGGTGGCGTCGAGAAGGAAGATGGGACCGGCAATATCAACTACGAGCCGGCGAACCATGAGCTGATGGTGCACCTGCGGGCCCAGAAGATTGCCGGGATTGCGGCCGACATCCCGCCCGTCGAGGTGGAGGATCCCGACGGCGATAGCGAGCTATTGGTGCTTGGCTGGGGGAGTACCTGGGGTTCGATTCGGGCCGGCGCCCGGCGGGTGCGCGCCGGCGGCCGCAAGGTCGCCACGGCGCAGCTCATGCATCTCAATCCGTTCCCGGCGAATCTTGGCGATGTTGTGAAGCGTTACCCCAAGGTGCTCATCCCCGAGATGAACCTGGGACAGTTGTCGCGATTGGTGCGGGCCGACTTCCTCGTCGACGCGCAGAGTCTGACCAAGGTGCAGGGCCTGCCGTTCCGCGCCGCGGAGATCGAAAAGAAGATGTTGGAGATGCTCGATGACTGACTCGATTGCGGAACCCGTCGCGCTCACGCGAAAGGACTTCTCGTCCGACCAGGAGGTCAGATGGTGCCCCGGCTGTGGTGACTATTCGGTGCTCACCGCCGTCCAACTGCTGATGCCTGAGCTCGGGGTGCGCCCCGAGAATCAGGTGTTCGTCTCGGGGATCGGGTGCTCCAGCCGATTCCCGTATTACATGAATACCTACGGGATCCACAGCATTCACGGACGGGCGCCCGCGATCGCCACCGGAGTTGCGGTGGCCCGACCCGACCTGGATGTGTGGGTCATTACCGGCGACGGCGACAGACTCTCCATCGGTGGCAACCACCTCATTCACGCGCTCCGTCGAAACGTCAACATGACGATCCTGCTGTTCAACAACCAGATCTACGGACTGACCAAGGGCCAGTACTCGCCGACCTCCGAGGTGGGCAAGGTCACCAAGAGTTCGCCGTTCGGATCACTCGACTATCCGTTCAATCCGATTTCGGTGGCGATCGGCGCGGAGGCGAGCTTCGTAGCCCGCACCCACGATCTCGACCGCAAGCACATGCAGAAGGTGTTCAAACGCGCCCACGAGCACCGCGGCGCAGCCTTCGTGGAGATCTATCAGAACTGCAATGTCTTCAACGACGGAGCGTTCGAGCACATCACGAGCAAAGACAAACGCGCCGACATGTTGGTCGACGTTGAACACGGTCAGCCGATCCGCTTTGGTGCCGAGCGTGAGTTTGGTGTGCGGCTCAACGAGTACGGCGAGGCCGAAGTGGTCACCGTCGCAGACGTGGGTGAGGGAGCACTGCTCGTGCACGATGAGTCGCGCCACGACCCCACAGTCGCGTTCGCGTTGTCGCGCTTGGCCGAGACCCCCACGAGTCCAACCCCGATCGGTGTGTTGCGTGCGATCTCGCGCCCGACGTACGAAGCCGAGGTCCAGAGTCAGCTCGGTGCGGCGCAAGCCACTCGTGGTCCCGGTGATTTGCGCGCGCTGTTGGAATCCGGCGGCGTGTGGGACGTCACGTAGGCGGCCCATCGGCCAAAGGCCCCCGAGCCCGGAGTACCTGAACATCGCCGGCCTCCCCGATGAGGGACCACCGCGTGTGCTCCAGGAAATCAACGAGGATCCTTGGGCGGAATTGGGAGAAGGCCGTCATTCGGTCGCCGCGGAATCCGCCGCCAAAGCCGTTCAGCACGAGACAGAATTTCCCGGCGTGTCTGACGGCTGCGATTGTGGCGCGCTGCTCGTGTTCGTCGAGGTAGGCCGGCCAGGTGGGCTGGTTGAAACCAGTCGGTGGGCGTTGATCCGCGAGGATGTACCAACTCAGACCCGCCCCGAGCGTGAGAAACGTGTTGCATTCGCGCCGGATGATCGGAACCGCCGCCAGAATGACCTCGCGTTGGGCAGCGGGTGGACGCAGCCACCGGCTCCCATCGATTCCGAGCGTTCGCTGTTGGTGATAGGCGTCGGACCAGGCACGGAACTGGGCCCCGGCTGTGGTGAGTCCAAGCGCGGTGCCACCCGGCATCACGAGTACTGGAACGAGGCAGCACAGCACCCCGACCAACCTTGCCCAGATGGCGTAGGCGCGAACGGCTCGGAGTGAGGCCATCTCATCCACGCCGTCGGCCACGATGACCACCGCCGCGACGCCCGCGGTGACAACGCTCCACGAGACCTGGCTCCCAGGGACCGGAAACGCGTGGAGTGACTCCGTCAACGCGCTCGCGGCAAGCAGTCGGCGCGCGAGGAGGTTGGCTGACTCCTTGGTGTGCGAGTACAGGGGTACTAGGACGAGCGCGACCAGTGGAAGCAACGAGAAGCGCGAACCGCCGGGCAGGGAGAGCAGGTCCGACCCCAGAACCGACGCGATCAGAGCGAGACCAGCTCCGACCCTGACGCTCGCGGAGAGCACGGTCACGAGTTGACGTGAACCGGGTAGGCCGCGGTGCTCTCGGAGCACAAGCACGAGAGGGATCAGCAGGATCCAGGTCCACGTCCAGGCGGGAATGCGGAGTGGAATCGTGATGAGCTGGGTATGGTCGAGCGGGCGAGTGAATCCGCCGCGCACCAAATCGGGCACGCTGGTTCCGGTCGCGAGCATGGCGCCGACCGAGATGAGTGCCACCACAGCGAATCCCGCCGTCAGGAGCCGGCGGTTGAACGTCAGGGGTTCAGACTCTCGATGTCGGCCCGACGCAACGATGACGAACACGGTGCCGGTCACGTAAATCGAAGCCCAGAGGATCCGCCACGGTTGCTGCCCGTTCGAGAGCAGGAGCACCGGACCAAGCGCCAGGAACGCCACCGACGTCACCCATCGCCATCCGGGATGTCGAGCGCTGCGCGCGGCGACGAAGGCGAGCGCCACAATCGCGAACAGGCCGACGTTCACCTTCGTCAGGAGCAACGCGGCCGCGACCGCACCAGAGAGCACATCGCTGAGAACGGGAGAGCGAGGCCGCAGCCACGCAACGTTGGCGAGCAGAGCCGCCAAGAGCGAACACAGCAACGCTCCCGGGTGCATCGGTTCGTTCACCAAGGTGCTCAGGACTGAGAAACTGAGCACCTGTGCCGCGACTCCGAAGATCCAATGTCCGGTGATCGCTTTCGCTGTGACCCCGAACAGGAACGCGGCGATAATCCAGAGCATGAGGCTGGTGACGCGTCCGCCCGCCAGGGTGAAGCGGTCTCCGAGTACACGCGAGGGGATCCCGAAGATGAAGTAATAGAAGGGCCCGTACTGGCTGTAGACGCGGTCGTACAGTCCGCCCTGGAGGAGCCACTCCCGGAGAGTGACCAGGAGGTAGCTTTCGTCGCCGCTGACCGGCGCTGACCAAATCGCGAACCAGCCGAACACCGCGGTCGTCGCCGTCGTCGCGGCCACGGTCACGGCGCTCACGCCACGCGACCATCGGCCGCCGCGACGGCTCGGGTCCATGAGCCGAGGTCCCTCGGCGTTGCGGGTGTCCGGTCGGGAGCCGCTTGACGGTTCGCCAGGGCTCAAGAGGACAGGCCGACCGACTCGGTGGCGGTGGCGGTGGCGGTGTCTGGGTCCGGCGGAACTCTCGTGTGGGCGGGGCGGCGCCGGTGCCGGAGCAGTGCGTCGATGCCGATGGCGGCGAGGATCGCGATTGATGGTTCCACGATCACGCGAAACCGTGGGGTTCCGTATGCCGTCACGGACACGAGGGTTGCGACCACGCCCGGGGCCAGCAGCGGCCAGAGGACGGCTCGGCGCGCGCGGTAGAGCGCGGCCACGCCGACGGCGCCCAAGGCCATGGATGTCCACACCATCACGACGCCGAGGATCATTTGCGTGCGGGTCTTGCCTTCGTTGCCGAACGCGGTCGCCGCGTGGAACGGGTGGAAGAGGCTCCAGGTCGAACCGATGCGCGCCAGCACCACCACGGAAAGAAAGCGCGCCTTGTGCGCCATGAGGTAGCGGGTTCCTTGTCGCCCGGATTCCGCGGCGATCACTGATTCATCGGCGTGTGGCGGTCGCTTGATGGGATAGGCACGTGAGTTCTCGGCCGGACAGGACACGCTCCAGCCGCCGAGTCCCGGCCCGGAGTAGGTGCTTGGACAGTTCGCAACTCCGATGACGGCCTGGCTGTTGGTTGAGAACACCACGGGACGGTCGAAGATCGTGAGGCTGCGCACCAGCCAGGGGCTCACGACGGCGACCGTCGCGATCAGCGCGACCAGAAACAGTGCGACGCGGGTCCGGTTCGGAACCGACACCGCGAGGAGAATCGGCACCACGATCAACACCGAAAAGGCCACGGTCTCGGGACGTACGAGCGCAGCGAGTCCTATCGCGACCCCGAGTCCGGCGGCCCGGGCGAAGTTCGGCGCCACGAGTAAGCGGTACGCGAGCCACAGCGACGCGGCGGTCATCAACGCTCCCATGCCCTCGGACATCAGAATGCCGTCGGGCACCCAGAGGTTGGGAGTGGCCGCCGCGATGGCTGCCGCGATGATCCCGACGCGCGGGCTTCTGATCTGGCGGCCGATGAGACCGATCAAGACAATCGTGACTACGCCGAGCGCGCACGACGCGATTCGATGGTGCGAGATGGTGTCGAGGCCAAGCCAGGACAGGCCACCGAGGTACAGGGAATACAGCGGAGGGTGAAACGCGGTGGGGACCAACCGCTGCGAGATAATGAACGTGAACGGATCGGCGAATCCGTTCCCAGCCGCGAGGAACTGGCCCTGAATGCGGTAGAAGTTGCTATCGCTGAGGAAGACAGGGTCGGGTCGCCCCAATGCGAAGACCAGCCGGATGACGAAGCCGCTCGCAGCGATCGCGGCGAGCGCATAGGCGAAGGCGTCGAAGCGGCGAGCAGCAGGCCGGGCAAAATCGCCGATGGGTCTCGTTCGATTCAAGCCGACGCACGTTACCGGCTTGGACGCCGACTGCCATCGGCGAGCGTTCCTCAGTCCGATTCCAGCAATTCTCCGGCCCCGGGTCCCTCCCGGTCCAGGCTGCGAAACACGAGTCCCGTCCGGGGCTTCGGAGCGAAGAAGGTGGTCTTCTGCGGCATCCGTACCCGAGCTTTCGCGGCCGCACGGATCTGCTCGACCGTGACGGGGGCGAGCAGGATCGCGGCATCGACCGAACCGGTGTCGACCATCGCGGCGAGTGCTTTGGCATCGTGGCGATACGTGATGGCAACACCGTCGAGGGCGTCTCCCACCATGGCCTCGAACCAAGCAGACGGTACGGCCGCGAGCACCGGGTCGAGGTCCTGACGGGCTCGTTCGAGATCATCCTCATCGGGCACGAGACGAGCGAGTCCCTCTCCATCGACGAGGCCCACCCCGCCGTGGGAAACGAGTGATCGGACGAGAGCGGTCACCGTCTCGGGGGTGTTGGGCGCGGCATCGACAATGCGGAACTGTCGCGCCAAGTTGAGGCGCAGTCGGGTCGGCGACCCGATCGAGTGCAAGACCCGGTGAATGGGCTGCACCCAGAGCTGGTCCTCGGCCAGCTCCACGATGAGACACATCACCGCGTCGTCGCCACGCACTCCGTGGCCGCCGGCTTGTTGCTCGTCGCGGTAGGCGATCGCGGTCTCGAACCGATGGTGGCCATCAGCGAGCACGACGGGTTGCTCTGCCACGATGGCCGCGACTGCCGCGAGGTCATCGGGCTCAGTGAGGGCGCCGAGCTCATGGGTGACGCCGTCTTCGTCGACCGTGGTGGCGAGGTGGCGCGACCGGTCGGCTAAAGCCGCGAGACCGGTGGTGGGGGTGAGGCCCCAAATGGGATCTAAGTTGACGCGGGTGGCGCGCAGGAGCGCGAGCCGGTCGCTCTTGGCCTTCGGCAGGGTCCGCTCGTGGGGGAGCACATCGCCCTCGCCCGCCGCGCTCGGCAGGACAAGACCACCAATGATGCCCACGGAGTGACGCGGCTGATCGCGATCGTCCACGTACGTCATCCGGTACGAATAGAACGCGGGGGCCGGGTCGCGGATGAGGACACCCGCGGCTTCCCACTCGCGGAGCTGGGTGGCGGCGCGTTCGTAACCGTCACCCTCGCCCGGAAGGATGAGTCGAACGGCGTTGTGGTCCGATCGAGCCGCGAGTGCATCGCGCTGCTCGGGATCGATGACGTCATAGGGTGGCGCGGTCAGCACGTCGAGATGTTCGGCGTCGGGACGTTCGGTTTCGGCGCGGTAACGGATTGCAGCAAACGGACGGAACTCGGGCACGGTCGTGGGGCCTCCGGGTCGATCGGCGCCGATTGTGGCACGGTCATCATGGACCACCGGGCACCGGCGCCAACGGAGATGGAGAGTCCGAGTGATCAACCACCGCGACGTACCAGTGATCGTCTGCGACCTCGACGGGGTGTTGTGGCGAGGCGAGAACGCGATCTCGGGTTCGGCTGACGCAGTGAACGCGCTGCGGGTCTCGGGGTTTCGCGTGGCCTTCCTCACCAACAACTCCAGTGTGCCGCTCATGGATGTGGTGGCGCGCCTGGCGGCCATCGGTGTTCCGGCGGGAGCGGATGACGTGGCCACGAGCGCACAAGCGGCCGCGGCGCTCCTCACCGAGGACCTGGCTGCCGGATCGCGGGTATTGGCATGCGCGGGCGACGGTGTGGTGGAGGCGCTCACCACGGCGGGCTTCGATGTGGTGGACAACGTGGCCGAGGTTGTCCCGGACGTGGATGCAGTGGTGGTGGGATTCCACCGAGACTTCGACTTTGACCGTCTCGATCGAGCGGCCGACGCGGTGCGACGCGGCGCGGCGTTCGTGGCGACGAATACCGACGCCTCGTACCCCGGGACTCATCGAGTGTTGCCGGGAGCGGGTTCGCTGGTGGCGGCGGTCGCAGTCGCATCGGGACGGGAGCCGATCGTGGCCGGGAAGCCCGAAGCCGCGACGGTGGCCTTGGTGCGCGAGCGGTTCGGGACCAACGGGATCATGGTGGGGGATCGACCGTCGACCGACGGTGTGTTGGCGCAGCGGCTGGGTTGGCCGTTCGCCATGGTGCTGTCCGGCATCGGCGGACACGACCCGGATGAGCCGGTCCCCGCACCACCTCCGCAGTGGGTCACGGCTGATTTGGCCGGACTGGCCGCCGTGCTCGTTGGACCACCAGCAGCTGAGGCGCGCCCGTGATCTGATCAGAGAAGCGCCCCAGAGTCCGGCCGGGTGGTGTCCGAAAGCGCTACCGTGAGGAACCCATTTTTAGGAGCGCAGGAATGCCGCAAACCCCGAACTGGAACAAGTTTCTCGGCGCCGGCGTCGAGTTTGTCGCGCTCACACGCGGCCAGGCGCGTGCGCGGGCGAAGGACTTGGTTGCCCAGGGCCAACTCGCCCAAGGTCAGGTCCAGGGATTCGTCGATGATCTCGTCGACGGAAGCCGTCGGCGCAGCGACCTGTTGATCGATGTCGTCCGCCAGGAGATCCAGCGGCAGGTCAGGACGCTCGGAATCGCCACGAAGGACGATCTCGCCCGGCTGGAAGCCAAGCTCGCCGGATCGAACGCGCCAACGCGTGCCCCCGCGAAGAAGGCTGGCGCGAAGAAGGCTGGCGCGAAGAAGACCCCGGCGAAGAAGACCCCGGCGAAGAAGACGGCAGCGAAGAAGACGGCAGCCCGCCCGGCCAAGGCGTCGTAGGGCGCTTTGCGTCGGCGGCTGGACGCGGAGCTGGTTCGCCGCGGTCTCGTGCCCAGCCGGGCGCGGGCAGCCGCCGCGATCGGTGCGGGTCTGGTCACTGTCGGCGGCGCGCCGGCAACGTCACCGGCTCGCCAAGTTGCGCCCGATGAACCGCTCTTCGTCAATCCTGACGCATCCCGATTCGTCTCGCGTGGCGGCGAGAAGTTGGACGCCGCACTTGAGCAGTGGACCCTTGATGTGCGCGGGTTGCGCGTGCTCGACGCCGGGGCGTCCACCGGCGGATTCACCGACTGCGTGTTGCAACGCGGCGCCCGGGAGGTGGTGGCTGTCGATGTTGGGCACGGACAGCTGGCGTGGTCGTTGCGATCGGATGATCGGGTGACAGTGATGGAACGCACGAACCTGCGTCACGTCGAGGAGTTCGCCGGTGGGCCGGCCGAGGCGGCCGTCGCGGATCTTTCGTTCATCTCCCTGGTGACGGTGGCGCCCGCGCTCATCCGGTTGACGACCGAGACCGCGCCCTTCGTTCTCCTGGTGAAGCCGCAGTTCGAAGCCGGACGGAGCCGGGTGG
>JANPBJ010000172.1:0-1630 GCA_031430375.1 Acidimicrobiia bacterium
GTCGGGCACCCTCGCCGATGATACCGTCTTTACCGACGTTGTCGGTCGGGCCGCGGTCGGGTACACCCTCGGCCTGACTCCCGGTGTGAACACGATCCGGGCCGCCCTGGTAGGCACCTCCGCCTTCGTCGACTTCACCGCCACCGCGGTGAGCGGCGCCCCGGCCGGGCTCCTCATCCTCCTGGGCAACAACCAGGTCGACACCGTCCTCTCGATCCTGGCCGATTCGCTGGTCGTGCAGCTCCGCGACGCCGGGAGCGTCCCAGTCCCGAACACCTGGCTCTACTGGACGACGGCAGGGGTCAATCTCAGTGCCGACTCCACCCTCACCGACGCCAACGGCCGCGCCGCGGTGCAGGCGACATTCGACAGCTTCGCCCTGCAGACCCCGGTCGTCGCGCACATCGCCGATACCTCGGTCGCCGTCGCGTTCATCCTCCAGGCCACCGCCGGGACGCCGACCCAGATCACTGCCGTGACGGGGCTCGGGCAGACCGGCCCGGTGAACGCTCCGCTCCCGATCGACTTCGGCGCCTTCGTCCAGGACGCCTATGGCAACCCCGCGCCTGGGACCGCCGTGACCTGGACCAACATCGCCGGGTTCACCCCCGTTGGCCTGCCGGATACCACCCTGGCCGACTCGACCGGCGTGGCGTACCTGATCGATCCCCTCCTGGGGCCGATCGTGGGTGAGGACTCGCTGGAGGCCCAGATCCTGGGCCAGCCGGCGACCGCCCTCTTCACCGCCACGGCCACCGCAGGTGCGGCGAGTTCGCTGGTGTACGTGAGCGGCACTGGCCAGACCGACACGGCGGGCCAGACGCTCCCGGCATCCTTCTCGGTGCAGGTGCGCGACCTTGCCACGAACCCCATCCCGGGCGTCTTCGTCCGTTGGAGCGTCATCGCCGGCGGCGGCTCAGTGGGCGTCGACAGCGTCCAGACCGACGGCAGCGGCGTCGCGCAGGTCTTCCTTACACTCGGCACCGCCGCGGGACTCGACTCCGTGCTCGCCAGCACCGGCGCACTCGCCGACACCGTCGCGTTCTATGCCCTCGCCGTCGCCGATGCGCCGACAGCCATCGTCAAGATCTCGGGTGACTCGCAGTCGGCAACGGCCGCGACGGCCCTCACGTTGCCGCTGGTGGTCCGGATCACCGACCAGTACGCCAACCCCATCGTCGGGGCCGCGATCAGCTTCGCGCCAGGCGTGCTCAGTGGTACCGTCGACTCGACCAGCGCCACGACCGACGCGACCGGCCACGCCAACTCCGGTGTCTGGACCCTCGGCGACAGCGCCGGGATCAGCACCGTCACCGTCACGAGCGCGGCGGTCCCTGCCGACACGCTCACCTTCATCGCCACCGCCATCCCGAGCGGCACCACCGCCACCTGGACCGGTGCCATCTCGAGCGACTGGGAGAATGTGGGCAATTGGAGTCCCGCGGCGGAGCCGACCGGGGTGTCGAACGCCTTCATCCCCGCGGCGGCCCCCAACCAGCCGGCCCTGACCACGTTTGGCAACAACGTCGGCGGGCTCCAGATCGAGAGCGGTGCGACGCTCTCCCTCGGCGCGTTCCAGCTCAACGCGGCGGGGAACGTCCGGGTCAACGGCATCATCACCCGCGCCGCC
>JANPBJ010000173.1:0-3009 GCA_031430375.1 Acidimicrobiia bacterium
TCGTCGAAGAGCACGACTTTCGGACTGGTCGCGAGCGCGCGGGCCACCCCGGCCAGGCGACGCTGTCCGTGCGACAGTTCGATGGGGCGGGCCTCGGCCAGTGGTCGAAGACCCACGATGTCGAGTGCACCATCTACATCAACGTCTCGCGCGCTGCGCCGGGGTGCGATCGCGTCGATGAGCGGTGACCACCAGCGGGTGGGGGTCGCGGTGACCACCAGATTCTCGCGGACGGTGAGATCGTCGAACAGCTCCACCGATTGGAAGGTCCGAACCAACCCGGCCCGCACCCGTTGGTGAGGCGGAAGTGTTTCGATTCGCTGGCCCACGAGTTCCACATGACCGTGCGCGTGCGCAACGAATCCGCAGAGGGCATCGATGGTGGTGGTCTTCCCGGCGCCGTTCGGTCCGATCAATCCCATGATGCTGTCGCGATCCACGCGGAGCGAGACATCGTCGACCGCGCGCAGCCCACCGAATTCAACGGTGAGTTCGGTGACCTCGAGGACGGGACTCATCGGGCCGCTCTCACGCGTGCGATGCCGCGGCGGACCGCGACGCTCAGACCGTCGGGATAGAAGATCACGACCACGATCAGCAGGATGCCGCTCAGTGCGAACTGATAACTCGAACCGCTACCGGTTGCTCCGCCCTGCAGCTGGGTCAGGATCCCACCCGATGCGAGTACACCGGCAATGAGGGCGCCGCTCAGCGTCGCGATCCCGCCGAGGTAACAGAGGGCCAGCACCGCAAGCGCCCCCACAACGAGGAACTGTTGGGGGGAGAGCGCGGGCAACTCGTAGGCCAGGAGTGCACCGCCCAATCCGGCGAAGAGCGACGACACGGCGAACGCATTGAGCTTCGTCGAACTCACGTTGATGCCGGCGGCCGCCGCGGCGCGCTCGTTGCTGCGCACGGCGAGCCACCGCAGCCCGGTGGGACTCCGGCGCAGGTTGGCCACGGCCAGGACGCTGCCAACGAGCACGACCAGTGCAACAACGCCGAACGCGGCGCGGAAGTTCTGTTCGCCCTTGGCCAGGAATCCGAGGTCGAGCCCGAACAGTCGGGGCCGAGGAACATCGCTGATGCCGTTCAACGACGGCGAGTTGAAGACGAGCGCCTCGATCGCGACCGCGGCTGCGATAGTGGCCACGGCCAGCGTCATGCCGCGTACGCGCACCGCGGGGATACCCACGAGTATCCCCACCACCACCGTGAGTGCAACCGCGAGCAACGGAGCCCACGGGAATCCGATACCTCCGACCGCGAGCTTGGCCGTGGTGAACGCGGCGAGCCCGGCGAATGCATACTGTGCGAGGGAGATCTGGCCGACGTACCCGGTGAGCACCACGCACGACAACGCGATCAGGGTCGCGATGATTGACACCACGATCGCGAGCCGCCACTGGGCATCGAGCGTGAACAATGCGATGGCGGCCGCGGCGGCGAGCGCCAGGGTGGAGATCACGGGTCGACGAGGGATCGGCGCGATCGGGAGATGCCCGTCGACGAGTGCTTCACGGGTCGGCAGCTGCGAACCGCGCACGGTGATTGCGATGAGGATCACGATCACCGGAAGCGCATCGCGGAGCCCGCCGTTGGGTAGCCAGTCGGGCAGCCACTGCGCCCGCGTCTGGAACGTGGACAACCCGCTCTGTGACATGCCGATCGCCAGACCGGCCACGGTGGCGATTCCGAAACCGTCGAGCCGGGCCAGGAGAGCGGCGGCCAGCGCCGGGACGACGAGCAGGCTCGACTCCGTGGGGTCCAGCTTGCTGGAGATGCCGGCGACGAAGATCATCGCTCCACCGGCGAGCACCGACGCGATGATCCAGTTGAGAAAGCCCAGCCGATCGGGAGACAACCCGGTGAGGATCGCGCCCTTCTCGTTCTCCGCCGCGGCACGGGTGGCCAGGCCGAAGCGAGTGAAGCGAAACACCAAGCCGAGCGCGAGCGCCGCCGCGATGGCCAGCCCCGCAAGGACGAAACTTGCGGTCGGGACCACCACGCTGCCGAGACGCACGACACCGTCGGGCAGGAGTGAGGTGAGCTGCAGCGACGCGGATCCGGCACCGGTCTCCACGGACCGCAGTTGCATCACCGACTGGAGATAGAGAAAGACGCCCAAGGACGCGATGACCCGCGCGAGCGGGGGCGCGTTGCGCAACGGGCGGAACACGAGCGTGTAGATCAGCGCGCCGACCATCGCCGCGATGACCAATGCGATCACGAGCGCGGTCAGGATCGTGGGTCGATCCACCACATGGACGCGCGTGGGAAGTCCGATGATCGGTACTACGAGGTCGCCGCCGAGCTCCCTGCTTCCCACGGTGAAATTGCGGAGGGTGTAATACACGTACGCGACGTATACGCCCATCGCGGCGTGCGCGATGTTGACCACATTCGAAGCGCGGAATGTCAGAACGAGCCCGATGGCCAACACCGCGATCACCGCGCCGGCACCGAGGCCGGTCAACGATTGTTGGAGGTAGTCGGTCATAGGCGTTCGCGCGATCGAAGTTAGGCCGCGAACTTGCCGACGTCGATCCAATCGGTGAGTTTGGTAATCGCGCCGTTCTTCAGCTGGCCCAGCGTCTGTTGGGGTGAACAGATGGCCGGATAGCCGTCAAGCTGTTTGCCGTCGCACGTGTACGGGTGGCCGAAGAAACTCGGAACATCCTTGCCCGCACGGAACGCGGCGACGATCGCGGCTGGACTGATCTTGTCGGCTCCGATTTCGCGGAGCATCGCGTAGAGATTCATCATCGCCCGAAACGACACCGTGCCCGCGCCCCGCGCCTCGTAGTTGTACTTGGGGCCGTACCGATCCGCGATGGCCTGATAGGTCACGTTGTCGGGATTCTTGGGGTCGAGGTCGGCTTCGAGATTGAAGATCGATCCTTCGGCCGCGTCACCGACCGCATCGGTGATCTTGGGGGCTGCGCACGCGCCCGTGAACAGCATGGGTGCCTTCAGGCCGATCTGTTGGGCAGTGAGCATCGTGGGTTT
>JANPBJ010000174.1:0-5278 GCA_031430375.1 Acidimicrobiia bacterium
CAGCGCCAACGACTGGCGATTGCACGCGCACTGGCCAACGAGCCGACGCTGCTCCTCGCCGACGAGCCCACCGGCGCGCTCGATTCCGAGGGGGGCCACGAGGTGCTCGAACTCTTCAAGCGGCTCCACGCGAGTGGCCAAACGATCTTGCTCGTCACCCACGACCAGGAAGTGGCCGACGCCGGGGACCGGATCGTGCACATGCGCGACGGTCGAATCGAGACCAACCACACCCACGCCGGGACCGGCGCGGATACCGCCACCGTCTGACGCGGGGATCGATGGGGGCTGTTTCCTACCGCCTGCGCGCCGAGTTCCGGACGCGCTGGAAATCCGCGGGCGCGCTCGCGCTCGTGGCAGGGATCGCGGGTGCAGTGACGCTCGCGGCCGTCGCCGGCGCGCGCCGGACCACGACGGCCTTCGAGCGGTTCCGCTCCGCCACCGACGCCGAGGACATCCTCGTCAACCCGGACAACGGCGCGGAGAGCGCGCTGCGCAGTGAAGCCGTGGCCCGTCTGCCCGGGGTTGCCGCGGCCGCGAAACTCACCGGGCTCGCGGTCTTCGACCCCTTCGGCCGGACGCTCGAAGAGGTGTTCGGCCCGATCGCCCTCGCGTCAGACCGAGCGGCTCTCGTCACGATCGGGCGGCCCAAGCTCCTCGAGGGCCGCATCCCGAAACCGCACCACGCGGACGAGATCCTCGTGGATCGGACGTTCGTGACGAGGTACGGGCTCGGGGTCGGCGACACCTGGCGGGTTGCCGCCGCGACGAACCGAGCACCACAGGTCGACATTTCGATGGACCTCGTGCGCCAGATCCGACGACGGATGCGCGATCACACGCTCGAAGGCGAGTTCCTCGACCTGCGGATGCGGATTGTGGGAGTCGGGATCATACAAAGTTCCATCCTGACGGACCAGGGATTCGAGAACCCATGGGCACTCTTCAGCCCGGAGTTCCTCCGCCGTCATCCGACGGTGGTCGTGCCGTACTGGGCCGAGCTCGTGCGCTTCCGCCCCGGTGCGAACGTCGGCCGCTTCCAGCGCCGCGTCGAGGCCCTCGTGCCGGGCGAGGCCGTCGCGTTCCAGACCATCGCGAACACTCGCGCCAAGGTCGAACGCGCGGTCCGTCCACAATCCGGCGCACTCGGCGCCTTCGCGATCGTCGTCGGTCTCACCGGGCTGCTCGTGATCGCGCAGACCCTCGTCCGCCAGACCACGCTCGACGCCGTCGACCACGCGGCGTTGCGCGCCATCGGCGCCAGCCGGCGCCAGCTATTCCTGCTCGCGATGGGTCGCACGGTGCCCGCCTCATTCGTTGCCGCCTTGATCGCGGTGCTCGGGGCGTTCGCGTTGTCTCCGCTCACTCCGATCGGGGCCGCACGCGTCGCAGAGCCGGATCCGGGTTTCGCGTTCAACACGCCCGTCCTGCTGCTCGGGGCGCTCGCCCTGCTCGTGGTCATCCTGCTGATCGAGACCATCCCGGCGTGGCGGACCAGCCGCTCCATGTCCGACACCGCCCCAACCTCACGGCCGTCGCGTATCTCCGGGCTCCTCGCGACGACGGGCGCCTCACCGGTGATCGCCACGGGTGTGCGCATGGCCCTCGAACCCGGCGCGGGCCGTACCGCCGTGCCGGTGCGCACCACAATCGCCAGCGCGTTCTTCGCCATCGCGGCCGTGACCGGCGCCGTGGTGGTCGCGGCAAGCCTCAACCATCTCGTCGACACGCCGGGGCTCTACGGCTGGAACTGGGATGTGAGCCTGCAAGTCAGCGGCGAGGACGCGGTGCTGACGGCGGCCAACCAGCGCGCCGCAGGCGATCTTCTCGCTGGCGACCCTGCGGTGGCCCACTCTTCGACGCTGGCCCTCAGCGCCGTCGAGATCGACGGGCACCAGATCCCCGCCGTCGGGATCGACCCTCGCCACCCGCGGCCGGGTCCCTCGATGCCGGAGGGACGGGCACCGCGCACCGGCGGCGAGATTGCGCTCGGCGCGCGGACCCAGCGCAGTCTCGGGGTCGGCATCGGTGACCGGGTCACCGTCGTGGACCAAGCAGGAAAGCAGGGATTGATGCGGGTCGTGGGACGGGTCGTGCTGCCCGGGCTCGGCACCTATTCGGGGTCGGACAAAACGTCTCCCGGTGAGGGCGCAGTCGTCACGCAAACCGCGCTGCGCCGGCTCGGGCCCGACTTCGGCCGGAACCACATTCTCGTGGACTTCCGAGCGGGGACGACCGGTTCGCAGCAAGCGGCGGTGATTCGCAACGCACGGGCCGCGTCCAACACCGATGACGTGATCGTCAGTCGCGCACTAGAGCCTTCGGACGTCCTCGCGTACCGCGACGTTCGATCGACGCCGATCGTTCTCTCGACCGTGCTTGCCCTCCTCGCGATGATGACATTGGCCCACGGGCTGATCAGCTCGGTTCGGCGGCGACGTCGTGAACTCGCGTTGCTCAAGACCCTCGGCTTCACGCGTCGGCAGGTGAGCTCGACCGTCGCGTGGCACGCGTCGACCGTGGTCGCGGTCGCACTCCTGTTCGGAATCCCGCTCGGTATCGCGGTCGGACGTTGGGCCTGGACGGCGTTGGCAAACGATCTCGGTACGGTCGTGGTTCCCGTGGTGCCGTGGGTCATCTTCGCTCTGGCGATCCCGGCGCTGCTCCTCGTCGCCAATGTGGTGGCGTACATCCCCGGTCGGATCGCAGCGCGGTTGCGTCCCGCGACTGCCCTGCGGGGCGAGTGATGGGCGCGGTTTGGTTCGCCGTCCGCGCGGATGCTCGCCATCGGTGGCGCAGCATCCTCGTGCTGGGCCTGGTCATCGGCCTGGCGGGCGGTGTGGTGCTCGCCTCGTTCGCCGGCGCCCGCAGGACACGCACCGCCTTCGACCGGCTGCGCATAGAAACGCGGGCGGGCGACCTCACCATCAACATCTTTCCAATGAGCCCGCGGTTCGCGGCGCGCATTGGGAACTTGCCCGGCGTCGAGTCGTGGGCGCAGGTCACGGCTTTGGCTGGCGTCTCCAAATTGGGGAACTTGCCAATTGCCGTACCAGTCGACCGGCGGTTCGGCCGCGATATCGATCGCGCCCGCCTCATCGCCGGTCGACCCGCGCGCGGGATTTACGAGATTGTGCTGAGCCAGAGCAGCGCGCGCATACACCACCTCGGCATCGGCGACGACTTCACCGTGCGCACTTTTACCCCCGAAGAGACTGCGCTCATGCGTGACCCGTCCACGAACGTGGGCCCGAAACCGAGCGGCCCGCGGCTGCGGTTCCACGTCGTCGGTATCGATCAACGGACGCTCGACCTGACGCCGATCGGTGAGCGCTCCGGCATCGTCTTCGCCCCGCGGTCCGTCTACCAGGCCTACCGCGGTCAGATCGGCAACTTCGGTGGCATCGTCCGCGTCCGCCTGGCGCCCGGCGCGTCGAACCGAGACTTCGCGCGTCGTGTCCGCGCCATCGCCGGTGGTCGATCCCTCGACTTCGATACCACCAGCACGGACGCAGCGGTCGACCAATCACTCGAGGTGCTGGCAGGAGGCCTCACCGTGTTCGGTGCCATCGGCGCGCTCGGCCTCCTGGCCGCGATCTCCGTGCTGAGCGCCCGCGCCAACGCCGCGAGCCTTCCCGATCAACCGGTGTGGCGCGGTCTCGGCATGACCGGCCCGCAACGCGTGCTCGCCACCGTGTTCCCCGGCGGGCCCGGACTCGCGGGCGCTGCGGTACTGGCCGTGGCCGTGGCCGCGGCGGCGTCGTGGTTCATGCCGGTCGGGCTCGGCCGACGGGTCGAGCCGGCGCCCGGATTCGACCTCGACGGGTTGGTCCTCGGCATCGGGGGAATCGCGCTGTTCGTCGTGAGTGGGGGGATCGCGCTCGCCGGTGCGTGGCGCGTTTCTCGGCGGTCGAGTTGGGACCCATCCCGCCAAAGGGTTGCCGTCCACACCTCGCGCGTCGCCCGGGCGGTCGCCCGCGTGGGGGCGCCGGTACCTGCGGTGGTCGGGGTGCGCATGGCGACGGAGCGGGGTCGCGGCCGCACGGCCGTGCCAGTCCGGCCCGCGCTGTTCGGCGCGGTCGTCGGTGTGCTGGGAGTCGTTGCCGCCCTGGTCGTCGGGGCGAGCCTCAACCGCCTCGCGGCGGAGCCCACACGGTTTGGGTGGACCTTCGATGCCGTCGTGGTGGGCGACGGCGGCGAGACCGGATCCGGAGGGACGTGCGGACCACGTCGCAGCACCCTGGAGCAAGACCCCGCCGTCGCCGCGATTGCCAACCTGTGCTCCAACACCCTGACGGTTGACGGTCGGCCCCTCACCGCGGTCGGCATGCGCCACATGCGCGGTGCCATCCCGTTGAGCATTGTGCGCGGCCGCGAGCCTGGGACCACTCGTGAGATCGCACTCGGGGAACTGACGCTCGATCGCATCGGCGTGGCGATCGGCGACCGCGTCAGCGTCACCGGCAACCGCGGTACGACAACCGCGCGAGTCGTTGGGACCGCACTGTTTCCGTCAGTCGACGAGCCATCCCTCCTCGCCGACGGCGCCGCGATGCTGCCCGACGGGTTGGCCCACGTCGCGACCGACACCGACAATTCGAGCAACCATCTCGTCGTGCGCTGGCGACCCGGCACCGATACCCGGGCGGCCCGGCTTCGCCTCGAGAAGACCTCCGGACAACCGCCGAACCAGCCCATCCGTCCCGCCGAGGTCGATCGTCTGACCCAGCTCAACCGGCTGCCCTGGATCCTGGCGGGCTTCCTGGCCATCCTCGCCCTGATCGCCGTCGGCCACGCGATCATCACCAACACTCGCCGGCGGCGGCGCGACTTCGCGCTGCTCGAGACCCTAGGCTTGCGCACGCGCCAGATCCGAGCGACCGTCGCGATCCAGGCCACGACGTTGGGCGGCATCGGCCTCGTGCTCGGCATCCCCCTCGGCGTGGTCGTCGGCCGGCTCGCGTGGGGCCTGATCGCGAACCAGATCGGTGTTGCCACCGACGCGGCAATCCCGGGTTTCGCCCTGGCCGCGTTGATCCCGCTCACGATCCTCGCCGTTCTCGCCATCGCCTACCTGCCCGCGCGCGCGGTCAGCCGAATCCGGCCCGCCGCCGCGCTGAGGAGCGAATGACATGATGACACCCCTGGAGATCACCAGCCTCCGCGACACGCCACCAGCGAGACCCGGTGCGGCCCGGTCGGTGGTACCGGCTCGGCTCGGCGCGATCGTCGCCGCCGCGGGTGCAATCGTCGCGACGCTCGACGCCGCGGACTCTGA
>JANPBJ010000175.1:0-2947 GCA_031430375.1 Acidimicrobiia bacterium
TTCGTCGTCGCGGTAGGTGGCCACCACGAGCACCCGCATCGACGTGTCTGCCGCGCCGAGATGTCGCAACAGCAGCAGACTCGCCTTGTCGGCCCAGTGCAGATCGTCGAGGACCAGCACGACCGGAGCGTGGCGTGACACGTCGGCCAGTAACCCGACGACCGCGGCGAACAGCAGGAACCGTTCGGTGTCGGAGTCGGTCGCTTTGGAAGCCGGGAGATCCGGGATCCGGCTTCCCAATGCCGGCACCAATCGGGCTAGCTCCGAACCGTGCGCCGCGACATGCGCGGCGAGCTGATCAGCCGGCGCGTGCATCACGTAATGGCCGAGCGCTTCGCCGAACAACTGGTACGGGGTCGCGAGATCCTCCTCGCAATGACCGAACAGCAGCACGGCACCCGCATCGAACGCGGCCCGCGCGGCTTCGCCGACCAGGGTCGTCTTGCCCAGCCCGGCCTCACCCGCGACCAGCAACACTTCGCGTCCTTCGCCGGCCACCACGCGCTTGTACGCGTCGGTGATCGTCGCCGTCTCCACCTCGCGTCCGACCACACCGACCGTCGGGCGGAACACCAGTCGCCCCGGCAGTGGAATCTCGACCGCATCCGGTCCGGTATCGGCCAGCGGCTCCCACGCGACCTCGACTGTCTCGACCGGATCCGGCAAGCCCTTCAACTCGAGTTCCCCGAGTGACCGGCACTCGTGCCGGGATCGCCGACCGGCCATCAACCGCACGACATCTGCCGCCAGGATCTGACCGCTCTCACACTTGGCGCATAGTCGTGCGGCTTCCACGACCGGGTCACCGAAGTAGTCGGCGCCTTCCTCCCGGCTCACCTCACCGGCACTCAACCCGATCCGCAGGCCCACGGCCCGGTCCCGCGAGCGGTTGTCGGCGTCGACACCCTGCTGCATCGCGACGGCACACCCCAGCGCCGCCGACGCGGCGCCGAACACCACCATCAGGCCGTCACCCAGGTTCTTCACCTCGGTGCCACCCGTCTCCGCGATCGCTTGGCGCAAGATCGAGAAGTGCTCCCGGCGCAACTCGTCCGCCGCGTCCTGGGTCAGACTCGACGACAACGCCGTCGACCCGACCAGGTCGGTGAACAACACCGTCACGTTCTCGGTCGCCATCAGTCCCTGCCTCTCTTGCGGAGGCCACCGTACGCGACACGATGACCACACCGCACACCGCACGCTGCGGCGAAGCCGGCACGGCTCCTGGAGAGGTCACGACTCGTCCGGCATCGCGCTACGGCTGACTCGACCCGGCCGGGACACTCGGTCGCCAGTCTGCCAATTGACGTCAATCGGCATCCTGATCACGTGGTCCAGCCCCGACGGGGTCGGATCAAGGATCCAGCGCGTCGGAGCTCTCTCGCCAGGGTCCGTTGATGCACGCCGAACTCTGGCCACGACCGCGAGCGACGCGCCCTGCCCGTACCGTGCCGCCGCGAGGGCGACCGATTCGTCGGTCATCTTGCGGACCACGCGCCGTCGCGTGATGCCGGCTTGGTCGAGGTGGTGGATGACGGTGGTTCGGTGGACTTCGTAACGACCGGCGAGATCGTCGATCGAGGCACCCTCGCGGTACCGGTGGATTAGCGCTTCGATCTCGGCCGGGGACAGCCGTCGTTCTACAGGGTTTGAAAGCTGTCCCCAACGGTCCACCCGTTGTCAGAATCACAACGTTTGGCCTGGTCAGGACCTAGATCGCGTGTCCGATCGCTCAGGCACGTTCGTTTTCTCTTTCGCGACCAGGAAGGTCCGCGCCACCCCGTTGCACTGGGTGGCGCGGACCTTCTCGGTCCATGTTGCCTGTTATCGCTCCCGTCGCGACGAGTACTCAGCGCGAGTTGACGTACTCCCCCCCGAGGCAGGGGTCCGACGCAGTTCCGGCGACGCCGATGGTGATATGGCCGCCCATGCCGGGCTCACCGAGGTGGACCAGGACGTGGAGCGGGTGAAGCCGGTTCTCCGCGCCGGTCGCGAAGGGCAGTTGGACTTCCTTTTCGCCGCCGTCCTGAGCCAGCAGCACGCACGATCCGCTGCCGGTCTCCAGCGAATGCACGTGTGAAGCACCCGCAACGCCTGCCCCGGCGAGGATTCCGGAGACGGCGACGAACGTTCCTGCAATGAGTTTCTTCATGAATTGCCCCTTATCTCGTATTTGACGATCCAACAGGGGACAGAATGCCCGAAACTCCTACGAAGCGCAAGATCGTCCGGCGGCGCTGTTGTTCGCATACTGCTCTGATGTTGTGAAAGGCAGCGGGCACGAGTCCCTCGATCGCGGCACCCAACGCCGGAGCGCGATCCGAGCAAAGGGTGTGCGAGCGGGAACCTGGTCGCCGGGGCGGGCACTGCCTCAGATGCTGAGGATGTCCACCGAAGACCGAGCGGTCAGGAACAGGCTGAATCCAACGAGCCCGGCCACGACGACCCTCCCCGCCAACTGGATGGGGCGTCGCTGGAGCACGGCGGACAGGCGCCCCGGTAGGGCGGTGCGCCCGATGATGTAGGCCACCAGGCCGACGAGGAATGGTGGCACCAGGGCGAAGGGGATCACACCCAGGATGGGCACGTTGCGGAACCGGCTGGCGCCGCCGGCTGTCTGTTGGAGTCGAGCAGTCACCGAGCCGAGGGCAGCGCCGAACAAGGCGGTTCCACCCACGATCAGACCCACCGCAAGCCAGGTCGGCGTCAAGATCGAGAAGTCCAGGTTCTCTGATGAGAAGTCCTTGTCCCCGAACAGGACCAGCGGCACCAGCCCAGCCATCACCCCTGCCGCCGCACCGTTGACGTGCAACCAGGGACGCGCAACCAGGAGCACGATGGCGGCGACCGCGCCGGCGCCCAAGCCGACGAAGACGATGAAGCCGATGGTCCCGGAGAGGGTGATCTCGCCCACGACCTCCTCGGCATCGGTGAGAAGGCCTTGGGC
>JANPBJ010000176.1:0-16120 GCA_031430375.1 Acidimicrobiia bacterium
GCGGATCGTGTCAGCGCCGGCATCGAGGCCCGTCGCGACGAGTGCTTCGAGGCCCGTCGCGACGAGTGCTTCGCGGATCGACACGATGAGCGCAACCGTCGTCGGGTCGGTCGCGGTCGGTGACCGGCGTGGGCGCCGCGATCGGGGTTCGAACGCCGCGTCGCCCTCCGCTCGATACCGGGCGACGAGTGTGTAGACCCACGAGCGAGCGACGCCGTAGGTGCGGGCAACCTCGGACGGGGACCGACCCTCAACAATTACTGCGGTGATGACAAGACGCGCTTTCGACATCCGGAGAGCGTCACGGACTGTCCTCTATGTCTCGCGACACCTGTCCTCAATGTCCTGCAGGATCACACCTCTCCGGGCACGCTGACCAGCACTTATGGGTTCGGCGCCGGCCGCGGAGAGTCTCTCCGACGTGCATTTGCTCACCCATTGCTCACGAACTCAGCGCGACGCAGCCGGGATCGGCGGACGTGATGGACGACCGTGGACACAGATCGCGGCATGAGCGAGCGCGTTGGATTGGGAAACGAACCCGCTTCGAACCAGCCCCGCCCGCCCTGACGTAAAGGCGACGTATAAGATGGCATACGCTCGACATTTCGCAGCATGTTCCCACGACGAGGTCCTATGACAACGCTGACAACCCTGCTCGACCACCTTTCCGAGGGTGCCGTGGTGGACACCGCCGACCTCGCTCGGGTCAGCGACACGAACCCCCGCAGCGTCGCTCGCTGGCGTGCGCAGGAGTCCACGCCGCGCCGGGAAGCCGAGGAGCGGCTGCTCGAACTGCGCGCCGTCGTCGACCTCGCCCGCAAAGTGATGCGAGACGACGCAGCCCGATTCTGGATGCGCTCACCGAACCCCGACCTCGGATACGAGAAGCCGCTCGACCTCGTCGCGCTCGGTCAGTACCAACGAGTGGTCGACCTCCTCCTCGCGTTGGCGGAGGGCGTGACCATCTGACATGTCGGCCTTCGACTCGCGAGCACTCGGGCGCCTGTCTGGTAGCGCGCTCGATGCGGTCGCCTACCGAAACCAGTCCAGCGGGTTCGATCCTCGGAGCGGCGACGGTGCTCGCCGACTCGGCGGCCGTTTCAACCCACCACACAGCTTCCCGGTCTTGTACCTCTGCATGTCGCTGCCGTGCGTAGTCGCGGAACTCACGCGCCAAGCCGAGCGCCAGAGCCTCAGCATCGAGGATCTACTCCCACGCGAACTGTGGGAGGTGGCGGTCGGATTACACAACGTGCTCGACTTGAGCGACGCGACCACGCGCGACGCCCTGGGACTCGCGCCAACGGACCTCATTCGCGACGATCACAGCTACACGCAAGACATCGGTGACGCTGCGCACGAGCAAGGCTTCCAAGCCATCCGCTCTCCGTCGGCCACAGGCGTCGATGACGTCCTTGCGATCTTCCCGGAAAATCTCGCCGGCGCAGTGCTTCGCGTCGAGCTCGTTCGCGAATGGCGCACGCTTGACGACCTCGTCCTCTGATCGAGCGACCCTCTTGCGCACCGGAGCGGACGTCGTCGTTCCTGATGGAACCAACAGGCGATCTCGTGCGCCTATGTCATTGTGACAGTCGAAGCAGGCCAGCCAGAGGGCTCACCCGAGCCGATGGGCGACGAGCCTTCCTTCGACGATCTCTACCGGTCGCATTATTCGCGCCTCGTGGTTCTTGCTCGACTCATGACCGGCGCGATGGCGCCGGCAGAAGAAATCGTGCAAGACGCGTTCGTGCAGGTCTACCGCAAGTGGTCGTCAATCGAGTACCCGACCACGTACGTACGGATCGCGGTCGTGAACGGTTGCCGCTCGTACGGGCGACGACAAGTGCTCGAACGGCGGAGCCGTATGCCAGATCGCGAACCTGAGGTGTTCGATACGACGGCGATCGCCGTTCGCGACGCGCTGAAGGTGCTCACACCACGCCAGCGAGCCGCGGTAGTTCTTCGCTACTTCGATGACCTGTCAGAACGCGAGATCGCTCAGACCCTCGGCTGTCGACCCGGAACCGTCAAGTCGCTACTTGCTCGGAGCATCAAGAAGTTGAAGGAGTCCTTGCATGAATGACATCGAGACGACGCTGCTGGCAGGCCTCAAGGCCTTCGCCGCAGAGACGACCGCCGCAGCATCACCCCCATCGACCGCATCAATCTCTCTGCGCGCCCGCACCGTGTCAGGAACGCGACCGCGCTGGCCGAAGATCGCAATCGCGATCAGCGCGGGTGCTCTCGTCACGACCGGGGTTGCCAGCGCGGCGGGCGTACTACCCGGCCCGGTCGAATCGATGGTGCGCGAGTTCAGGTCATGGGGCTTTGAGACGGACGACACCGCCTCGCGCATGGCAAGAACTACCGACGGCACCTACGCGTACGAAGTGTGGGTCGCTCCGCTCCGAGGCGGCGGACAGTGCGTCTACGACCGCGTCATTGGGCCGGATGGCGACATCGACCACGGCGGCGGTTCCTCCTGCATCACGGATCTGATCCCAACGAACGGGTTCCAGTTCCTGCATTACCCAGGCCACGTAGGCGTCCGAAAGGTCGCTTCTGGGAAGGTCCCCGCGGGGGCAACTCAGGTTGCCTTCGAGTTCGATGACGGCACGACCAGCACGATTCGCGTCCAGGCGAATGGGTGGTTCATCACCGCGTTCCCAGGAGTTCGCGACGCCAGCAGAATCGTCGCTGTCCGAGCCTTGGGCGCCGAGGGGAACGTGATCAGATAGTTGAGTGCGATGGGCGCGAGCGGGCCAAGCAGCGGGCACCACTTGCTGCGATTCAGTCTGACCGACCCGGCGTCAACCTCGGCCGGATTTGCGATCCGCTTTGGCTCGGTCGGTTGGACAAACGTGTTTCTCGGTCAGTGGGTGAGGCCGAGACCTTGTTGGCAGTGCGGTCCGCCCCAGTGCTCGACGATCTTGCCGTCGCGCATGCGCAGGATGGCGGTGCCGTTGATCACGATGGGATCGCCCGACGGCGGCAGCTCGTAGAACGCGGCGCCTGTGTGGGTTCCCCGCACGGACCAATTCGACACGATCAAGTCGTCGGATTCGATGAGCAGATCGACGGTGAACACCATGTCCGGAAACGCATTCCGAACCTCGGTCCACCACTCGAGTTCGTGGCCCCGCACGTCGGTCCCGACGGCTGCGGGGTTGACCCGCTCCGTCACATGACTCACGAACTCCGGAGCCCAAAACTCGAAGACGGCGTCCCGGTCGCCCCGGGCCATTGCGTCGCTGTACGCACCGAGAATTCTTAGGTTTTCCGACATACCCGAATCATGACAGGCCGGCTACGCCCGCGCTTGGCCCCCGGGTCCCGGAACCGGGTGGTCCTGGGCATTCCCGTCAGGTGACCGACGGCGAGCTGAATCAGCGATTGTTAGAAGTCGTCGTTGGTGATGGTGGCGACGCCGAGCGAGTCGCTGACCGTCGCGCCGACGACGTTGGTGATGCTGAGGAGGAATACCTCGTCGAGTTCGCCCAGGTAGTCGTTGTTGACCAGGATCGTGACGAGCTTGAAGCGCACCCCGGCCGGGAAGGTCAAGGCAACATTTGTCTTCTTCGCAAAGTCCGCGACGAGTGTCGCAGTCCAGCCGATAGTGGTGTAGTTCGTTGTGACCGGGGCTGCACTCGCCGCACTGAGCGCGACGGTGAAGGAGACCTTGGTGGTATTGCCATTGCTTTCGTACACCTCGATATCACCGACCGACAGTTCGGGTGTCACGGCGCTGGGTCCGTCGTCGTCGACGATCGTGACCTCGCCGATACCGTCATCGACCGTGACCGTCGGCGATCCGGTCAGACCGAGCGAGACGGTTTCGTCTCCCTCGTCGTCATCGTCACCCTTGAACGACAGAGATACGGTCGCCGATGCTGCGCCGGCCGGGATCGTGACAACCCGGTTGGTGAAGGCCACATAGTCGCCCGTCCCCGCGGTCGTGGAATACGCCGTGACCTTCACCGTCTGCTTGGTGAAGGCGAAATGGTCCAAGGTGATGGTGGCGGCGGCGGTGCGGTTCCCCAGGTCGCCCTCGCGAACCACGACGTCACCGATTGATGCTTCGTAGGTGATCGGGGTGTAGATCGGCGTGGCCGCGATCGCAAGTCCGTGGGCCTGCCCGACCGCGATGTCGGTGGCTCCGCTCCCCGGAACGAATCCGGCGACCAGTGTCGGAGAGAGCACGGTGACGGCACCATCCGCGGCCACGCCACCGAGGCCGTTGCCGAGCTCGTTGTTCCCGTTGTAACCACAGCCGAAGACGCTGCCATCGGCAAGGCGAACCAGTGTGCTCCCACCCATGCCCCCCGCCTCGACGTCGATGACGCCGCTGCCCGGACCGAAGTCGGTTGCCGCGGGGGTGGTCACATCATCGGTATTCGCGCTGCAGCGCCGACCGTAGTGCCCGAGGCCCCAGCCGACCATCGCTCCGTCGGATTTCGCGGCGAGGCTGTAATTCCCGCCGCCATCGATATCGACAACGCCACTTTCCAGGGTCGGGACGACGTACGGAATCGCGATGTTGTTGACTGCCTCGCCAGGACCCCACCCGTCGTTCCCCCATTGCCACACCGTTCCGTCCGCGGTCCGCGCCAGGGAATGGTGAAATCCCGCCGAGACCTGCACAACACCGCTCCCCGGCGGGAGGACCTGCACCGGTGTCAACGACTGCGTACCGACGAAGCCACCGAGTTCCGCGGAGAGGTTGGAGCCAAAGGCCCACACGCTGCCGTCGGACTTCGCCGCGAGGCTGTGCTCCATGCCGCCGGAAACACTCACGACACCGCTCCCGAACCCGACGACCGCCGTCGGAGTTGCACGATTGACGGTGGTTCCGTCGCCGAGCTGTCCGGCGTCGTTGTAACCCCACGCGAGGACTGCACCCGAGGCGGTCAAGGCGAGGCTATGCGCGCTGCCGGCGGCGACGGCAACGACACCGCTCCCCAGCCCGAGTCCGGTGACCGGTACGGGTGTCCCGCGCCCCGCCACATCTTGGGAACCGTTCCCGAGCGCACCGAACTGTTGCAGACCCCATGCGAAGACTCTTCCGTCGTCCATGACTCCGAGGGAGTGGTAGCCGCCCGCGGCGACGTCGAGCACGCCCGTCCCGGTTCCGAGTCCGGCTACTGCGGTGGGTATCGGTGATCCGTCGATCGTTCCGCGTCCGACCTGCCCGTGGATGTTGTATGGGTACGAGCCCCAGCCCCAGGCGCCGAGCGCGGGATCGGCGGCCGCCGGCTGGGCCAAGGATGGAATGAGCGGCAGTGAAGTTACGGCCAGTCCTACCGTGAGCGCGAACGCTCCTACCCGACGACGCATCTGGGACCCCTCCCGATTGATTGAGGAGGAGGCTAGGACGAATTCAGCTTGTGTGCGAGGTTCACTCCTCTGGATCGAGACCGTTACCTAGTCCCGACATGCCGCTACAAGTGGGGCACTTCGATCGGGTCGATTCGACACCCCGTGTGACACCGATACTGCACACTTCCTTGTCGACGGCACGAGGCGCGGGTGGCCCATTCGATCGAGCAGTCGAGGACGCGGTCACGGACCACGCGATCACCCAGGCCGAGGCAGACGACTACCTGGGCTCGCTTGTCGAGGCGGACCGGCGCCAGAGCTTTCTCTTCGCAGGCCTTGCGGTTTCTGTCGTTGGTCGCAAACCAGGAACCGCCTGAGTACCTGCGCTACCGCTGGTCTCAACCTTGATGCGCTTCGGGGTTGTGGATGAGTTGCAGCACCTCGGAGGTCGGGCGCACATCTCCGAAGGATCGGTAGATCGTGTGGAGAGTGGCGTTCAGGTCGGAGTCCCGCGCCGCGGCGTTCGCGTCCGCCACCATGATGACGCGATATCCAAGGGTGCTCGCGTCGCGGGCGGAGGACTCGCAGCACACGTTCGCGACAGTCCCCGTGATGAACACGGTATCGATGCCTCGTTCCGTCAATAGCGAGGGCAAGGTGCAACGCTCTGGGAAGAAGGCGCTTGGTCCCGCCTTCTCGACCAGCAAGTCTGATTCCGCGACGTCGAACTCGTGCCACAGGCGCTGCGGTAACGGTCCCTCGCCGCCCGAGTTCCGGTAGAGCGCCGCGATGTCCGGTCCGAAGAACTCCTCGGTCACCGCCGCTGGCTCGACGATCCCGGGCAGGATCCACGCGACGGTGCCGCCTGCGAGTCGAAGTGCGGCGGCCATTGCCTGGATGTTGGGCACGATGCCCCTCGCGTAGTCACTGTCTTCGAGGAAGAAGGGCACCATGTCGATCACGACGAGCGCGGTCGTGGTCGGGTTCAAGCGCTCGAACGCGTGCCTGCGTCCGCGCCGGGCTTCGTGGCGTTCATACTCCCGCGGTTCGATTCGCCAGTTGTGCATCGTCATCACCGTCAGCCTCGCACGCGCTCGGCGCGTGCTTGCGACTCGCGGTTCGTGAAGCCCTGACAGCAGACCCGACGTCGCATCGCTCGGGCTGTGGGTGGGAGACTTCGCGCGTGCGTGCGCTCTTGACCGCGGTGACCTGTGAGAAGCATGCGCTCGACAGGAACCTCGCGATGCATCTCGGTTTTGTTGATCACGCATCGCGCCACGACTGTCGTCTGGTGGTGTTCCCGGAGTTCTCGCTGACCGGATCCGTTGACCCGACTTCTGATCCCGGTGATTCCATCACGATCGATGACCCGGCCGTAGCGACGCTGGTCGCAGCCACGGGCGAGTACCGCGTCGCGGCGGTGTTTGGGTTCAGCGAGAGAGTCGGTGACGCGTTCTTCATCACACAGGCGGTCGCGTGTGACGGTGAGCTCGTCGCCGCGCAACGTAAGCGTCACCTCGGCGACGGCGAACGTGGCTACTCGACTGGCTCCGACACTGTCGTGTTCACTGTCGACGCCACTCACTTTGGGATGACCATCTGCGCTGAAGCTGGAGTTGAATGGACATGGGACGCGACGATCCGAGCCGGCGCGGAGGTTGTGCTGTTCTGTTCCGCCCCGGGCCTCGATGATCACGGCACGAGCGAGGCGTCGTGGCAAGCAGGCTTCGACTGGTGGGAGGGCTGCGCTCTGGGCGACGCGGTCCACCACGCCGAGCGGTTGAAGGTGCGCGTCGCCATGGCAACCCAAGCGGGAACCACGGTCGACGAGAACTTTCCAGGGATCGCAGCGCTCATCGACGCCGACGGCAGCGTCATCGACCGGCTTCCGGATTGGCGTCCGGGGACGCTGATCGTCGACCTGTCCGACTCCACGAGCGCCTGATGGATAACGGCCGCATTCGGTTCTCCGTGTCGACTTGGCGGCAGCCCATGCCTCCGGAGCCGGGTCCGGCGCGATCGCTCGTTGTCGATCGTATGGTTGAAATGATCGAGTCGCTCGGCGACCATCGGCTCCGAATCGCGATCGACGGCCTGACCGCGGCGGGCAAGACGAGCTTCGGTCATGAGCTCGCGCGGAGCCTCGCACGGCGGGGCCGTCCGGTGTTTCGAGCATCACTTGATGACTTCAAGCGCCCGTGGAGCGAGCGACACCTCTACGACCGGGAATCCGGAGCGGGCTACTACCGGAACGCATTCGATCGCGAGGCAGCGTGCAGGCTGCTGCTGGATCCGTCGGGCCCCACGGCGGATGGCCTCGTTGCATTGTGCAGTCTCGATCCACTCACTCAGATCGATCACTCTTCCGTGAAGACGGCGATGCCACCGAACGGGGTGCTCATTGTTGACGGGGTGTTCGCCTACCGGCCCGAGATCAACTCCTACTGGCACCTCCGAGTGTGGCTCGAGATCGACACCGAACTTTCGGTTCGTCGGGGTATCGAACGCGACGCCGACATGGAAGGCGCGAGGGAGTCCGAGACACTCCATCGCGACCGGTATCTCGCCGGCGAGCTTCTGTACATCGACGAGGTCGATCCGCGCTCCCTCGTCGAGGTCGTCATCGACAACACCGACTTCGAGCGGCCGCGCCTTGTTCGACCCGCGTTGACCGCGTGAAGCGACCAAACCGCCGCGTTGGTCGAACTGCTGCGAGGAACCATGCCCGGTCCCGTTCGAGGCGTTGCTGCCCGAGGTTCACGAACCCCTGACAATTGCCTGACCGGAACCGCACAGCCGATCCCTACGTTGGCGGAGACGTTTCGGATCGCGGTCTTCCCTACTGGCAAGAGCTACCGCATGCTGGACACCGGGCGCATGAACACCAAGTGGAACGGCTTCGGTCTCGCGTGCGATGTGAGCCAGCTCCGTCCCGCCGGATGGCCCGCAACCGCGCCGTACCCTGCCGATGACGACGGCTTCGTCGACGCGATGCTCGCGGATCTTCAGGGGACAGAGCAGGTGGACGGCCGCCGCGTGTATGCCTCGGGGTTCTCAAACGGCTCGGCCTTCGCGCAATCGCTTGCCATCAGCCGCGCCGATACGTTTGCGGCGATCGGTTCGTGGGCGGGCCAAGCTCGCGAGTGTCTGCGGGCCGACGGCACGCCGGTGCGCCCGATCGTGGCGCCGCATCTCCAGACTCCTCCGCGGACCGCGGTCCCACTTGCGTTCGGCCTCGGCAACCGCGACGACAGGTACCTCGTCGGCATCAACGCGCACCGCGCGGCGCTGGGGCAGCCGCCGCTCGCGGCTATCCCGCTCAACCTCGACGTCGTCAACGGGACGCTTGGCCAGGCAATCCTTGCACCAACCGTGGCGAACCAAGGTCTCGCTTGGGGTCCGGGTTCGGCGATCGGTGTGGACGACTGGGCGGGGGTTGCGTGGCGTTCGACCTGGCCGGCGCCGCAGTACCTGACCGCCGAATGGTCCACACGGGTATCGGGCAACGCCAGCGGGAACTCGTTCGTCTTCATGCTCCTCGATGGTGTCGGGCACCACTACCCGAATGCCGCACCCGGCAAGCCCACATCCATCAAACAATCCGGCAGCGTCAACGCCGCGGAGCTGTTCTGGCAGTTCTTCGCCCGCCACACGAACTGACCGCTTGGTTATGAACTCGACCCCGCACGGTGAGCGAAGCCGGTCGTGGTCAGCGGTCGATCCGCTGCAGGAGCTGAACCGTGACGGTGTCACCCGCCTCTTTCGCGATGGCCTTGCGAAGCGGGGCGGCAATCGGCAACTTGTGCCGCCCGTCGCCGAGCGCCATGAAGGAGCTTCGGAACGGCTGATCGTCGACAGTGCCGGCCATCTTCACGAGGCCGCGCGTTCCGAAGAACTCCGCTGAGCCCGGCATGACCACATAGGTCCAGCCGCCTTTCGCGTCACTCTTCTGCAAGGTCGCGGTGAATTGCTTGTCGAGTGCGGTCAACTTGGTCCTCCGCTCGGAGTGGCTTGGTCGTCACCCTGGCGACGAAGCAGGTGTCGGAATCGGAGTGCCACGCCGAGAATGACGGCAAGTATCCAGACCACCATGACGACCGCGAGAAACAGCAGTCCGGCTCCGAGCACGACCGGACAGTAGCGGTGACGCGTTGGGTGGAGGGACCGAGTGTGACGAGCGCGGCCAAGAGTGGCGCGAACGCCATCGTCATCAAGAACTTCTCGTTCACGCCGGCCCGGCTCACAGTCGTTGCCGGCACGACCGTCACGGTCACTAACACCGATCAGGTTCCCCACACGCTCACCAGTGGCGACGGCGGCTTCGACACCGGTGAGATCGGCGTTGGAAAAAAGGCGACGATCGCGCTTCAGCGACTCGGGACGTTCACGTACTCCTGCCAGATCCATCCGTCGATGGCCGGAACGCTGGGAGTGAAATGAACGGTGCGCGGCGCGGGCTCCTACTCATCGGCGCGTCGGCAGTGCTGGTGTCGGGCTACATCCATTTCTACCTGTACTTCTGGGGCGGCTATCGCGGCATCAGCATCGACCGCATGGCCGGTCTCGACATCAGCCGTTCGTTCGCGCTGAATGCGATTGCGGGCCTGGTGATCGCGGAGTTGTTGGTCATCGGATCGCGCGTCGACCGACTTGCGAGACCGGCCGCGGTGTTGGGTGTGCTGCTCGCCGCCAGTGCGATCGGCGCTTACGTGCTCTCGCGGACCTCGGGACTGCTTGGGTTCAGCGAAAACCGCTGGACGGTGGAGGCGGTGATCGCCGAGACCGCGCAGGTGATTGCGGTGCTAGCTCTCGGTGGCTATCTGCTCGCATCGTTACGCAGACCTGCGGTGGAAGCCGCGCCCTACTGAATCCTGCGTCGCAACGGGTGATCGGCTGGCACTTCCACGAGGCGTATCTCCAATCCGTCGGGATCCTCGATCCAGCATTCGATCAGGCCCCACGGCATAGCTTCGGCAGGTCTGCGGATCATCACGCCCGCCTCCGCGAGCCGTGCCGATTCGCGCACGACGTCTTCCACCTGAAGCCAGACCCGCACGCCGTCTCTTGCCGTCGGCGCTCCACCGCTGGCGAGCTCCAGGAAACCGCCGCCGAGGAAGTAGACGACCCCGGTGACCATGCCGCCGACTCCGTACTCCCGGTAGATCTTCAGCCCGAGGGTCTGCTCGTAGAAACTGCGACTCCGAGCCAGGTCACCGGCGGCCACCAGGATCCGACTGCTGAGTATCTCCATCCGCTGAGTATCGCGTGCCGCCGCCGTCACATCCTCGGGCGGTCGCGGCAGTCGCGGCAGCCGAACGGCGGCTGATAGGGTGTAGCAGTCTGCTACACCCGCCGCCAGGAGCGTGCCATGGCCACGACCTCGCCAACCCGGATCGACGATGAGCTGTATTCCTCGGCGAAGGCGGTCGGTCCGCTGATGAGTCGCAGCGCGGCCCAGCAGATCGCCCATTGGGCCCGGATCGGCCGAGAGGTTGAAGCCTCGGACAGCGTGTCGCAGCGCGACATCGGCGCGGTCCTCTCGGCGCGGTTGGATTACGACGGGTTGAACCCGCACGAGCAGGCGGTCGTTCGCGCCGAGTGGATGCAACGAATGGAAGCCCGTCGTGAGGATCTCGACCTCGCCCAGGAGTTTTCAGAACTTGGGCGGTCCTACGTAGAACTCGGCCCCAATGGTCAAGTCGTCACGCGCACCTGAGCCGCATGCCTGACCCGGTACTCCACGTCATTGCCGGCCCGAACGGCGCCGGCAGGTCGACGTTCCATGCCAAGGTGATCGGTCCGGTTACTCATCTGGATTTCGTGAACGCCGATGTTGTTGCGGCGCAACGCTGGCCCGACGCGGCCGTCGAACACGCGTATGACGCGGCCAGGATCGCGGCCATCGAACGCGACCGGCGAATCGGTGCGCGCCAGTCGTTCGTGACGGAGACCGTCTTCTCTCATGAGTCGAAACTCTTGATGCTCCGCGACGCGGAAGCGGCGGGCTACCGCGTCACGCTCCACATCGTGGCGGTCCCGGAAGAACTCGCGGTGGCTCGAGTGGTGGACCGCGTCCGCAACGGGGGTCACGATGTCCCCGAGGAGAAGGTTCGTGTGCGGATCGAGCGACTCTGGGGGCATCTCCGCGACGCGATCGCGTTGGTCGACGAAGCCCGCGTCTATGACAACACGAGCGCGCGCGAGCCGTTCCGGCTCGTCGCGACCTACGTTGGCGGTCGCCTCACCAACGTTGCGGAATGGCCATCGTGGACACCGGCGCCGCTTCTCGAAGCGGGTCGCTGAGCAGGCCTCAAGATTTCTTGAGCACGTACTTGGCGAAGAATCGATCACTCGAGTAGGTGGACTCGACGATCTCGAAGCCGCACTGCGAAATCATCGGCTCGAGGAGCCACGTGAAGGTGGAGTTCTCGTCGCGGACATGTTCTTCCAACTCGGAGCGGTTCCACCCATCACCGACATCGCCGCTGCCGAGCGAACACCAGGCCTCGACGCGCTCGGCGAACTCGGTCGGTGGGAAGCCGTAGACCACATCCCAGAGTCGCAGGATCCCGTTGGGACGGAGCATCCGATGGATCCGCGTCAGCGCGACGGCCTTCCAGAAATCGGGGAGGTGATGCAGCGCGTAGCGGGAGTAGACGAAGTTGGGGGACTCGCCGGAATGTTCATACGTGAGGAAGCCGGCCTGTACGACCTCCAAGTTCGCCACACCCGTGGCTGCAGCTTTGGATCGCAGCGCGGGGAGCATCACCGGCGATATGTCCACGGCAACCACGCGCGCGCAGAAGGCGGCTACCTCGATTGCGAACTGTCCGGTTCCGGCGCCGAGGTCTACGACCGTCGAGCTGCAATCCAATCCGAAGCTCGTCAGGAGCACAACTTCTTCCGCCGCGTCGGCGTCCTCTTTCTTGTCGTACCGGGAGACGTGACCCGCGTCGAGATTCTCTCGTCCGGCACTCGCCAGCTCCTCGAGTTGCCACCCGGGGCTGTCCCGATCGTCGTCGCGTGCGGTCATCGTCACAGCGTCGCACACGACAGGAGGAGGCGGTTGACGACCACCACAGTCGGGATTTGGGAATGTCTGACCGTGCGGGCACCGTGGGGCCACCGTGGGGTGCGGCCGATTCGGGGTGGTGCCGCCTACGCTGCCGTCCAATGGACGTGACTACTGCAATGCTCGCCGACTTCGCCCAAGTACGCGAAGGCCTGCTGTTCGTCTCCTCGGGCGGGATTACCCGTTGCTACCGCGAGCAGTTGCCTGCGCCGCTTGGTGTGCACCTCGCGATTGTGCTGGAGCTCGATCGCCTCGAGGCCGAACGGCCACACGAAGTTCGCGTGGTCGTCGTGGATGAAGACGGCGGCCAGCTCGCCGAGATTGCGGGCGAGATCCAACTGGGCGACACGCAGCTGATGGTGAACGAGAACCTCAACCTCCCGATCACGTTTGATCTGCGCAACGTGCCAGTGGAGCGGTTCGGCGCGGTCGAAGTCCGTTGTTACGTGGCCGCGGAACACCGCTGCACGCTTCCCCTCTGGGTCCTGCAGACACCGAGCTGATTGCTCGTTCGGACTACGACAACTCCGGCAATGGCTGGGGCGGTGGGGGGCCCACGTACTGGGCGCTCGGCCGGATGAGACGGTTATCGGCGGCCTGCTCGAGGATGTGGGCGCACCAACCGATCACGCGACTCGACGCAAAGGTCGGGGTGAACATCTGGCGCGGGAGCCCGCAGGTGTCCATGACGATCCCGGCATAGAACTCGACGTTGGTATAGAGCCGTCGCCCGGGCTTGAGCTCGGCGAGGACCTCGATGGCCTTGGCTTCGATCTGCTCCGCGAGCTCCACCTTCGGGCCGCCGAGCCGCTCGGCCACGCCGCGCAACATCACCGAGCGCGGGTCGTCGGTCTTGTACACGCGGTGGCCGAAGCCCATGAGTCGGTCGCCGCGCTCCACCGCGGCGCGTAGCCAAGGTTCGGCGTTGTCCAACGTCCCGATCGAGTCGAGCATGTCGAGCGCCCGGCTGGGGGCGCCGCCGTGCAATGGCCCGGACAGCGCGCCGATCGCGCCGACGACCGCGGCCGCGAGGTCGGCACCGGTCGAGGTGATGACGCGAGCGGTGAACGTGGAGGCGTTGAAGCCGTGGTCGATCGTCGAGATGAGGTACTGCTCGACGGCTCGGGCGTGCTCGGGGGTTGGGACGATGCCGGTCTGCATGTACAAGTAATTCGCGGCGTACGCGAGGTCACGGTTGGGGGCGATCGGTTCAAGGTCGTGCTGGAGCCGGTAGATCGCGGTCAAGAGGGTGGGGACGACCGCGCAGACCTGCAGCGCGTTGGCCCGTAGCTCGGATGTGTCCACGTCGAGCGACGGTCGAAAACCGAGGTGTGCCCCGAAGAGCGAGAGCGTGGTGCGCAGCATGTCGAGCGGGGGAGCCGCGGCGCCGAGGCGAGCGATCTCCGGCAGTGCCTCCATGATGCTCGCGGGAATCAGGCGGAGCGGTGCGACCGTCTCCGAGAACGCAGCCCGTTCCGCAAGCGTCGGCAGTGAACCCTCGAACATGAGGTGCCACACATCTTCGATGCTGCGTTGCTCCGCGAGTTCGACGGCGTTGTACTGGCGGTAGTGGTAGAAGCCTTCGAGGCCGCGGACGTCGCCGATGTCGGTCTCGGCCACCACCACGCCTTCGAGGCCACGGGGAATCTCGTGCGCGAGTGACTCCGCGGGTTGAATCTGCGCGATGCGCATCAGGTCTCGCATCGAGACGATGCCCACCAGTTCCTCATCGCTCACCACGGGGAAGTGGCGGTATCCGTGTTCGGACAGGCTCGCGAACGCGGCCGTCACGTCGGCGTCCGGCGCTACGGAGTCCGGCGATGCGGTCATCCACTCGGAGACCACCGCAGTCACGGCATCGGCGCCGGCCGCGGTGAACCGCACGAGATCGCGCTCGGTGAGAATCCCGACCGGCCGGGATCCGTGGACTGCGACCACGGATCCAACGCGCTGTTCGCGCATGGTGGCCGCGGCTTCCGCCATCTTGTCGTCGGGGCTCACGGTGACGACCGGCCGACTCATGATGTCGGCGACGGTGCGGGTCTTGCCAGGTTCGTTGACGGCCACGGGTCCTCCGTTGGATGTGTGATTTAGGCCGTGGTCGATCCTATGTGACGACGCGGTCGACGCGGTCGACGCGGTCGACGTGAGCCGCTTTGCGGCCACAGCATCCAGGTCACGACCGCGCCGACCGCGAGACACCACATCCACGGCAAGATGGCCCAGAACGTTTCCCCAGGGAGGGGAACGCGAACCGCGAGCCGGCCCATGATGTCAGAGGCGTGCGGACGCCACTGGTCGACGGTTGCACGGTTGTCGCCTTTGAAGACGTAGCGATCGCCTTCGCGACGCACAATTCGGTGGATCACCCGGCTGCCCGCGCCGGCCTCGCCCTTCGGGATGTGGTACGCCGCAACGTCGCCCACCTGGTATTCGCTCGCGCTTCGCACGAGCACCAGATCGCCGCTTCGGAATGTGGGGTCCATGGAGTGACCGTGGACCACGACGAAGGTGGCGTCACCGCCGAAGCGAGCCGGCCACGTGAACCACAGGATGAGTGCGATGAGGCCGAACATGACGATGTCACCGAGGAGGCGCCGCCCGCGGTGCTGGCCGACGATCGTCTTCTGTGGTGCGGGCGCGTGCCTCCGCTTTCGCTGGGACTGGCGTTGCGCACGGGTCAGTCCGGCGAGCGGGTCGGCATCCTCAATTGGAACGGAGGATTGGACGAGTGGAATCGCGCGCGGGGGAAGGGCGTGCTCGCGCCTCCGGTGGAGCAGCACGGGCTGGGGATGCGATGGGAGCGAGGCCGGCTCGATCGGCTGCTCACGATGATCCGACTCGTCGCGCCTCGGGATGCGATGGGGGCGGCGTTCCAGTGTCTTGGTAGGCATGGTTGGTCAGAAAATCGACGTGAACGGGCTCCGGAGCTTGTCGGTGCCCCGGTACCAAGCGGTTCCGGCCGGCGATGCGCCGGTGTTGGTGCATCGACCGGATTTCGGCGGACCTTGACGGGGTTCAGGAGCCGAAGCGGCGCCCGGCAAGGCCCGGCGCCGCATCCGAATCAATCAGCTGATGACGGCGGCAGCGCCGTAGGCGATGGTGACGCCGTCGGTTGTCCGAGCGTGAAACCCCTGATCCGTCGCCCACTCTCCGTGGTTGAGGCTCAGCAGAAGAGATCCGCCATATTGAGGCGTTCGTCCTATGCGATGATCCGGGGGGCTTCGCTCGCCGCTCGCCGCTCGCACTCCGCGCGCACGCGAAACCTCGATCGCCGATCAGGTGATCGCGCGGGCGCGGGTCGGATCACTTGATGGCGATTGCGACGCCGGAAATCTGGGATACCCGCACGGGTGCACCCAGCGTGAGGTTCACCCTTGCGCCACCAACGGCCGCCGAGATGCTGGCAATCGCAACGTTGGATGGGTCGCGCAGTGTGAGAAACAGCCTGCTGCTGCGGCACGCGGCGGCGATGGTGCGCACGCTGAACGTTCTCATCGTGTAAGCGTTCATCGCGGGCGTAAAGACGATGGGCCCTTTCACCACCGTGACGCCGTTCCTGTCGCAACTGGCGACCACCCCTCGATCGGCTCCGAGCGAGCGTCCACCGAGCCCGCCCAGACTCGCGGCGGATGCGCTTGTTGTCCCGATGCACGCTATTGCCAGCATCGCGAGCGCGCGGCGCCGGCTCGAACGTCCTGCGCGCTCCGCGTCCGCGCGTGTTCTGCG
>JANPBJ010000177.1:0-31106 GCA_031430375.1 Acidimicrobiia bacterium
GGTAGGGATGCGATACGCGGCGCGGCCGCGTTGACCACGCTCGAGGGCCGGCGTGAGAAAACGAGCGGCCCGACGGCCGTCGTCGAACGCGTCGGTGATCGTCACCTGGGGCGAACGCGCCAGGGCGACGAGTTCCAGATCGACCCTGGCATCGCCGCCGACATGGACCCGGCCCGGGCGGACCGACCGCGCCAGTGCGAGTGGCGTCGTGCGGCTTCGCGTCCACACCGCGGCGCCGCCGATGAGTGCCGCGGCGCTGAGTCCGAGCGTGGTGAGCTCAGGCGTGCCCAGCAGCCGGCCGGCGACCACGAGGCCGACCGCGGCACCAAGCAACGACCAGCCCCGTCGAGTGAGCGCGGTCCCGCTCGCCGGGGTGTTCACCGCCTTAGCCAGTCGCGCCGGGAACCGGCATCGACGCGAGGAGTTCAGCGATCACCGCGTCGCCATCGAGGCCTCGCATTTCTGCATCCGCCGTCGGTACGAGTCGGTGGGCGAGGACCGGACCCGCGAGGCGCTTCACATCGTCGGGGAGGACAAAGTCTCGACCGGTCGACGCGGCCCATGCTCGCGCGGCCCGTTGTAACCCCAACGCGCCCCGTGGGCTCGCGCCGAGTGCGAGCGCCGGATGCCGTCGGGTGCCGTCGACCAGGGCGACGATGTATTCGCGCAGCGGTGGCGCAACGTGGATACGAGGCAAGGCTTGTGTGAGCGCGAGCAGCTCCGCGGTCGTAACGACCGGTTGCAGGTTTGCCGCCGTCGCGTGGTCTCGGTCGGCTTCCAGTATTTCGACCTCCGAATCACGATCGGGGTAACCGATCGATATCCGCATCAGAAACCGGTCGAGCTGGGCCTCGGGGAGGGGATAGGTGCCCTCGAGTTCGATGGGATTCTGGGTCGCGACCACCATGAACGGTGGGCCGAGCGGATAGGTGTGACCGTCCGCAGTCACCTGGCCTTCTTCCATCGCCTCGAGGAGCGCAGATTGGGTTTTCGGCGAAGCGCGATTGATCTCATCGGCGAGCAGGACGGTCGCGAATACGCCGCCAGGTCGAAACTCGAAGGCGTTCGTTGCACGATTCCACACCGAGACCCCGGTGACATCTGAGGGCAGCAGGTCGGGCGTGAACTGAATTCGATGCCATGTACCGCCAATAGAGCGGGCGATCGCTTTGGCCAGCGACGTTTTTCCCACGCCGGGCACGTCCTCGATCAGGAGGTGACCAGACGCGATCAGGCAGACCAGCGCAAGTTGGACCGCATCACGCTTCCCGTGCATCACTTGCTCGACGTTTTCGACGAGCTTGCGGAATGGCTGATCCACTCGACCTCCCGAGACGATTGCGTCAGTGTACGGAGCTTGCGCAACTACGGTTCCGCGCCGTGAAGAACGTCGGAGGTGTCGCCGGCACCCGTCGGGTGGTGCGGACCTTGATTGCGATACTGGCGCATCCGGCGTTGTGGGCCACGGCGGTCCGCCAAGTTGGCCGGATCGCTCCCCGGCATTGGTGGAGGAGGCCGCCATTTCTCCCGCTTCCGGAGCCCGAATATCTGCGGTTCCGTATGGAGACCCAGTACGGCGCCGAGCACGACGCGATCGACCCTGCGGACCTCATCACCTATCTGAGGTGGTGTCGACACCCGGACCAGTAACCTCATCGGATTCCGGGCCCGGGCGTCTGGACCCAAGATCGCGGCGACGGTGCTCGGGCGACCGAAGGAATCGGTCGGAGCATTGCCGGGCGGGCTCGCACGAGGAGGTGCGCGGCGTGGACCGAACATTGCTGCTGAACGCCACCTTCGATCCGTTGTGCATTGTGTCCTGGCGTCGGGCCGTGGTCTTGGTGCTCAAGGACAAAGCCGAGGTCATCGCCCGGGATGGTGTGGAGTTCCACGCCGAACGCATATCGGTTCCCTGCCCGTCGGTGATCCGGCTCGTGCACTACGTGCGGGTCCCATACCGGTCTCGGGTGCCACTGTCGCGACGTTCGGTGTTCGCGCGCGACGGCCACCGGTGCCAGTACTGCGACCGACCGGCCGAAAACCTCGATCACGTCGTCCCACGATCTCGCGGTGGTGAACACAGCTGGGAGAACGTCGTCGCGTCGTGTCGGCCGTGTAACTCGCGCAAGGAGAACCGTCTCCTGTCCGAGACTGACCTGCGGCTCCGTCATCGTCCCGTCGCACCCCACGCATCCTGGGCTGTCACCACCGGCGGCCCCATCGAAGCCGCATGGGTGCCCTACCTCTGCTGATGCCTCGTCTTGACGGCTCGTTCGTTCGCCGTCTGATGGGCCTGGGGAGTTTGTGGGCTCACTGCCTCGTCTTGATGGCTTGTTCGTTCGCCGTCTGATGGGCCTGGGGAGTTTGTGGGCTCACTGCCTCGCGGCTCACCTCCGCAGGCTCCGGCTCGTCTTGATGGCTTGTCCGTCTCCAGGAATTGCGACGGTTCGAGCCGCCGAGTGGAGGAAAGTGGAGTCAAGTGGGTTGACAAGGGGGTAGGTGGTGTCGTATGGTGCCGCCAGACACACAAGGGGAGTTCATCCGGCCGCAATTGGGGCGTGATCGGAGCGATTGGAGCGAGGTTCGATGTCTCTGGGTTTTCTCGGCGAGTTTCAGCACTCGCTCGATGCCAAGGGGCGGGTGATCCTGCCGGTCGATTTCCGAGAGCCGTTGGCAGTTGGGGCGGTACTCACGAAGGTGTTGGACGGCTGTCTGGCCGTCTACAGCGAGGGGGAGTTCGAGGTGTTGGCGGAACGGGTACGCGAAAGCGCTCGCCAGGGTGCACGGCAGCGCCAAGCTGCCCGTGCGTGGTTTGCCTCCGCCCGCCACTTTGTCCCCGACAAGCAAGGTCGATTCGCGATTCCCCCGGCGCTGCGTGAGTTTGCGCGCCTCGAACGAGACGTCATGGTCCTTGGGGTGGACAACCGGGTTGAACTCTGGAACCCGGTGAAGTGGCGCGAAGTGGAGACCGACGCTCAAGCCGACATCTTCGGTGGCAGCGCGGGTCTTGATGACATGGGATTCATCTAGTTGACATGACGGGACCGGATTCCGGGCCCGTCAGCAGCCCCCCGGCCGGCGCGGTCGAAGGCCCCTACTCCGCCCGCTTTCGACCGAGCCGACCCCGGGGAGAAATCCGGACGGCACTGTTCGACCGGGGGGCTGCTGACGGACTCGGACCGAGTCCTCACGAGGAGGAACGGTGAGTGAGGCGTTCGTCCATCGCCCGGTCTTGGGCCGAGAGGTGGTCGAGCTCCTCAATCCCATTCCTACGGGAACTGTCGTTGACGCAACGGTCGGCGGCGGTGGCCACGCCGGGCTTGTCCTCGAAGCCCGACCAGATCTGCGCGTGCTCGGCATCGATCGAGACGATGCAGCGATTGCGGCTTCGACCGCGTCGCTCGCTCGGTTCGGAGACCGCGTCCGGCTGGTGAGGGCCGGCTTTGCAGACATCGGGGAAATCGCACAACTGGAGGGAGACATCGTGGGAGTGCTTTTCGATCTTGGGGTCAGTAGTCCGCAGTTGGATCGGGCCGAGCGTGGGTTCTCGTATTGGACCGACGCGCCACTCGATATGCGGATGGACGCGCGCCAGGAACTGACTGCGGCCGAGGTGGTCAACACCTACACGGAGGCCGAGTTAGCGACGGTGATCAGCGAGCTCGGCGAGGAACGATTCGCTCGGCGAGTTGCGGCCGAGATCGTTCGGCGGCGCCCGCTCGAGACCACGGGCGAGTTGGCCGACGCGATCAAGACGGCGATCCCTGCGGCGACTCGTCGCAAAGGTGGACATCCAGCGCGCCGAACGTTCCAAGCGATTCGGATGGAGGTCAATCGCGAACTCCCGAACCTTCGCGAAGGGCTTGACGACACGGTTCATCTGTTGTCGCCGGGCGGACGCACCCTTGTGCTGGCATACCACTCACTTGAAGATCGGATCGTGAAACAGCGGTTCGCGGGCTGGTCGGGAACGGCGCCGGCGCCGAGCAGCGCCCGTCGCCTTCCGCCGGTGCCACAACCCGCGCCACTGGTTCGACTGCTGACGCGCAAACCAGTTCGTCCGCTCGATGACGAGCTAGCCGCGAATCCGCGTGCGGCGAGCGTTCGGCTCCGCGCCATGGAGCGCCTCGCATGAGTGAAGCCGCGCCGCTGCGCATCCCGCGGCGGGCGGCGCCCCAGGTTGCGCCGGACTTACCGGGCCACGACCCCGGCCCGCGCCATCTCCGACTGATCGATCCCGACGCCCGACGCCGGGAAGTCCGCCGTCGGTGGGCGGTGCGCGTCTGGGCCGCGGGAATCGTCGTGGCCGCGTTGGTGGGCGTCGCAGTCCACGCATTAATGGCCGAAGCGCAGCTACGGGTGACGAGCGTGGAGCGGCGCACGGCGAACGAACGACGTCGATACGAGGCCGTCCGGCTGCGCGTCGCTCGAGCCCAGACGCCGAGCGCCATCGTCGAGCGCGCTGAGCAGCTTGGGTTTCTCCCGGCCAGTGGACTGCGGATCATCGCGGTACCGGTCGTTGCCGGCGGAACCGCTCCCGGGTCGTCGAGTTCAACGGCATCGTGGGAAACCGTCAAACCAAACCTTGAGTCGCGTCCATGAGTTCCTCGGCACGACCCGGTCAGCCGCGTCGTCGTCGGCTCGGTGCGGGGACGCGTCCGATGAGTCGGTTGCCGCACCCGCCGCCACCTGAAGCGGATCTGGTTCCGACACGGCACGGGCGATGACTGCGCCAACCCGTCCGCGCCGGCCTGCTCCGCCGTCACCTCGGATTTCCCGCTCCGCCGCCGCGACGCGCGCGGGGCAAGCCCCAACATCACAACGCGTCACACCACAACGCGGGAAGTCGCAACGTCGGACATCCCAGTCCGGGGCGCCCAACGCGAGGGATGCCTCAGCTCGCGCCGTTGGCCGTGTCCCCGCTGGTCCGCCAGTTCGCGCAACTCGTTCGCGTGGTCCCAACCGGTCGGCCACGGGGCGCCCGCGGCAGGCCAGTCGCTTCCCGCTGCCGCGCCCGACCGTCGGAGCCGCGAAACCGCGCCGGCGACTGATCACGATGGTGGCCGTGATGGTGATTGCGCTGTCGGTGATCGGCGGGCGCCTGATCTATCTGCAAGCGGTCGGCAACTCGGTCTATGAAGACTTGGCCGAGTCGCAACTCCGCAACATCGCGACGGTGAGTGCGACGCGCGGGTCGATCTTCGATCGCAATGGCGCAGATCTTGCGCTTTCGGTTGCCCGCCAGACGATCTACGCCGATCCCTCGCAGGTGAAGCATCCCGCCGCGGTCGCCCGTGTGTTGGCCCCCGTACTCGGGCTCTCCGATCTCGAACTCGCCGAGACGTTGCGGCAGAAGAACACACAGTTCAGCTACCTCGCACGCTTGGTCGAGCCGGAACTTGCGAAGCAGGTGGCCAAGCTCAAGCTGCCGGGAATCGGCCAGATCACGGAGTCCAAGCGGGAGTATCCCGATGCCCGTCTGGCAGGGCCGGTGCTCGGTTGGGTGGGCACCGACAAGGGCCTTGGTGGTCTGGAGCATCAATACAACACATTCCTCAGTGGGACGCCGGGCACTCTGCAGGCCGAACGGGACCCGAGCGGTCGCGAGATTCCGGGAACTGGCCGTCGCGAAGTTCCGGCCCAACGCGGTGGTGACCTCGTACTCACCCTCGATCAGTCGCTGCAGTATGAGGTCAATCAGCGGCTCACTGCCGAAGTGCAGAAAGCGAAGGCGCGCGGCGGAACGGCAGTGGTCATGGATATCCGGACCGGCGACGTGCTCGCCATGGTGAGCGTCGACGGTCCCACCGCGACCCGGCCGGCTCGGCCGGCACCGCAGTCGGAAAGCAATCGGCCGCTCACCGACGTTCATGAGCCCGGATCTACGGCCAAAGTCATTACGGTGGCCGCGGCGCTGGAGTCCGGTGAGATCGATATGAATACGCGGTTCCAGGTGGAATCGGAAATCTCGGTGGGCGGCGCGGAGTTCCAGGACGACGAGCAGCACCCCACCGGCGACTGGACGGTCAGGGAGATTCTGGCGCGGTCATCCAATGTCGGGACGATTCATATCGCCGAGAAAGTTGGCCGTACGCGGTTGGATCAGATGATGCGGAACTTTGGCTTCAATGCGCGGACCTCGATCGGGTTCCCCAGTGAGTCGCCGGGGATTTTGCCGTCGCCGTTTCAAGTCGATCCCGCGATTATGGGCAGCATGCCGATTGGGTATGGAATCGCAACAACCGCGATGCAGACGCTCAATGTGTTTACGACGGTGGCGAACGGCGGCGTGACGCGTCCGCCGCGTCTCGTCGCGGCCACGATTGATGCGGACGGGGTCCGTCATCGCAACACCCCGCTGGCATCGCGTCGCGTTATTTCGTCCGCGACTGCCGCGCACCTGAATGACCTTCTCCAAGAGGTGGTCCGCACCGGCACTGGAGTCAAGGCCGCGATCCCTGGCTACTCCGTCGCGGGTAAGACTGGCACGGCGCGCAAGAAGCCCTATGTGATGCCGTACAAGTACTTCGCCAGCTTTGTTGGGTTCGCACCGGCCGAGTCACCTCGATTGGCGGCAGTGGTGGTGCTCGACGAGCCCCAAGGTCAGGTTCATGGTGGCGCTGTTGCCGCGCCGGTTTTCCGGTCGATCATGCAGTTTGCCTTGCGCCTTGAACGCGTTTCGCCGATCGCGACGCCCCGCCTGTGACGGCTCTTCGGTTGGCATGGAAACCGACCATGACCTTGACCGCGCGGTCCGCCGGTAGGGTGTCCGCGCCCGTCCCGTAACGAGAGGACCCCGTGCTCCTGCACGACCTCCTGGACGCGACCGACGTGCTCGAAATCTTTCACAACGCGCCGATTGACGTGTCCGATGTGACCCACGACAGCCGAACCGTGCGCCAGGGCGCGCTGTTTTGTTGCGTCCCGGGGACGGCCGCGGACGGTCATCAGTTTGCCATCGCCGCGGTCGACTCGGGCGCGATCGCCCTGATGGTGGAGCGCGAGCTTGCTGTGGCCGTGCCGCAAGCGTGTGTCCGATCCGTGCGGCTCGCCATCGGACCCGTCGCGGCGCGACTGCACGGCGACCCGTCTCATCAAGTCCCCGTCATTGGGGTCACGGGCACGAACGGTAAGACCACAGTGACGTACTTTCTCGAGGCGATTCTCGCGGCCGAGGCGCTGCGACCCGCGCTCGTGGGGACCACCGGCGTGCGGATGAACGGTGTCACCGAATCGGCAAACTTCACCACGCCCGAGGCCCCGGAGTTGCAACGCACGTTGGCGGATCTCGTCCATCGGGGCGCAGATGTGGTTGCCATGGAAGTGAGCTCGCACTCGCTGGCCGAACATCGGATCGATGGCACTCGGTTCGCGGCGGTGTGCTTCACGAACCTGACTCAGGACCACCTTGACTTTCACGGGACCATCGATGACTACGCGGCGGCGAAGGCGCGCTTGTTCACGTCCGAGTTCACGGGCCGTGCCGCGATCAATGTCGACGATCCCTACGGTCGAAAGCTTGCAGCTCGAACAGTTGCCGGCGGCCTCGAGGTTGTGACCTACACGATGGATCCGGAACTGTCCGACGCGGGCGTGCCGGCGACGGTCCCGGTCCCGACCGTGCGGGCAACTGACATTCGCACCGATGTGGGTGGTACCACGTTTCGACTGTCGATACACCACGAAGCATTCCATGTCCGATTGCCGGTACCCGGTCGGTTCAATGTGATGAACGCGCTCGCGGCGGCCGCCACTGGGTTACTGCTTGGCGTCGGACCGGCCGTGATCGCGCAGGGCTTGTCAGCCGTCTCCGCGGTACCGGGACGGTTCGAGATCATTGGTCCCTCGGGTCCGGTCGGGGTGATCGTGGATTACGCACACACGCCGGAGGGGATCGCCACCGCACTGCAGGCCGCACGCGAACTTGGTGACGGCGCGGTGATCGCGGTGTTCGGATGTGGTGGTGATCGGGATAGGGCGAAGCGTTCACCGATGGGTGCGGCGGCTGGTCGGGGTGCCGACTTCGTGGTGCTCACCAGCGACAATCCGCGTTCGGAGGATCCGGCGGCCATCGCGGCGGCCGCCGAAATCGGCTTGTCTGCGGTTGGGGCCCAGTTCGAGATCGAGTTGGATCGTCGGCTCGCGATCCGCGCCGCGCTGGCGCGGGCGGCGCCGGGAGACACGGTCATGATCTTGGGGAAGGGCGCCGAGACCGTGACGCATGTCGGTGCCACGAGTATCGCGTTTGACGATCGTGTAGTCGCGGCCGAGGAGATGGACGCGCGATGGAACTGACACGGGAATGGGTGGCGGCGGTCACGGGCGGCCGAGTCGTCGGCCCGTCCCGAGGGGGTCGCGATCAAAAGGAACCGATCGGCGAAGGGATCAGTTTCGATTCGCGTTCGATCGAACCCGGGCAGGTGTTCGTTGCCCTCCGTGACCTGCGGGATGGGCACGACTTCATTGCCGACGCCGCGAAACGCGGCGCCGCCTTTTCGATCGTCGATCGTCCCGTTGTCGGCCAACCGACCGTTGAGGTCGTCGACACTCATCGAGCGCTCATCATGATGGCGACGGCGGCGCGTCGGCGGATTGACGCGCCGGTCGTCGGCATTACGGGGTCGGTGGGGAAGACGTCGACGAAGGACCTCACTGCGGCGGCACTGCGCGCGTCATTTCGTGTCCACGCGGCTCGGGCATCATTCAACAATGACATTGGGGTTCCGGTGACGATAGTGGGAGCCGCGGCCGACGTCGAAGTGCTCGTCCTGGAACTCGGTGCACGGTTCGCGGGGAATATTGCGGATCTCTGTGTGGTCGCCCGACCGTCGATCGGCGTGATCACGAACATTGGCATCAACCACGCTGAACACCTCGGCGGACCGGAGGGAGTGGCGGCGGTAAAGGGCGAACTGCTTGATTCCCTGCCGAACGATGGTCTGGCGGTGATTGGGACTGATCCGGCGAGCGCCGGTCAGCGACATCGCAGCGCCGCGCCGGTGGTGACGGTGGGATTGACGCCAGATGCGGACGTCCGCGTGAGTGCGATCGAAGTGGATGCTGACTTGCGGCCGCAGTTCCGTCTGGAAACACCGTGGGGATCTGGTCGGGTTGCGCTGAAGGTTCTCGGCGCCCACCAAGCGATCAACGCCGCTCAGGCCGCGACGGTTGCTCTGCACCTCGGAGTACCGATGCCCGCCATGATCGATGCCCTTCGCGACGCCACCTCGACCGGGTGGCGCATGCAACTTTCCGTGACCGGCAGTGGTGTGCATGTGATCAACGACGCCTATAACGCATCGCCGGTGGCCACGCTGGCTGCGATCGCAGCCCTGACGGCGTTGACGGTGCCGGGCCGACGTATCGCCGTGCTCGGAGAGATGCGCGAACTCGGCGAATGCAGCGAGGCGGAACATGAGCGCGTTGGTGATGCGGTGGCGCGTCAGGATATCGATGTGTTGGTAGTGGTGGGCCCAGAGACTGAAGCGTTGGCCTCCGCCGCGGAGGGTGGGCCTGTCGCGGTGCATCGAGTGCGCGACGTGGAAGCCGCGCGTGTGCTGCTGCTCGAGCTGGCGACACCTGGTGATGCGGTGCTGGTCAAGGCCAGCCGTGCGGTCGGACTCGAAGTAGTGGCGCTCGCGCTGTTGGGCGTGGAGGGGTCCGCATGATCGCCGTCCTCATCGCGGTGGCGGTGGCCTTCCTGTTCGCGGTGCTCGGCACGCCGTTTCTCATCACCTATTTGCAACGGCACAACATCGGTGCGTTGATTCGCGACGATGGTCCGGTCGCCCATCCACATGAGGCTAAGGCGGGGACACCGACCATGGGTGGCGTCGCCATCGTGGGCGCGGCATTCCTTGGATACCTTGCCGCGCACATCCGTTCCGAGGCCATCAAGTTTGCCGACACCGCAATCGCGTTGTGGATCTTGATCCTGGGTCTGTTTGCGGTGGGGTTTCTCGATGACTATCTCGGCATACGCCGAGCGAGGAACCTGGGATTGCGCAAGCGGGGGAAGACGATCGGCATTCTCTTCGTGGCGATCACATTCGCGGCAATGAGCATCGAAATCGTGTACGTGTCGACCCACCTCTCGTTTACCCGCCCACTGGGTCTCGATCTGGGGACGGTTGGCTGGATTCTCTGGTGTATTGCCGTCGTCTACGCGACCACCAACGCCGTGAACATCACCGACGGTCTGGACGGCCTCTTGGCGGGCTCGGCGGCGCTCGTGTTCGCAGCCTTCGTCGTCATTTCGTTCACCCAGTTCCGACACCCCGGCGCCTACGACCTCCGCGTCGCAACCACGAGTGCTCTCCAAGCCGGTTCGATCGACGTTGCGGTGGTCGCCGCCGCGCTCATGGGGGCGTGTATTGGGTTTCTCTGGTGGAACGCGCCGCCGGCGCGCGTCTTCATGGGAGACACCGGGGCGTTGGCGCTCGGCGGCGCGATGGCCGGCATGGGGTTGTTGACGAACACGCATCTACTCGTGCCGATCATCGGCGGCTTGTACGTGCTCGAAACCGCGAGCGTGATCGCGCAGGTGATCTCATTCCGTGGATTCGGACGCCGCATTCTGCGAATGTCGCCGATCCACCATCATTTTGAGCTCCTCGGATGGCCGGAGTCCACGATCATCGTGAGGTTCTGGATTCTGGCCGGCCTCGCGATGGCGCTCGGCCTGGGCCTGTTCTACGCCGACTTCTTGAGCCTCCCCGGAGTCAGTGAATAGTGAAGGTCCTCGTCGTGGGCCTGCGCGCAACCGGCGCCGCCGTGGTTCCCTGGCTCGCGGCGCGCGGTGACGAGGTGACCGTCGTGGAAGAGCGGCCGGGTCAGCCGGAATACGCGACGCGTCGTGCCCACGCCGAGGCGACGGGTGCGGTGGTGATCGCGCCCCCCGACGGCACCACCTTCGGCCCAGGGGAGCCCGACTGGGATCTGTTGGTTGCCCAGGCCGACTTGGTGGTTCCCAGCCCGGGGGTCAAACCCACCCATCCGGTCATGATCGCGGCACGATCGGCGCGGATTCCGGTGCGCGGTGACCTTGATCTCGCGGTGGACGCGGCCACGATGCCCGTGATCGTGGTCACGGGGACCAACGGCAAGTCGACGGTCACCACATTGATCAGTGCGATGCTCGAGGCAACGGGGCTGCGCGCTCCTGCGGTCGGCAATATCGGACGCGTCGCGCTCGATGTCCTCAATGATCCTGTCGATGAGCGCGCAATCGATGTGCTCGTCGTGGAGGCGTCGTCGTTTCAGCTCCACACCGTGACTCCCACCTTTGCGCCCGACGTCGCGGTGCTGCTCAACCTTGCCGACGACCACCTCGACTGGCACGGCTCCTTCGATGCGTACGTCGCCGACAAGGCGAACGCATTCCGCTATCAAAGTTCTGCGTCGGTACTTGTCGCCAACCTTGATGACCCGGTCGTTCGCCAGATGATTCACGACGCGCCCGCACGGCTCCTGGGGTACCGGTGGGATACTCCAGCCGAAGGGGTAGTGGGGTGGCGTGGCGACAGCCTGGTCGGTGCCGATGGCGAGGTACTCCTCACGTTGACGGGGCCCGATGCCCTCGCGCCTCATGAACGAGCCAACGTCGCGGCCGCTGCAGCCGCGGCACGGGCCGCGGGAGCAACGCCGAGTGCAATCGCCGCGGCTCACCTCCGCTTCGCGAGGCTCCACCACCGGACCGAGCCCGTCGGCAAAGCTGGGGGGGTGACCTTCGTCGACGATTCGAAAGCGACGAACCCCCACGCGGCAGTTGCGGCGATTTGTGGCTTTGAGCACGTGGTGTTGCTCGCCGGAGGTCAGAGTAAGGGTGTCGATCTGGGGGCATTGCGTGCGGTCGCGAGCCGCGTGCGCGGCGTGGTCGCGATTGGGAACACTCCCGAAGAGGTGGAGCAAGCTTTCGGAGGTGCCGTCCCGGTCCGACGGGCGTCGACGATGGCAGACGCCGTTCGGACTGCCGCAATGCTGGCGTTACCCGGTGACGTCGTATTGCTCTCGCCGGCCTGCGCCTCGTTTGATTGGTATGCGAGTTACGCCGAACGCGGTGACGACTTTCGCCGCGAGGTCGAAGAGTACATCGGCGAAGTGGGGGACTCATGACCACGACGACCCCCGGCCCGACCACGGGCACGACCACCGGGACGGCTGCTTCTGCGGCGCGCCTTCGACGCTTCACCGGGGTGAGACGCTGGTGGGTCCGATCGGAATCGACGCGTACGCCGAACTCGGTCTTGTTGGTCCTCGGGGTTGCAGTGTTGAACATCGTGGGTCTGGTCATGGTCTTGTCCGCGTCGTCGGTACGTTCGATCGATGTCAGCGGAACCCCGTGGTCCTTCTTCGAACGTCAACTGATGTGGACCGCACTGGGTGCCGTGGGATTCGTTGTGGTCTCGCGCATCGACTACCGCGCCTGGCGACGCATCACCGTCCCGTTGCTCGCCATTGCGATTGGCTTGTTGTTCGTCGTCCTCGTGCCGGGCCTCGGCATCAAAGTCGATGGCGCTCGTCGCTGGTTGGGTTACGACCAGCTCAGGTTGCAACCATCGGAGATCGCGAAACTTGCGCTCTTGGTGTTCGCAGCTGACGTGCTGACTCGCCGCGAGCATGAGGTTGGGCAATGGCGACGCGCGTTGCGCCCGATCGGCTTGGTGTTGGTACTGGTCACCATATTGATGATGGCGGAGCCCGATCTGGCGTCGATGATGGTCATCGCAGTGATCGTCATCGCGACCCTCGTGGTGGGCGGGGTTCGGATGCGGCATCTCGGTATCCTCGGAGGAGCCGCAATCATTGGGGTCACGATCGCGGCGTTCGCGTCACCCTGGCGGCGAGCGCGGATGCTGTCGTTTCTCGATCCGACCAACGATCCGAACAACACCGGCTACCAGGTGACGCAGTCGCTCATCGCCTTGACTCGCGGCAGCTGGACCGGCGTCGGGCTGGGAGCCGGGCGGTCGAAATGGCGGTTCCTTCCAGCCGCGCACACCGACTTCATCTTCGCGGTGATTGGCGAAGAACTCGGATTGGTGGGTTGCGCGATGGTCGTTGGACTCTTCGCCTTGATCGCGGTGATCGGTGTCCGTACCGCGGCTCGGGCACCCGACCGGTTCGGCATGATTATTGCCACGGGCGCCACTGCCTGGATCGTCGGACAGGCAGTACTGAATCTTGGCGCCGTGGTGGGGGTCCTGCCGGTGACGGGAGTCCCGCTGCCGTTCGTGTCGTTCGGCGGCACCGCGCTCGTGACGACGATGGCGGCCGCGGGGATGCTGGTCAACGTCGCACGCCAAGGACGGTCGTGACGGACCGCGGGGGTCGCGTCTTCGCGTTCGTCACCGGCGGCGGGACCGGCGGCCACGTCTACCCCGCAATCGCGATCGCTGACGGTTTGGTCGCCGAGGGGCACGACCGCGCCTCGATCCGTTTCGTAGGGGCACGCCGTGGGCTTGAAGCGCGGGCGGTACCCGACGCCGGGTACGCCATCGAGTTGTTGACCCTCGACGGCATCCAGCGTTCGTTCGCACCCGGTGATGTTCTGCGCTCTGCGCGCGCGCTGTTCGCCTTCGTCGGCGCCTTCGGCTTTTGCGTTCGCCACCTTCGTGCCACGCGCCCCGCGGTGGTGGTTGGTGTCGGTGGGTACGCGTCGGCGCCGTGTGTGCTGGCCGCCTGTATCACTCGGGTGCCGACGGTGATTCACGAACAGAACGCGGTTCCCGGGCTGGTGAACCGCATCGCGGTGCGGCTCGGAGCGCGGGCGGCGGTTTCGTTCCCCGACTCGCCTTGGCGGCGATCGGTGATGACCGGAAATCCGATTCGGGCCGAAGTGGCGGCCGTCATTCGGAACCCGAGCAATCCGCCGGTTCTCGCTATCGTCGGAGGAAGCCTCGGTGCGGGCCGATTGAACGACGTTGGGCTGGGCCTGTATGACCGCTGGCGGGACCGCGACGATATTGCGATTCACCATGTTGCGGGTCCGAATCACGTGACCGCGGTGCGGACTCGGCTCGAGGATCTTCGCCGACCTGGCGACCGACTCGCCTACACGCTCGTGGACTACGAGTCCGATATGGCCAGCCTCTATCAGCGGAGCGCGCTCCTCCTGTGTCGGGCCGGTGCGACCACGATCGCGGAGGCAACGGCTGTCGGTATTGGCGCGGTCTACGTCCCGTGGTCGGGTTCGGCTGACGGACAACAGATGGCGAACGCACAGGCGATGGTACGGGTCGGTGCGGGCGTGGCGATCACCGACGCCGATTGCGATCTCGACACTGTCGAACCCACGGTGGCGCGGTTGCTCGGCGACCGCGATCAGCTGCTCGCGATGGGTGCCGCGGCACGGTCTGTCGGCCGTCCCGACGCGGGTGCCCGAGTGTGCTCGCTGATCGCGGAGGTAGCGCGTGACGCGGCCTGAGTTGCGCATCGATCTCACGCGCCCTCGGCGGATCCACGTGGTTGGTGCTGGTGGTGCCGGGATGAGTGCCTACACCGCGATCTTGGCGGAACTCGGCCATCACGTCACCGGTTCGGACGTGCGGGAGCATCCGCGCCTGGAGCGGCTGCGCCTCCTGGGCGTGGAGTGCAGCGTTCCGCAACGGGCCGAGAATCTGCCCGAGCACCTCGACGCGGTGGTGTTCAGTTCCGCAGTGCCTCCCGAGAATGTGGAGGTGCAAGCCGCGACGAAGCGGGGGGTCCCGGTCCTGACCCGCGCGGAGGCACTGACGGCGATCGTGTCGATGCGACGCGGGCTGGGTGTGGCGGGGACCCACGGGAAAACCACCACGTCTTCCATGATCACCTTGATCTTGCGAGCCGCAGGGATGCATCCGAGTTTCCTGATTGGTAGCGAGTTGCACGAAGTCGGGGCGAACGAGGCGCTGGATTCTGGCGAGTGGCTGGTCGTCGAGGCCGACGAAAGTGATGGCACGTTTCTCGAGCTGCCGCTCGAGGCTGCGGTCGTCACCAACGTGGACAACGATCACCTCTGGTACTGGGGAGATATGGATCGACTGCGCGCCGCGTTCGCGACGTTCGTCGACTCGATCGGCGAGCTCGCGGTTCTGTGTTCGGACGACGAGTATCTCGCGCACCTCGCGATGCAACGGCCGGGGACAGTCACGTACGGTTTGGAGCCCAGCGCTCGTTACCGCGCGGTCGACTACGCCGGTGGCCCCGATGGTTCTCGCTTCACGCTGGTGGTCGACGACGTTGTCCTCGGAGAGGTCCGGCTGCCGATCATCGGACGCCACCATGTGCAAAATGCCACGGGCGCGGCGGCGATCACGATGGAACTTGGCTGCGACTTCGAGACGGTCCGGCGGGCGTTGGCGGGTTTCGGCGGGGTGGCTCGCCGGTTTCAACATCGCGGTGAGTTCGATGGCGTTGCCGTCATCGATGACTATGCGTTGTTACCCATCGAGGTGAATGGCACCATCGGTGCGGCGCGCGAGGCCGGGTACCGGCGTGTGGTGGCGGTGTTTCAACCATTCCGGTACGCGCGGACCGAACTGATGTGGGCCGAGTTCGCCCACGCGTTCGAGGGGGCCGATCAGGTGGTGCTCACCGATGTCTGCGGGTTCCACGAATCTCCGATCCCTGGTGTGACGGGCGAACTCCTGGTCCGTGCGGTCCTCGACGCTCATCCCGATCAGCGGCTGGCGTACTTCCCACATCGTTCGCAGCTTGCGGATCTTGTCCCCGCTTACGCCGGGCCGGGTGACGTGATTCTCACGCTCGGCGGGGGTGACATCACCACGCTCGGCGACGAGCTGATGGCGCGAGCGCGACGCCACCGATGAACCGTCCCGCGCCTGACGCGCTCCGCGATGTGGCGGCGGCGCTGGATCAGATTCTCCCGGGGGCGGTTGCTATCAATGCTCCCCTTGGCTCGCGGACCACATGGAGGGTCGGCGGTAACGCGGCGGTGACGGCGCGAGCGGAAACCGTGGCCCAGCTCATCGCAGTTGCCGCCATCCTGACGCCGGATATCCCGCGGTTCGTGCTTGGTCGCGGATCGAACGTTTTGGTCGCGGATGCAGGATTCCCTGGGGTGGTGATCAGCCTGGGATCCGGCTTCGAGACGGTCACGTTTCGTCCGGAGACGAGTATCTCGACTGCGGATCAACCTTCGGTGGCTCCGGCCGCCTCCGATGTGGGTGACCGGGGTATTGGTGGAAGGGGTATTGGTGGTTCGGATATCAGGGATTCAGTCACGGCTGGGGGAGCCACGACACTGCCGGTTTTGGCGCGTCAATGTGCCGCGGCGGCACGCGCCGGTCTCGGGTTCTACGTTGGAATCCCCGGATCAGTGGGTGGCGCGATCCGGATGAATGCCGGAGGCCACGGACGCGAGACCCGAGAAGTGGTCATGAGCGCCGCGGTGGTCGACCTTGATGGCCCGGGTGAGCTCCGACACTGGGATCGCGATGCCCTTGGATTTGGTGACCGACACTCTGCGCTCGGACCGAGTCATGTGGTCGTCTCCGCATGCTTTGCGGTGGCGCTCGGAGACGCCGGCGCGTTGGCGGAGGAGATCAGAGAGATTGTCCGCTGGCGCGCCGCCCACCAACCCGGGGGTGCGAACGCCGGGTCGGTGTTTCGCAATCCTTCGGGTGATGCGGCCGCGCGGCTCATCGACAAGGAGTGTGGACTGCGCGGGTTGCGCGTCGGGGGAGCGGTGATCTCGGAAAAGCATGCGAACTTCATTCAGACCGATGCGGGTGGGACCGCGGCCGATGTGCACCAACTGATTCAAACGGTGCGCGAAACAGTGGAACGCCAGACCGGCATTCGCCTCGATGTCGAGATTCACGAGATCGGGTTTGCCCAGCAGTGAATCCGTCCGAGCCGGGCGTGGACCCGAGGATGCGTGAACGGTGGGTTGCCGCCCGACGCCACGAGGGCCAGCGGAGACTCAGGGTCATCATGGGGATTGTGATCACCTTGGCTGTGGTTGGCATCGCCTACCTGATCGCGTCGTCCTCGCTGCTCGGAGCTGGAACGGTGGACGTCCGTGGCGTCACCCGAGTGACTCCGGCCGCAGTGCGGACCGCGGCCCATATTCGGGAGGGCGAGCCGCTCCTCTTTCTCGACACCGCACGGATCGCGCGGCGGGTCGAACGGATTCCGTTCGTGCTCCGAGCTCGGGTCGCCACCGAATTGCCCGAGACGGTGGTCGTCACGGTGACCGAACGCCGCGGTGTGGGCTGGACGCGGGACACCTCACGAACCCCGATTTCGATCGTCGACGGAACCGGGCGCGTTTTGGAGCGCACAACGGTTGCGCCTGATGCGCTGCCCGAAGTTGTGGGATCCGGCCAGTCCCCGGCGGTGGGAACTCGAGTGCAACATCGCGAGGCGTTTCGAGCACTCGCGACCCTTCCTGAAGCGCTCCGCCTGCTCACGCTCCGCATCACAGTGCGAAGTGGCGAAGCCACGCTCACGTTACGCGGTGATCGCCCCGCGGCGGCGGAGGTGCAACTCGGCCGCATGACCGCGGTGCACGCGAAGGCGGCGGCGGCGCTTGCCGTGCTCGAATCCCTCGGGAGTCTCTCCGACCACGTCCAAATCTTGGATGTGCGGGTGCCCACCGCACCGGCGACCAGATGATTGCCCGATATTGCGCTCGTCGAGTAGTGTCTCTACCGTAACCATAGGTTTACATAACTCTTGACCTCCAGTGAAGGTCGAGAGTTTTATGTGAGTCGAGAGTTCGTCGTCGAGAGTTCGTCGGTCGAGAGTCCTCAAGCCCAAGTTCAAAGCCCTGGCCGGGCCACCCGTAGGGAGATCACCATCATGTTGGGTGCACCACAGAACTATCTCGCCGTCATCAAAGTTGTCGGCGTTGGCGGAGGCGGCGGCAACGCGGTGAATCGCATGATCGACGCGGGATTGAAGGGCGTCGAGTTCATTGCGGTCAACACCGATGCGCAGGCGCTGCTGATGAGTGATGCCGACGTCAAGCTCGACCTCGGGCGAGAGCTCACGCGTGGTCTGGGTGCCGGGTCCGATCCTGAGGTTGGACGCCAGGCCGCCGAAGATCACCGCCAGGAGATCGAAGAAGTGTTGCGCGGCGCGGACATGGTCTTCATCACCGCGGGCAAGGGCGGCGGAACCGGTACCGGAGGTGCGCCGATCATCGCCGAGGTCGCGAAGTCGATTGGTGCACTGACGATTGGTGTCGTCACTCGCCCGTTCGGTTTTGAGGGACGACGCCGCTCGGTGCAGGCCGAGCAGGGAATTCAGACCCTGAAGGAAAAGGTCGACACCCTCATCATTATCCCGAACGACCGGCTGCTCCAGGTTTCCGACGAGAAGACCTCGATGCTGAACGCGTTCAAGATGGCCGACGAAGTCTTGCTCCAAGGGGTGCAGGGCATCACCGACCTGATCACCACTCCCGGTCTGATCAATACCGACTTTGCCGACGTGAAGATGATCATGACGAACGCTGGGTCAGCGTTAATGGGCATCGGATACGCATCCGGTGACGGTCGGGCTGTGGCAGCAGCACGCGCCGCGATTTCGTCACCACTCCTGGAGGCGAGCATCGAAGGTGCCCGCGGGATTCTGCTCAATATCTCCGGTCCTTCGGACCTTGGTCTGTTCGAGGTTAACGAGGCGGCGGAGATCATCAGCGAGGCGGGCCACCCGGATGCGAACATCATTTTCGGCGCGGTCATCGACGACGCGTTGGGTGACGAAGTGCGCATCACCGTGATCGCGGCAGGGTTCGACCGATTCGAAGGCGAGCGGCGCGAAGCCACGCTTGGCCTACGCGATGAGGAGCGGGCCCTCGGCGGTGACGATGCCGACGATCTCGCCCTCGGTGATGACGACTTCGACGTCCCGGATTTCTTGCGCTGAGTACCGCGCGGGCCGTGAGAACGCGACCGCCGACCCCTGCGGATCGCGTTGATCCGCAGGCAAGCATCACAGAGTCACGGCGATGATCTCTCGTCGGCTTGGCGGGGCCGATGTGTGGTTCACCGATCGGCATGGCGGAGCGTCTCCCCACCCATTCCTGTCGCTCAACCTTGCCGGTCACGTAGGCGATGACGAGACCGCGGTTGCTGAGAATCGCGCCAGAGTGCGGACCGCGATTGGTCATGAGCGAATCCCCTGGATTCAACCGCTGCACATCCACGGCACCACGGTGCACGTGGTCACGGACGAAACGCAGTACACGCTGCATGGCCTGACCGTCGATGGCCCAGGGCCAGACGGTGTGGCGCTCGAAGCCGACGGGCTCGCGACGGCGCGGCGAGGAGTAGCACTGAGCGCGCTCGGCGCGGATTGCGCACCGATCGCGATCGCGAATGACACCGCGTGCGCCGCGGTCCATGCCGGGTGGCGCGGCGCGTTGGGTGGCGTCGTGGCAGCGGGCGTCGCCGCGGTGCAATCGATCGGACGCGGTCCGGTGCGCGCAATCGTCGGCCCCTGCGTCTGCGGGCTTCACTATGAGTTCGGCGAGGAACTCCTGAGTGAGTTGGTGGCAACGCATGGTCCTGAGGTTGCGACGACGACCGCGGCCGGTGCGCCCGCGTTCGATCTGCGCGGTGCCATCCGACTCGCATTCAACCGCGCCGATGTCTCCGAGGTCGAGGTCTTGGACATCTGCACTGTGGAATCGTCCGGTCACTTTTCATTCCGCCGCGATGGGCTGACTGGCCGTCATGGTGTGGTCGTGGTGAATCGGTGACGGTTGCGGAGTCCATCGCGGAAGGGGTCGCGTCGGTCCGATCCCGAGTGAACGACGCGGCGCGGCGAGCGGGGCGTGACCCGGGAGAGGTACGCATTGTGGCCGCGACAAAAACTCAGTCGGTCGAAGCCATCGCGGCGGCGGTGGGTGCCGGGATACGCGATCTTGGCGAGAATCGTGCCCAGGAACTCGTTGCGAAGGTTCCCGCGCTCGCGCCGCTCGATCCCGTGTGGCACTTCATCGGCCAACTCCAGCGGAACAAGATCAACCAGCTCGCGCCATGGGTCCGGTGGTGGCATTCGATTGACCGACTCGATCTCGGCGAGGCGCTTGCTCGACGCGTTCCTGGCGCCCGCGTGTTGGTAGAAGTCAACGTCGGGGCCGAGGCGCAGAAGGGTGGTGCTGGGGTGCTCGAGACCCCTGCGCTCGTCGAGCGCCTTCGCGAGCTCGGACTCGACGTCGCCGGGCTCATGACCGTTGCCCCTGCCGCTGGTGATCCGGCGCGGACCTTCGCGACGCTGCAGATCATGGCAGCGGGTCTGGAACTCCCGGAGTTGTCGATGGGGATGAGCAACGATTTCGAGGCGGCGATCGCTCAGGGCGCCACGATGGTGCGCCTCGGCACCGTGCTTTTCGGAACCCGGCCGACATTCCCCGGTTTTGCTGCTCCGGGACGGTAACGTGGTATTCCTTCCGTAGGGAGAGGTGATGCCGGAAATGTGGCAGAAGACGATGGTCTACCTCGGACTCAAAGATGACGACGAGGGCTACGAGTACGACTACGACGAACTGGATCTCGCCGAGGTGGAACACGCCGAGGCGGCACAACCAGTCGCGCCGATGGAACGCCCAGCCAAGCTGGCGCGCCGTGAGGCCACGCCGGCGGTGCGGGTACAGCCCCGCGTGCGCGCGGTGCCGGTCGACGAGCCGGACAGCGCCGTGGTCCCCACGATCCGTCCCATGGCCGCCACGAGCGCTCGTGTGCATGTGGTGGAGCCTCAGGGATTCAACGATGCCCAAGAGGTGGGAGACCGCCTGAAGAGTGACCAGCCGGTGATCATCAACATCTCCGGGCTCGGGCGCGACCTCCAGCGGCGCCTCATCGACTTTTCGAGCGGCCTGACCTATGCGATCGGCGGCACGATGGCGCGGGTTGCCGACCAGGTCTTCCTGTTGACCCCGAGCAACGTCGAGGTCTCCCAAGAGGAGAAGGAGCGGCTCCAGGCTCGCGGCCTCTTCGGCTCGTGAGCGTCTGATCCGTGCAAGAGATCTTCTGTGCGCTGCTCATCACCTACATCCTGATCCTGTTTGGACGGATGATCATCTCGTGGCTTCCACCCTCCTCGGGTGGAATGGCCACCGTCGCTCGCGTGTTGTTCGACCTCACCGAGCCGGTTCTCGCACCGATGCGGCGCGTGATTCCACCAACCGGCGCCATCGATCTTTCCTTCACAGTGCTCACGTTCGGGCTATTTCTCGTCTGGCAGGGAGTGTGCGGCTGATGTCCGGTTCGCGGGTCAGTCTCGATCGGCACCCTGTTCCCTCACTACGATGCCTGTCATGGACGTGACGCCTCGGGAACTCCGTGACATCGATATTCGGGAACGCTTCGGTGGATATCACCGCGACGACGTTGACGATCTCCTTGAACGGGCAGCCGCCCGGATCGAGGGACTGGAAGGGCAGCTCCGCGAGGCGCAGACCCGGGTCGACTCTGGCGAGGCCGATGCGGGGAAGACCCGCGAAACCGAAGACATGCTCCATCGGACCTTGCTGCTGGCCCAGCGGGCGGCTGATGAAGCCGTCGCCGAAGCGCAGAGCAAAGCCCGACAGATCCTCGACGACGCCGAGACCAAGGCGCGCTCGACGATCGACGAAGCGGCGACAACCGCCCGCCGACAGGCTGAGACCGAACGTCGCCGCCTGGAGACTGAGGTTGTCGAACTCGGGGCGAAGCGCGATGCGTTGACCGCCGACGTCGACGCGTTGGAGCGGTTCGAAACTGAGTACCGGGCCCGGTTGCGGCGCTCGGTGGAGTCGGACCTCGAGATGCTGTCGAGCAAAGGCTCGGTTGCTCCTTCGCCGCGTCCCACAACCCATGATGTGGAGATGCCGACCGCCGTGAAGACCGCGGCCACCACTGAGGTCACCGTTGCAGCGCCGGAGCCCGTCGCGACGCTCGCGCCGGTGCCGCCGCCGGCGTTTGGTCTGGCCGCATCGGAGCCGCCGATCTCCGCGCCCAGCGCGGCGTCACCGCCGGCAACGTCGTCACCGATTGCCGGCTCGGGCACCGGTCGACCGGCATCGGGATTCGCCGACGCACCACCGGTCGCCACCCCACCGGTCGCGCCTTCGCTCCTGGCGCCTGCACCGGTGTCATCATTCCCGCCCGCGGCGTCTCCGGTGGGCGCGGCGCCTGAGGTTTCGGCGGAGCCGCCATGGGAAGAGATCGCGGCTTCGCCGTCGACCGCCCGGCCGCCGCTGTTCGACTCGGAGCCGGAGCCCGAGCACCTCGATGACGATGCATTTTTCGCGAGTCTGCGTGAAGCAGTGACCGATGAGACTCCACTTGGGCCGCGTGATTCCGCATCGGGTGCCGATGGGTTTGATCCCGACGATTCTCGCGGCGGACTGTTCCGCCGTCGGGGGCGCTAGCTCTTTGCCGGTGGGCTAGCGGTAGTAGCCGTACTCTTGCTCACGGTGGTCCGGAGGGGGTGACCGTCGACGGTGAGTTCGGCTGCCTCCCCGGTGATCGATTCCACTGCGAGGCGAAGCGCGAGCACCTCGCCCGCGATCCAGTCTTGGTGAGCCGCGATGGCGTCGGCCAAGACTCCGGTTGCCTCGAGGGTCACGTGGATCCGATCAGAGATCGCGAACCCAGCCTTTTTGCGGTGATCGTTGAGCACCCGCACGACCTCTCGGGCGAGTCCTTCTCGCCGTAGTTCGTCGTTCAGTTCGGTGTCCATCGCCACCGCGAGCTGTCCGTCCTGGGCCAGCGCGAACTCCTCATGAGATGCCGCGCGAATCTGAAGATCGTCCTCGGTGAGAATCACTGGCGATCCGTCGACATCGAGTGTGAAGCTGCCTCGGGTCGCGAGCGCCTGGCGCACCTCGGCGCCGTCGACGGCGCCGAGGAGCACCTTCACCCGTGGCAACAGTTTGCCGACCTTGGGTCCCAAGGTGCGGAAGTTGGGAAGCACGGTGTAGTCGAGGAGGCCGTCCAAGGTAGCCACCGTCTCCAGATGCTTCACGTTGAGCGCGTCGGCAATCTCGGCGGCGACGTCGACCGGTAGCGTTGTTCCGGCCGGAATAAGCGCGATCGCGCGCGGAAGTGGTTGGCGCACTCGCAACTTGGATTCGGCACGCGCCGCCAAGCCGAGCGACACAAGGTCGCGTGCGAGTGTCATATTGGCTTCGAGGGTCACGTCGATCGCGGCGAGATCCGAAGTGGGCCAGTCGGTGAGGTGCACCGAATCCTCGCTACGGCTGAGGTTCTGGTAGAGCGCGTCGGCGATGAACGGGGTGATCGGCGCGAGCATCTGGGTGATGAGCAAGAGGCACTCGTGGAGCACTGCGTGGGCCTGGGCGTCCGAAGCCTTCCAGAACCGCGGCCGACTTCGCCGCACGTACCAGTTCGAAAGGTCATCGACGAAGGCGTCGAGCATCTGGGTGGCGCGCAGGGCGTCGAAGTCAACGAGCGCCGCCGTGACCTCGCGCACCGTTGTGTGTAGCCGCGACCGGATCCAACGATCCATGACGTGGGTTGGTGATGCGGCCGGTGTTGGTGGCGCAGCCGGTGCGGTGGCCTGGGCGTCGGCGGCTCCCCACCCGTCGAGGTTCGCGTACGTCACGAAAAAGACGTACGTGTTCCACAGTGTGACGAGAAAGCGGTTGGTGGTCTCGTCGATGCTCTCGAGGTACACCCGTTTGGGGGTCCAGGGTGAACTCGCGAAGGCGAAGTTCCACCGCAAGGCATCGGCGCCGCGAGTCGTGAGCACCGTCCACGGGTCCATCACGTTCCCTCGGGTCTTCGACATTTTCTGGCCGTCCTGATCGAGCAGCAGCGCGAGACAGACCACATCGCGATACGGCGCCCGACCGAAGACCAAGGTGTTCACTGCGAGGAGTGAATAGAACCAACCCCGGGTCTGATCGATGGCCTCACAGATGAAGTCAGCGGGGAACCGACGTTCGAAGACCTCTTGGTTCTCGAACGGATAGTGCAACTGGGCGGCCGGCATGGACCCGGAGTCGAACCACGCGTCTAGGACAGGCTCGACCCGGACCGCCCGCCCGGAGCAGTGCCCGCAGGTGATCGCGATGTCGTCAACGAAGGGCCGGTGCAGGTCGAGCTCGGAGAGATCACGGCCCGCGCGCTCGGCGAGCTCCGCTACGGAACCCACGCACGTGTCGTCGCCACAATCCGTGCATCGCCACACCGGAATTGGAGTACCCCAAAAGCGGTCACGCGACAGCGCCCAGTCGACGTTGTTCGCGAGCCAGTCACCGAAGCGGCCTTCGCGGATGTGCTCGGGATGCCAGCCGATCGCCGCGTTCTCACGCAGGAGCGCATCCTTGTGTTCAGAGGTACGTGCGAACCACGTGGGCTTCGCCCAGTAGATCAGTGCCGTGCCGCAACGCCAGCAGTGCGGGTACGAATGCTCATACGGCTCGACGACCACGAGCCGCCCGCGCGTGCGGAGCTCGTCGATCAAGCTTGCGTCGGCATCCTTCACGAACTGGCCCGCGACGATCGCCACGTCCGAGTTGAATCGTGCTTGGGCGTTGACCGGATTCAGCATCGGGAGACCGGTCGCAATCGCGACTTCGCGGTCGATCTCGCCGAACGCGGGGGCTAGGTGCACGATGCCGGAGCCGTCGTCCACCGTCACAAAATCCGCGGCAACCACCCTCCACGCATCCGCGGGCGACGAGTTGATGTCCGTGGTCGACGTCTGGTCGGGGAGTGGGAGCCAGTCGAACGGGCGCTCATAGTGCAACCCCACAAGATCAGTGGCTCGGAGCCAGGCCACGATCTCGGCCTCATCACCGAGAACTGCCGTCACGCGAGTTTCCGCCATCACGAGATCGCGACCGTCGGCCACCCGCACACGCACGTACGGAACGTCGGGCCCCACCGCGGCGCCGGTATTGCTGACGAGTGTCCACGGTGTCGTGGTCCACACGAGCAGATCGAAGTCGGCATCCACCACTGGGAATCGTACGTAGACCGAGTCCTCAACCACGTCCTGATACGCGCCCGGCTGGCCAAGCTCGTGACTCGAGAGGGCCGTGCCGCACCGACCGCAATACGGGACAACTTTGGCACCCTCGTAGATCAACCCCTTGTCCCACAGCTCGTGAAACTGCCACCACACGCTCTCGATAAACGGGTTGCTCATCGTGGTGTAGGCATCGGAGAGATCGAGCCACATGCCGATGCGACTGGTCATTGCTGACCAGTCCTCCACATAACGCTGCACCGACTCGCGGCATCGCTGATTGAAGGCCTCGATCCCGTAGTCCTCGATCTGGGGCTTGCCCGAGAAACCGAGTTCCTTCTCGACCTCAACCTCAACCGGTAGGCCGTGGCAGTCCCACCCGCCCTTCCGGGCCACGTACTTGCCCCGCATCGTGTGGAACCGCGGGTAGATGTCTTTGAACAGACGAGCCCAGACGTGATGGATCCCCGGCTTACCGTTTGCGGTGGGCGGACCTTCGTAGAACACCCACTCCGGGGCCCCGGCTCGCCGCCGCAAGGACTCGGCGAAGACATCTCGCTCACGCCATTGGGCGAGCACGCGCTCTTCGAGCGCAACGAGATCAAGGCGTGGGTCGACGGGGTCGAAAGGCACCGGGCACTCTATAATTGCTCGTACGCCGAATTGCTCGTCCGGCTTCACCCTGAGCGCCGTTGATGTTTCGTCGCGGGTGGGTTGGGTTGCCTACCTCGCGGCTCACCTCCGCTCGTTCCTCGCTTCGGTTCGTCAAATTGCTCGTTTCGGGTGTTCGTGGATTTGGAGCGGTTCTGCACTACCATCCCCCGGTTCCGTCGCCACCCCGGAGGATTCCGATGGCCAAAGCCACCGGCCGGAAGGCCCCTGTCGCCAAGAAAGCCGCCCCTGTGAAGGTCGCCGCAAAAAAGGCCGCTGCCGCCAAGAAGCCCGCGCCCGCAGGTAAGAAGGCGGTGGCCAAGATCGCCAAGAAATCGCCGGTCAAGATCGCGGCGAAGAAGGCGGTGCCGAAGCGGGTGGCGGCGAAGTCCGCAGCCAAGACCACTGGGGCCAAGAAGGCCGCGCCGGCCAAGACCAATGCGGCCAAGAAGGGCGCGCCGCCCAAGACCACGGGGGCCAAGGCCACCGCGGGCAAGAAGTCGCCCGCCAAGGCGACTGCGGCCAAGAAGGTCGCACCGGCCAAGACCACGCCAGCTAAGGCCACCGCGGCCAAGAAGACCGTACCGGCGAAAGCCTCCACGAAATCCGTGGTCAAGATCGTGGTCAAGCCGGTTCCGGTGAAGAAGCAGCCGGCTGGTCGGACCTGCGCACTTTCGGGCCTTTTTGTTCCCAAGCAGTCTCCGAATATCACGCCCAAGACCATGGAGAAGCTCCGGGAGATTCTTGACGAGGAACGCGCCCGGCACGTGCGCCAAGCTGAGGATCTCCAGGCCGACGCCGACGCACTCGTCGATCAGCGCGAACAGGGTGATACGCAGTTCGATGAGGAATCGGGCGAGGGCGACACCATTAGCGTCGAGCGTGAACGCGACCTCATGATGTCGGCGACGGCGCGGCTCGCGGTCGAAGAGATTGACCACGCGATCGAGCGGATCGTCGACGGCTCCTACGGACTGTGCTCGCCCGCTGGGCGCCGGATCCCGGTTGCTCGCCTGGAGGCGATCCCGTGGGCCGACACCTGTGTTGATTGCAAACAGCGTGTCGAGCGCCGTCGATAGGACAGCTATCTCGCGCCTGCGGGTGCCGCTGATCGTCGGCACGATCTTGGTGCTTGATCAGATCACGAAGTCCTTGATGGCGGCGCGGGGAGCCTCGCCCATCTCGATCATCGGCACCGACGTTGAGTTCCGCCTCGTCCGTAACCCCGGTGGCGCTTTTAGTACCTTCACGAACGCGACCGTGGTCCTTGCCGTGCTCGCTATCGGTCTCAGCGTGTGGCTCGTGTACACCTTGCGGCGCACGACGGACCCACTCACGGTCATCGCATTGGCGTTGGTCCTCGGGGGCGCCCTCGGCAATCTCACCGACCGGTTGGTGCGGTCACCGGGATTCCTGCGCGGCCATGTCGTTGATTTCGTGCGTCTCGGTTCTTGGCCGTCGTTCAACGTGGCGGACGCCGCGATCGATATCGGCGCGGTCCTCCTCATCATCGCCACGTTCCGCACGTCGTCCAAGTCAAAAGCTGGGGCTAAGAATCATGAGGACGGCACATGAGCGAGGCCCGAGAGTCAGCATCAGATTCGATCCACGAGCCGGTTGTGGTGCCGGAGTCGTTGGCTGGAGAGCGGGTGGATCGCGCGGTGGCACTGCTCACCGGATGGTCGCGCTCGGCGGTAAAGGTCTTGGTCGAGGCCGGAGATGTCTATGTGGACGGCCAGGTTGCGGCCCGCAGTGCAAAGCTCGTGCCCGGCACCACCTTGGAGTGGCGAGCGCAGCCCGCCGAACCTGCGCCGCCGGGCCCGGAGCCCGACATTGAGATTGACGTCGTGTACTCGGATGACGACGTGATCGTCGTCGACAAGACCGCGGGACTCGTGGTTCATCCTGGCGCTGGGCACCCGGACGCAACTCTGGTGAACGCGCTGCTCGCGCGCTTTGACCTCGCCGGAGTTGGCGATCCGACCCGTCCGGGGATCGTCCACCGGCTTGATCGGGAGACGAGCGGACTCCTCGTAGTCGCCCGAACGCAGCACGCGTACGAATCTCTGGTGGCGGCGCTCAGTGAACGCACGGTCGCGCGTCACTACATCGCGGTCGTGCGGGGGAACCCGAGTTCCACCCGGGGCACCGTCGACGCTCCGATCGGTCGGTCGACGCGAATGCCAACGAAGATGGCGGTACGCGCGGGAGGCAAAGAGGCCCGTACCCACTACGAGGTCACCGCGGTGTTCGACGATGCCGCCCAGCTTGCGGTCACGCTCGAAACGGGGCGCACCCACCAGATCCGCGTGCACCTGGCGGCGATTGATCATCCGGTGCTCGGGGATTCGGTCTACGGAACGCGGGACCCCGTGGTCTCCCGACCGTTTCTTCACGCCGCCGAGCTGGCGTTCACCCACCCGGTGTCGGGAGCCGAGATGAGGTTCCAGTCGGTGTTGCCGCCCGAGCTGGAAGCCGCTCTTGCGTCACTCGGCGCCCCACGATCCGCAACTCGCTCCGATTGAGGATGAGCGCAGAGCCGACGATCGCGATGAAGCGCACAATTTCGGTATCGGTTCCGGACCCGAGCGCGTCGTTTGCCGACCGGCGCGCGTTTATTCGCCAGAGCGCCGCGGTGATTCCGCGTGGCCGGTCCGAGTGCGCGATGCGAGCTCCGCAAGGGTGTGTGCCGCGAGGTACCGACCCATTTCGTCGGAGACGCCGACCCAGACTTCCTGGAGCACGCAGTGGCCTTCGCAGTGGTCGTGTTGGTCGGGAAGCGTGGTGAGAGGGCCGTCGACGGCGGCGAGGATCTCGGCCAGCGAAATCTCCGCCGGTGGCCGTGCGAGCACGTAGCCGCCGCCGACGCCGCGTTTCGACCGTACGAGTCCCGCACCCTTGATCGCGAGCAGGATCTGCTCCAAGTACGGCTGGGGGAGGTTCGTGCGCTCCGCGATCTCCTTCACTGATGTCGGCTGGTCGGTACCGTGGAGGGCCAGCGACAGCAACGCCCGGGCGGCGTAATCGCCGCGGGTGGAGACCTTCACCCCGCCATGCTCCCACACCGCGGCTTCTCGACCGCACCCAACCCGGCGACCCATTGGTACGGTGCCGCCGTGGCACCCGATGAACCGATCCGACCCGACTACGGCGGGCGGTCGGTTGAGCAGGTCGTTCCGGCGCTCGTCGGCCGCGTTGATCAGGCTTGGCTCCCTGACGCAGCACGTGAGGCCCGAACCGTGGTGCTGTTGGTGCTCGACGGCTTGGGTTGGGAGTTGCTCCAGTCGCACGCGGCCGATCTCCCCGAGCTCGCAGCGCTCGATGGTGGCCCGATCACCACCGTCGCGCCCTCCACGACCGCGTGTGCGCTGACCTCGATCACTACCGGCCTGTCGCCGCTCCAACACGGTGTGCTCGGCTACCGAATGCGCCTTGGTGGATCGGTGCTCAACGTCTTGCGATGGACTCTCGACGGGGGCGCCCGTCCTCCCGACGCGTTCGACGTTCAGCGCCACCAACCGTTCCTCGGCCGCACCGTGCCCGTCGTGACCAAAAGTGAGTTCCGAACGTCGGGCTTTTCCGCGGCCCACCTCCGCGATGCGCCGTTTTTCGGGTGGAGTACCCCGACGATGCTGGTGGAACGCTGCCGCGCGCTGGCACAGGAGGGCCATCCGCTGATCTACGCGTATTACCCGGGTGTCGACACCGTGGCCCACGAGTACGGGCTCGCGCCCCCGTACCTCCCGGCCGAGCTCCGATTCGTCGACGACATGGTTGGCCGCCTTCGGGATGCGTTGCCGCCGGAGGCCGCGTTGCTCGTGACGGCCGATCATGGCGAAATGGAGATCGGTGATCGGTGGCTAGAACTCACCGCTGTCCAGGACCTGGTGAAAGGGTGCAGCGGTGAAGGCCGGTTTCGTTGGTTGAACGCGCGCCGCGGCGGGGCGACGGAACTCGCCGACGCGGCGCGCGCGGCGTATGGGGCAGATGCGTGGGTCATGACGCGCGAGGAAGTCGTTGACGGCGGTTGGCTCGGCCCGGGACCGGTCCCAGTTGCCAATCTCAGACGGTTGGGCGATGTGCTGCTCGCGGCGCGCACCTCAGTGGGGTTCATTGATCCGGCTCTGCCCCGCGAACGTCAGCTCGTGGGGGCCCACGGGTCGCTGACCGCAGCCGAGATGTTCGTCCCCTTGGTCGCCGGGTCGGGCCGAGGGTAAGGTCTGGGGAGTTACACGCGTGCAATTCCGCACGCGGAACGGCTTGCACTCTTGGCGGAGTTCGCGGAGCGGCGGAGTATCGGTGGCGAAATCTTTCACCCATTTGCACGTCCACACCGAGTATTCGATGCTCGATGGTGCGTCGCGAATCGGCGAAGTGGTGGCCGCGGCCGCGGCCGACGGTCAACCGGCGATTGGGATCACGGACCACGGGAACATGTACGGCGTGCTGCCGATGTACCGCGCCGCTCGCGAGGTGGGCATCGTTCCCATCATCGGAACGGAGTTCTACCAAGCCTATGAACACCGCGCTGAGCGGCCCGTTCAGCGCAACAGCAAAGTGGATGACTCAGGCGGCGAGGTCGAAGGTGGCCGTAAGGCCTACTACCACCTGACTGCCCTGGCCGAGAACCAGACCGGCTACCGGAACCTGATTCAACTCTCCAGCCGTGCCTACCTCGAGGGCTACTACCGGAAGCCGAAGGTCGACTGGGAGATCCTGGCCGAGCATCACGAGGGTGTGATCGCGACCACCGGGTGTCTTGGCGGCCATGTTCTGCAACGGTTGATGAACGGCGACGAGCCGGGTGGTCTCGAAGCCGCGGCGCGTCTCCAGGACATCTTCGGTCGCGACAACCTCTTCGTCGAGATCCAGGACCACGGGATACCAGAACAGCATCGGACGAACCCGCTGCTCGTGGAGATCGCGCGAAAGCTGAACGCGCCGCTCCTGGCCACCAACGATTCTCACTACACCCACCAGGCCGACGCCGTCGCTCACGACGCGCTGCTCTGTGTGCAGACCAACGCGAAAATCCACGAGACCAACCGATTCAAGTTCCACGGTGACGACCACTACCTGAAGTCCGCCGTGGAGATGCGTGAACTCTTCTCGGAAGTTCCCGAAGCGTGCGACAACACGCTGTGGGTCGCCGAGCGGGCCAACGTCGAGATCGAATTCGGCTCGGTATTCCTCCCGAGCTTTCCGGTGCCCGAGGGCTCCACCGAGGAGAGTTACCTTCGCCAACTCACCTTCGAGGGTGCGACGAAGCGATACGGCGAGACGCTTGCCCAACACGTGCGCGAACGCATCGAGTACGAACTCGACGTCATCGAATCGATGGGGTTCTCGGCGTATTTCCTTGTGGTGTGGGACCTCGTGGAATATGCACGCTCACAAAAGATCCGCGTCGGACCGGGCCGGGGGAGCGCGGCGGGTTCGTGTGTTGCGTATTGCTTGCGCATCGTCGACATCGACCCCATCAAGTACGACCTCCTCTTCGATCGGTTTCTCAACCCGGGTCG
>JANPBJ010000178.1:0-2462 GCA_031430375.1 Acidimicrobiia bacterium
GGCGCGGTCGTCACGTTCATAGGCATCGTCCGCGATCATGCAGAGGGACGCGACGGAGTCACGGGCCTCACCTATGAGGCCTACGAATCGGAAGCGGAGCGGGCAATGACCAACATCGTCGCGTCCGCCCGGAGCCAATGGCCGGACCTGGCCCGGGTCGCGGTCTTGCATCGCACCGGTGATCTGACGATCACTGAGGCTTCGGTGGCCGTCGTGGTGTCGAGTCCGCACCGCGCCGAGGCATTTGAGGCCGCGCGGTTCTGCATCGACACTCTGAAGGAGACGGTGCCAATCTGGAAGCGCGAGCATTGGTCCGAGGGCGACGATTGGGGACTCGGTGCGCAGCAGTTACGCACCACGACCCTGTCAGAATCGACCTAGGCATGGAGTTTCTCGCATTGGCCGGTGGATTGATGGTGGTGGGGGTCTCGGTCGTGTTGTTCCGGCATCGCCGTCCGAGTGGGCTCAATGCGGGGATCGACGATTTCGCCGCTCGCCGAAATGCCCTCGCTCCGGAGCGGGATCCCCGAAGTGGAGGGGGCCGTTCTGAGTAGGGACCTGGCAATCGATCTCGGTACTGCGAACACGCTGGTGTACTCGCGGGGCCAGGGGATCATCCTCAACGAACCGACGGTGATCGCCCTCAATAGCCGGTCGAACGACGTCCTGGCCATGGGCCATGAGGCGTGGCAGATGATTGGCCGTACCCCCGGATACATCGTGGCGGTCCGACCGCTTCGGGGCGGCGCGATCACCGACTATGAGATCACCCAACGCATGATTCGTCTGCTGTTTCAACGCGCGGGCGTGACGCGATTGTCGCGAGCACGGGTGCTGATTTGCGTGCCCTCCGCGATCACGCATGTGGAACAACGAGCGGTGCTCGAAGCGGCGCGGCTCGCGGGCGCGGCGTCCACTTATTTGCTGGAGCAACCGATGGCCGCGGCGATTGGAGCCGGGCTGCCGATCCACGAGCCGCTCGGCAACATGGTCATCGATATCGGTGGCGGTACCACGGAAGTCGCGGTGATCTCGTTGCGCGGCGTCGTTGCGCTCGAGGCGGTGCGGGTCGGGTCGTTCGACATTGATGCGGCTATCCAGGCGTACGTCCGCCGCGTCTATGGCATCGCCATTGGAGAGCGCACCGCAGAAGAGATCAAGCTCGCCATCGGCTCCGCGTACCCGACTCCTGATGAATACAAGGCGGAGGTGCGTGGGCGAGATCTGATGAGCGGGCTTCCGAAAACTGTGGTGCTCACTCCCGAAGAGGTCCGGGAAGCCATCGAGGAGCAAGTCCGGGCTATTTGCGATGCGGTGATTGCGGCGTTGTCCCAGACTCCACCCGAGTTGGCCCACGACCTCATCATCCATGGCATCCATCTGGTGGGCGGCGGCGGGATGTTGCGCGGCCTTGATCTGCGGATCGCACAGGAGACGAAGTTGCCGGTGCATCTCGTCGATGCTCCACTCGAGTGTGTCGTGCTCGGGGCGGGTCGGTGTGTCGAGATCTTTGATCAGGTCGAAGACATGTTGATGCAGACCCCGCGCCGGTAGCAGTCTCCGAGCTGCCGCCACTCACTCAACGTTCGGATCCAGCAGGTCCTCGGCGGCTTGACGGGTCTGCCAATCCGAGTCCTCGAGCGCGCGGCGCAACGCGTCCTCGACCCGTGGTCCCTCGAATGGGGCGAGGGCGAGTACCGCCCGGCGGCGCACGGTGGGTCGATCAGTGCACGCGGTGAGGATCGAGTCGAGTCCGGCCGGGTCACCGAGCGCGCCGAGCGCAGCTACGGCTGCCTCACGCACCAGTGGATCTGCATGCGCCGTCGCTCCCACGATCGTCGAGACCACGTGGGCCCGGTCGGAATCGTTCCAGGGGATCTCACCGCTGGCCCAGCAGGCGGCTTCAGCCACCAGGTCGTCCGGGTCGCCAACAAGTGCCATGAGGGGTCCGGCCGATGGCGATTCCAGCCGCGGGCTGAGTTCCGCGGCACGGCGCCGAATAGGTGCGAGCGAATGGAGTGCGGCGGCGGTCCAGGCGCGGTGCGCGCGGGTGGCACCACCACCGCGGACGAGGGCACCCAGCGCCGCGCGGTAGACGCGTGGATCGATATCGCCCGTGAGTGCCTGTTCGAGTTCGGTCGTGGCGGCGGCCGGAAGTGGTTGGCGATTCTGGGCCAGCGCCGCGAATCTCGCTGCGGTGCCGATGGAGCTGTCCGCGTGGTCTGATGGCGGCCGATCGGCGTCGGCTGATGCGGGCATGTGGGTCAGAAACCCTGAAATCCGGGGGCGATGAGATTCGACGCTACAGCCCGGCGCAGAACATTCCGATGCCTTCGGCATGGGAATGGCTGGAACGTCGGGACGCTCGCGCCGCCGCGCGGCGGTGGGCCTCGTCGTCGCGCTCGGACTGGGAATCGCCGGTGCGGCCGGGATCGTGGCCGCGACTGTTGATTCGAGTTCGG
>JANPBJ010000179.1:0-32483 GCA_031430375.1 Acidimicrobiia bacterium
GACGCAGTACCTGGCGGGGGTCGTGGAGCTGGTCGCCGGTGACGCGGCGGCGGCGATCGATCCGCTGCGGGACGCGTACGACGGCCTCAGCGCCATGGGGGTCGGCATCGACGCCGGCCGCGCCGCGGCGTTGCTCGCGCGTGCATTGCTCGCGGAAGGAGACGTCGACGGCGCGGCACCGATGGCCGCGGCGAGTGAAGCGCTCGCGGGCCAGGACCTCAAGACCTCGATCGCGTGGCGCGTGGCGCGCGCCGAGGTGCTCGCGGCGCGCGGTGATGTGGCCGCAGGCGTGACCCTCGCGGAAGAAGCAGTGCAGATCGCGGCCGCGACCGACCTGATCATCGACCACGCCGACGCCTGCGTCGCGCTCGCCGCGCTCCGGGCCACGGCCGCTGACGCGACGGGCGCCCGTTCCGCGCGTGCCGAGGCCCGCCGCCTCTACGACCTCAAGGGCGCCACCGTCCCGTCGGAACGTCTTACCGACGACGCCGCCCCAACGCCCACCGCGCCCGCACCAAACACGACACCTCCACGCGCGCCGCTCCCGACCACATCGCCGCCGCGACCGGAACGCGACGGCACGGACCCGCGCCATCCGCGGGCGGAGAACGCGGTGACGCGTCCCCTCGCTCGACTTGTCGAACTCGTTCGCGCGGGGCACATCGATCAAGCCGGCGAACTGATCGCCGACGGCTTCGTTCGTGACGATCGCCGCAGTGTCGTTTCGATGCCGACTGCCACGGGCCGAGACGAATATCTCGCCGCCGTGCGCGCCATCTTCGACGCCGGATTCTCTGAGATCTCCTACGAACCGCTTGCGGTTCGGGGCGACCGGCTCATGCTGGTTGGCGCGGTTTTCCGGAGCGACGGCGGCAACGAAAGCAGCTTCCTCCAGATCGACGAGGTCGACGGCACCGGTCGATTCGTGCGCATGACCCACTTCGATCCGGACGCGCTCGCCGACGCGCTCGCCGAGCTCGACGCGCGGTACCTCGCGGGCGAAGGCGCAGCCCACGCCCAGATGCTCACCGTCGCCCACGCGGCGGCCCAGGCCGCGGAGACCGAGCAGTTCGACGTGCTCCAGAATCTCTTGTCCCCCGATTTCGAGTACGTCGACCACCGGCCGATCGGCTTCGGCGACACGGGAGATGCCGATCTGCTCGTCGCCGGTTACCGTTCGATTGATGACGTCGGCCTTACGACCGCGTCCGACATCTTTCGCACCGTTCATTGTTCGGGCCGTGCCTTCCTCGCGGTACGGTCTATCCAACGGGCGACCGGCTCGGGCAGCGAGTACGACTGGACCTACGCCCAGCTCATGGTCATCGAGACCTCCGGGCGTATCAGCCGAATCGAGACCTTCGCCCCGGAGGATTGGGCGATCGCGCTGGCCCGCTTCGACGAGCTGGGTCCCGCGGAACCCGCGGACCCCCGTCACCCCCGGGCCGAGAACCGAGCCAGCCACGTGCTCGCTCGGTACGAGCAACTGGTGTCGGAGCGCCGGTACGACGATGCCGCCGCCCTGTACGCCGACGACCTGGTGGCCACCGACCGACGGACCGGGGTCTCGGCTCCGCCGTTGGGCCCCGTCGACCTGCAGGAGGGAGTGCGGCTCACCTTCGACGTGTTCGACGGGTTCGACAGCGTCAACGTCGCGGTCCGCGGCGACCGCCTCGTCCTGAGCAAGCTCGTGTTGCGCACCCATGACGGCCTCGAGGTCCCGTTCCTCCAGCTCTTCGAGATTGACGACTCGGACCGGATCCGCTCGACGACGCACTTCGACGAGGACGCTCTCGCGGAGGCGCAGGCGGAGCTCGACGCGCGCTACCTCGCCGGCGACGGCGCGCCGCACGCGCGCCTGCTCCGGGCCGCGCTGCGGTCGCTCAACGCGGGGCGCATTTGGGACCACGACGCGATGGCAGCCACGATGTCCCCCGACTTCGCCTACGTCGACCACCGGCCGATCGGCTTCGGCCAAGGCGACGCCGAGCTCGTCCTCGCCGTAATTCGTACGAACGTGGGACTCGTCGCGGCGCACTCCAACGTGATGCGCACGGTTTTCGTCTCAGCCAACGCACTCCTCTCTGTCATGGACGCCACCGGCGTCACCGATCACGGCCTCGTCTACGGACGGGTCAGCTGCATCGTCGCCACCATCAACGCCGACGAACTCGTCAGTCGGACGGAATGGTTCACCGAGGACGACTTCCCCGCCGCGCTCGCTCGCCTCGACGAACTCGGCGCCGCCAATCCGATCGATCCCCGTCACCCGCGCGCCGAGAATCTGGCCTCCCAACGGCTGGCCGAGATCGTGGACCTCGCGCACGCCCGGGATCGCGCAGCAACTCGCGCCCTCCTCACCAACGACTTCGTGCGGCTCGACCGGCGCCGGGGCGTGGCCGCTTGGGACGCGCACGGGCCCGACGAATGGGTCGCGGCCCTGGACGCCTGGTTCGACGTCGGCATGGAGCGACTCTCGGTCGAACCGATCGCGGTGCGCGGCGAACAACTCCTGCTCGCTCGGGTTGAGCTGAGCAATGCGACAGGCGCCGTCGTCCCGTTCCTCGGCGTCTGGGAGACCGACGCCTCCGGCCGGTTCGTCCGGGGCGTCCACTTCGACGACGACGCGCTCGACGACGCCCTCACGGAGTTGAACGACCGCTTCATCGCGGGTGAGGGCGCGCCGTACGCGTCGATCCTCGATGCGGGACGGCGAGTCAACGCCGCCAGCAACACGCCGGGCCGGCACGGACTCACCTCGTTGCTCAGCGACGACTTCGTCGCGGTCGACCACCGTCAGCTCTCCTGGCCGACCCTTGATCGCGACGAGTTCGTCGCGGCCCAGCAGAGCTACGAGGATCAGATCTCGGAGCACCTCCTCACGCGATCCGTTCATCTCCGTGACCGTGCGGTGCTGGGAACGGTCGAGGACACCGGCATCGACGCCGAGGGCGGAAGTGTCGAGTGGGTCTTCCACCTTCTCACCGTGTTCGATGCCGACCAGCGCGTCGAACGATTCGAGTTCTTCGACGAGGCCGACTTCGCCGCCGCGCTGGCCCGACTCGACGAACTCGGTGTCGCGGAACCCGCCGACCCCCGCCACCCGCGCGCCGAGAACCGTGCCTCCCGGCGGAGCGCGCAGATGGTCGACGTGGCGATCGCGCATGACCGCGCCGGAAGCCGCGCCTTGCTCGCCGACGACTTCGTGCGCCTCGACCGGCGTCGGATTGTCGCCGCTCCGGACACATACGGGCCCGACGAGTACCTCGCGACGCTCGACGCCTGGTTCGACGTCGGGATGGAGCGCATGTCGGTGGAGCCAATCGCGGTGCGTGGCGAGCAGCTCGTGCTCGTTCGCATTCAGCTCGCCAGTGCGGAGGGCGCGGTCGTCTCGGCCCTCGGGGTCTGGGAAACCGACAGCTCCGACCGGTTCGTGCGAGCCGTTCACTTCGACGAGGACGCGCTCGCCGAGGCGCAGGCGGAGCTGGACGAGCGGTACCTCGCCGGCGAGGGCGCTCCGCACGCCCGAGTCCTCACAATCGGGTGGGCGCTCTCGCTAGCCGGCCTGGACCTCGACGCTGACGCGATGAGGGCACTGCTCTCACCCGATCTGGTCGCCGTCGATCACCAACGCCTCGGCTTCGGAGCTGGTGACCGCGACAGCTATCTCGCCAACGTTCCCGTGTCCGAGGAACTGGCGCGACCGGTCCGAGAGATCTTGCGCACCGGCTTCGTCGTCGGCAACGCGCTCCTCGGCGTGCAGGAATCCATCCGGACCGACGCCCACGGCGGCGAGTTCGAGTGGCTCGCTTATGTAGTGATGACCGTCGACGCGTCCGATCGCGTCGACCGGATCGAGTGGTTCGACGTCGGCGATTGGGCCGCCGCGCTCGCCCGCCTCGACGAGTTGGGTTCCGGATCACCGGAGCGGTCGGCAGCCCGCCTCGAGAACACCACCACCCGCACCGGTGAGCGACTCGTCGCCCTCGTCAACGAGGACCGATTCGAGGACCTCGCCGCGCTCATCGCGCCGGAGTTCGTCAACCACGATCGCCGCACGACGGTGTCGTGGGGCACGCACGGTCGCGAGACGTTCCTCACCGGGGTGCGGGCCACCCGCGAGGTCGGCTTGACCGCCGAGCTCGGCGAGGTGATCGCGATCCGCGGCGATCGGCTGAGCCTCCGTCGCCTGGCCCAGCGCACCGACGCGGGCGACGAGATCGCGGATCTCATGGTCAGCGAGGTGGACGCAGACGGACGGTTGCAGGTGCTCGTCACGATCGACGACGACCGGCTCCCCGACGCGATCGCCGAGCTCGACGCCCGCTACCTCGCGGGCGAGGGCGCCGCGGATGCCGCGGTCCTGCGACCCTCCATGGACCACATCGCGGCCTTCAACCGTCGGGACTGGGCCGCGCTGCTCGCCACGATGCAGCCCGACATCGCGATCGGAGACCACCGCGGCCTGTGGCCGCCCGAGAGCGACCGCGCGGCGTACCTCGCGCGCATGCAGAGCCTGGCCGAGACCACACCGAACAGCGTCGTGATCAGTCGCCGGTTCCTCGTCGCCGGCAACGCCTCACTCGCTACGTACGGAGCGCGCGGCACCTCCGAGCACGGCGGGCGCTACGACTACGACTTCCACGTCGTCGCGCGCGTCGTCGACGGCCGGTTCCCCGGCTTCGAGTTCTTCGCCGACGACGACTTCCCCGCCGCGCTCGCCCGTCTCGACGAGCTGAGCACCACGCCGGTGGCACCCGCGGTCGAGAACGCCGTGACCCGGCTCGACCTCGGCAACACCGTCACCGAGGTCATCGACCGCTACCTGCGCCAGTGCGCCGCGGGCGAGTTCGGGATCGACGGCATCGGCGCCGAGGGTCTCGTCCGGTACGACCGGCGCCGCGGCGTCTCCACGCCAACCCTCCAGGGACTGGCCGAGTTCGAAGCCAACATGCGGGCGATCTTCGAGGTGTTCGAGACGTTCACGACCGAGCCCATCGCGATCCGCGGCGACCGCGTCGTCCTCATCCGCGTCCACCTCGCCCGCGAAGGGTTCGCCACGTCGATGCTCGGCGTCTACGAGACCGACGAGCAGGGGCTTCTCACCCGCGGCACGTCCTTCGACGAGGACGACTTCGCCACCGCCGTGCAAGAACTCGACGCCCGGGACCGGGCCGGCGACGGTGCAGAGCACGCCGACATGCTCGACTGGATGGCCGCCGTCGGCCGCGCCATGCGCGAACGCGAACCCGGCGCGGCCACGGTGCGCGCGTTCATGGCGCCCGGCTTCGAACTTGTGGACCACCGCACCCTTGGCTACGGCGCGATCGATCTCCCAACGCTCATAACGCTGCAGGATGCTCGAGACGATCAGGTCACCGACGATCGCAAGTACCACCGCACCCGCGAGGTCAAGGGCAACGCGGCCCTGGCCTGGTACGACACCACGGCCTCGGCGCCCGACGGCGGCCAGTTCACCTGGTCGCACTGGGTGGTCTGGCACCGCGTCGCCGGCCTCTGGGCCCGCCTGGAAATGTTCGACCTCGACGACGAAACCGCCGCCCGCGCCCGTTTCGAGGAGCTGTCCGTTGCCGACCACCCGACCGCCCGACCTCCGGAGGTGGAGAACCAGCTCACGCGGACGTTGTACGAGTCGCTGGTCCGGATCGCGAAGGTCGAGGTGGAGGCCGTGGACCTCGTGGCCGAGGACGTCGTCATCCGGGACCACCGCGCCGGGGTCTCCGGTGGGACAATCGCGGGCCGTGACGCATTCGTCGCGAATGCCGGCGCCCACCTCGACGTGTTCGCGCACGTCCGTCCGACCGTGCTCGCGGTCCGCGGCGAGCACCTGGCGCTGATCCAGATGGAGTTCGAGACCGATGGCTTCACCTCGATCCGCCTGAACCTGTTCGAGACGAACGACGCCGGCCAGCTCGTCGCGTTGGGAGTCTTCGACGAGACGGACTTCGGACGAGCGCTCGACGAGCTCGACGAGCGCTTCATCGCCGGCGAGGGCGCCGAGCACGAGCACCTGATCCGCCGTACGCAGGACTTCGTCCGGTCGTTGGCTCAACTCGACGGCGCCGCGACCCTTGGGCTGCTCGATCCAGAGATCGAATTCGTCGACCACCGCCCGCTCGGACTCGGGACCACGGGCATCGACGGCGTTCGGAGCATCCTCGCCACCCGCGCCGAGCAGGTCGCCGAGGACGTCTCGCACTTTCGGACCCTTTCGGTCCGCGGCGACGCGGTGATGGGGTACTTGGATTCACGGGGCGTCGACTCACACGGAATCGCGATCCTCTACGAGATGTACTGGGTCTCCCGGTTCGCCGCCGGGAAGGTCGTCTGGAACGGCTGGTACGACCGCGACGATCACGCCGCCGCACTGGCCAAGTTCGAGGAGCTCGCCGCCGAGACCCGCACGCCGTACATCGACAACGCGTGCGTGCGTGCACTCGTCCGTGCCGAATGGCTGGTGCAGTACGGCGATCTCAGCGCTGCGGTCGACACCATCGCGGAGGACATCGTCTCGGTCGACCGTCGCAAGGGGGTCGCCGGACTCCGCATCGTCGGCCGCGACGACTACGTGACGAATCAGATCGAGGTCCGACGCCTACTCCAGGACGTCCGCCACGAATGGCTCGCGGTGCGAGGTGAGCGTCTGGCGCTCTCGCTCGCGACGTGGACATCGGGGGGCGGCGACGAGGTCGTCCACTACGCGACCTTCGAGATCGATGCCGCCGGCCGCCTGTGTCACAACGATCAGTACAGCGACGACAATCTCACCGGCGCGTACGCGGCGCTGGAGGCCCGATGGGCCGAGATCCGCATCGACGACCCGAGTCCGGTCGAACGGGCGGGGGCCGCACTTCGGGACGCCTTCCGGCGCCGGGACCGCGACGCGTCCGCCGCCTGTTTCGCCCCCGACTTCGCGACCGTCGATCACCGGACCCTCGGGTTTGGTACCGCCAACCGCGCCGAGTTCCTCGAACGCCGGCGGGCCATGGCCGAGGTCATCCCGGACAGCAGCCAGATCTTCACGAAGCAGTACAGCCAGGGCCACGCCGACATCCTCGTCGTCTACCTCGCGGGCACCACCGCCGAGGGCAACGAGTACGAATGGCACTACGTCAGCGTCATGGTGGCCGATGAGCGCGACCTCATCAGCCGTATGGAGTACTTCTCCGACGACCAGTGGCCCGACGCCCTCGCCCGTTTCGACGAGCTCGCGGCCGAGGACGACGCGGCAACCCCACCGATGGAGAACACTGCGGTCCGCACGTGGGCGAGCATCATCGACGCCCGAGCAACCGGAGACCCTGCGCGCGCGGTCGAGCTGGTCGCACCCGACGTGGTCGGCATCGACCGCCGCGCCGGGGTGTCGGTTCCCGACCTGGTCGGCCGCGAGGCGCTCGCCGCGAACGCCGCCGCGATCGAGGAGGTCTTCGGCGTCGCGTCGCGCTCGTTCGACGTCGTGGCGATGCGCGGCGACCGGCTCGCGTTGCTCCGCGCCCGGGTGACGAACACGGAGGGCTTCGGGATCGAGGGCCTCCTCGTCGTCGAGGTGACCGAGAACGGGCAGCTCAGTCGCTCGGTCTACTTCGACGACACCGACCTCCTCGCCGCGCTGACCGAGCTGGACGCACGGCACCTCACCCTCGGCCGCGTCCCCGCCGTCGAGGCATCGCTCCTCGCCGGGGTGAATACGCTTAATCGACGGGACTGGGATCGATTCACCGACTCGCTTCACCCGGACTTCGTGGCGGTCGACCACTCACCGCTCGGCTTCCCGCTCACAGATCGCGACGGCTTCGTAAATGACCAGATGCGCGGCATGGCCGAGCTGGTCCCCGACTTCGTGGTTGTGCTCAGTGAGATTCACAGCCGCGGCCGCGCCACGCTGGCACAGGGCAGGACGCTCGGCACTACGGCGGAGGGCAACGAGTACGCCTGGCACTTCGCCCAGGTGTTCCTCGCCGCGGCCGACGGCCGGGGGCTGCGCCGTGAACTCTTCGCCGACTCCCAGTGGGCCGAGGCCCTGGCCCGCTTCGACGAGCTCGCGGCCGAGGACACCCCGGTCCTCGAGAACCGGGCGACCGCCGCAGGGCAGCGCGCACGCGACGCTGCCTTGCGCGATGACCGCGAGGCAACGCTCGACGCGTTCGCCCCCGACTTCACGCGGACCGACGATCGACCGCGTGCGCTCGGCTTGGGAAGACTCGCGGGTCGCGAGATCTACGTCGACGGAATGCTGGCCGGTCCGGACGCCGGCATGAGCCACTTCGATACAAGGGCGCTCGAGATCGTGGGTGACGACCACGCCCTCATCCACGTCGTGTGGGGCAACGGCGAAGGCTTCGGGCAGGAGTGGCTCATCGTCAGCGAGGTCAACCGCGACGGACATCTCTCCCGCATCGTCAACTTCGAGCCCGAAGACCGTGCCGCCGCATCCGCGCTGCTCCACGAATGGGCGGCCGCTCCGGTCCTCACCAATCGGATGATCGAGAGCTCCGCGGTGCGGATGGTGCACTCGCCCGCGGCGACCGGGATGCGGTGCTCGCCACCTACGCGCCCGAGTTCGTGCGCGACGACCGCCGTCGAGGCGTGAACTTCGGCACGTCGAATCGCGAGGAAACCGTCGACGCGCTCCTCGCCGGCAACAACGTCGGCCTGGGCAATCGCGACTTCACAACCATGGAGGTCATCGGGGATAACTTCGCGCTCGGCGAGTTCCGGATGAGCCACGACGACGGCTTCGAACTCGTCTACCTCCTCGCGGCCGAACAGGACGACGACGGGCGCCTGCGCCGCGCCACCAACTTCGACCTCGAAGACCGAGACCAAGCGTCCGCGCTCCTGAGCGAGTGGGCGGCCGAGCGCGACGGAAATGCACAACCACCGACCAACGCTATGACCCGGACACTCGAGACGTTCCCGGCGGTGTACGCGGCTGGCGACTGGGACGAATTCGCGGCGGGGTACGCGGATCCCGCGATGGTCGTCGACGACCGCCGGGCCGGCGTGAGCGCGGGCATCGTCCCTGGACGGGACGCGGTCATGGAGCTCGTGCACGGGTTACACGACGTCGGGTTCCAGAAGGTGACCAACGTGCCGATGGCCGTCCGCGGCGAAGGACTGGCGCTCTTCCGCCGGGTCTGGCACAACCCGGAAGGCTTCGACCTGCCGATGCTGGTCCTCGTCGAGGCCGCGCCCTCCGGACTGGTCGGTTACCAGATCATGTGGGACGTCGAGGACCTCGACACCGCAATGGCCGAACTCGATCGCCGCTTCGCGGAGGTCGAGACGTGGAGCACCAACCTCTCGAACGCCGCGACTCGGATACTGGCGCCCTACCCCGAGAAGTTCGCGGCACGCGATTGGGAGTGGATCGGCGACATGATCGACGAGCACGCGGTGAGCGACGACCGCCGCACCGCAGTCAGTGGCGGCGTCGTGATCGGTCGGCCCGCGATCGTGAAGCTGACCCAAGGGCTGGAGGACGTGGGCTTCACCACGATGTCCGAACAGCCGATCGCGATCCGCGGCGACCGGCTCGTCTTGACTATTCGCACCTGGCACGACCCGCACGGCTTCGATCTCCCGCTCCTCGCATTGATGGAGTTCACCGACGCCGGGCCGATGATCTCCAACATCATGTGGGATCTCGAGGACCTGGACACTGCGTATGCGGAAATGGACCGTCTCTACCTCGACGGTGAAGGCGCGCCGCACGCCGAAGTTCTTGACCCGCTCTGTTACCGCTTCATCCATTGCTACAACACGCGCGACTGGGCTGCGCTGGCAACGCCGCCCTTCGGGCCGGACACGGTCCTGGTCGACCATCGGCCCGCGTCCTACGGCGAGATGCTCGGCATCGATCAACTCGTGGAGTACCTCGAAACGATGCTCGGACTCGTCCCCGACCTCACCGTCCGCGCCACCGAGATCCCTGCGGTCAGCGCGACGGGAACGGTGTTCCGGATGCTCGGCAATGGCCACACCGCCGATGGAGGCGAAGTCGAATTCGAAGTACTCAACTGCACCGTGATCGTCGACGGTGTGGTGCGGAGCGAAACGTTCTCCGGCGACCAACTCGACGTGGCGATCGCCCGTTTCACTGAGCTCACGAACGGCGGCTGACCGTCGAAACTGTCCACTAACTGCCGTCGTAACTGTCCACTCACTGCCGTCGATTTGGTATAGTAGAAATCGTGTCCAGCTACGTACCTCGAATTGTCGACCAGGAATTGGACGAGCTCCAGACCGGTCTGCCTGCGGTCGCGCTTGAAGGACCCAAGGCCGTCGGGAAAACGGAAACCGCTGAGCGGCGGGCCCAAACGGTCTTTCGTCTCGACGACCCGATCACCAGGGAACTCCTCGGCGGCGATCCATCACGGCTCACATCCGGTCCGCCGCCAACGTTGATCGACGAATGGCAGCGCTTCCCGTCGTCATGGGATCTGGTTCGTCGCGCGGTCGACCGCGATTCGACGTCGGGCCAGTTCCTGCTCACCGGCTCGGCGACACCGGCTCCGGGTGCGGCCACCCATTCCGGTGCGGGTCGAATCGTCACCGTGCGGATGCGGCCGATGTCGTTGGCCGAGCGCTACCCGGAGATTGCGACGGTGAGCCTGGGCGCGTTGTTGTCCGGCGCGAAGCCGGCTCTTCAGGGGAGCGCACTCCTCACTCTGACGGACTACGCGGAAGAGATCATCCGATCAGGTTTCCCAGGGATCCGAGAACTCACCGGCCGCGCCCGTCGAAGTCAACTCGATGGATACGTCGAGCGCATCGTCGAACGTGACTTCGAAGAACTCGGCCATCACATCCGCAACGAAGGCGCGCTGCGGCGCTGGCTCACCGCGTACGCGGCAGCCAGCTCGACGACGGCCTCGTACGAAGTGATTCGAGACGCGGCGTCGTCGGGCGAGTCCGACAAGCCCAGCCGTGGGACGACGGGCCCCTATCGCACCACCCTCGAACGGCTCTGGATGATCGATGACGTGCCCGGATGGCTGCCGACGCGAAACCATCTGCGTCGACTGGCGAGTTCGCATGTCCACCAACTCGCCGATCCTGCACTCGCGGCCGCGCTCCTCGGGGTTGACGAGGACCGATTGCTCGACCACGCCGAGACCGGTCCCGCGGTGCCGCGCGACGGAACATTGTTGGGCGCGCTGTTTCAATCGCTCGTGACCCAGTCGGTACGCGTGTACGCGCAGGCGAACGAAGCGCGTATCGGCCATCTGCGTACTCATGGTGGCGAACATGAAGTCGATCTCATCGTGGAACGCCGCGACGGACGGGTTATTGCGCTGGAAATCAAACTCGCACAGTCGGTGACCGCCTCCGACGTTCGCCATCTCCGGTGGCTCGCCGATCAGCTTGGGCCCGACCTCCTCGATGCCGCCGTGATCACCACCGGGACGGAGGCGTACCGCCGGCGCGATGGCATCGCCGTCGTTCCGGCGGCGCTCCTGACCCACTGAGGGAGAAAATGAACGAGTGCCGCGATCAACGCCGGGACACCGCTGTGAGAACCGACCAATCGGGACTAGGCGCGCGAGACCGAGCCCGATGAGCAGGCGGGTTGGGTCGTAGTCCGCCCGCCGAGATAAGCAGGCGCGGATTCCTGAGGGATCATGTCACCCGAGGAACCCACTCGCCCGTCTGTCTAGGTGTAGGCAACAGGATCACTCAACTCATACGGGAGGCAGTCATGGCACAACACAGGGACATCGGAGCGCGGCGCTGGTTGGTGGCCGCATGCGTAGTCGGACTCGGAGGGACAGCCTTGGCGGCAACCCCCGCTGCCTCGGCGGGATCGGCAGGCGTCACGCAGGGTGCGCTGAGTCCGTTCGCCTTCGGGGTCAACGGCACGATCAGTGGGCACGCCCATATGGTCCGCAACGCCAGCGGATCGACCATCGTGTCGCTCCACGTGAAGGGCCTGAATCCCGGTAGCACCTACGCGTCGCACGTGCACGCGGCACCCTGTGCCGTGGGCGCGGCCGACGGCCACTACAAGCACGATCCCGCCGGCGCTCCGACACCACCGAACGAGATCTGGCCGGGCGGTGGACCGTTCGTCGCCAACGGTGGGGGGATTGCGAACGGGCACGCGGTGGCAAACTTCACCGCCGGTGCCTCAGCAGTCTCGGTCGTCGTCCACGACCTCTCACTGCCCTCCACGGCGAACAAAGTCGCGTGCGCGGATCTCGGCTAGAAACCTGACGCAATCCAGCGAGGAGTTGCGCTCACTGGTGCGGGCGGACGAAATCTCACGTCGGCCCGCACCGGTTGCGTTCGGTCTCTTCGAACCCGGAGGGCACACGAATGAGATCCACCAACCTGATCGTCGTGACGCTCGGTGGCGTTGCACTCGTCATCGCTGCGGCCATCGCTTGGCGGTGGAGACGTTTGCCCCTCGTCGCCGCCGGTCGACCGCGCGTCGAGACACCTGGCATCGCCGCGCTCGAAGGCATCCGTACGCTGGCGGTGACGATGAGTGCCGGGGTTCTCGCGGGCGTACTCGTGCCCGGGTTAGGCGGTCGGTTGGTGATGCGCATCCTCGGAGCCACCTCAGGTGACGCAGTCCAAGGTGCCACCACGGATGCCAACGAGATCGTGGGAGAGATCACGAGTTCGGGCACGATCGCGGTCGTGTTCTTCGTTGGCATCTTCGGTGGGGTCATGGCGGCACTTGCGTTCGTCGTCCTGCGCCGTTGGCTGCCAACGAATGCCGGGCTGGCAGGCGTGGTCACGGGAATCCTCCTGCTGGGCACCCTCGGCGTCAGTGATGCATTGTCGCCGGACAATGAGGACTTTGCGATCCTGCGCCCAACGTGGTTGGCCATCACTCTCGTCATCGCACTCGCGCTGCTGTTCGGAGTGACGTACACCGCACTCGCTGCTCGGCTGGATGCCGGCGTGCCCATCCTTGAGCGCAAAGGCTCCGCCGTCGCGAGTCACGCCGCGCTGGTCATCTTCCTGAATCCGATCCTGCTTGGATTTGCACTCGTCTACGTCACGGTGCAGGCCGTTACGAAAGGAAGGCCAGACCCTCGACCATTCAACCCGAGAGTGCAGTACGTGGGTTCCATCGTCATCGGCATCGGCACCGTGCTGGCCGCGGGCAGCACCCTCCTCGCGATCCGCGACATCACGTCAGCGTGAACCGCCCGACCTCAGCCATTGTCCAACCAACCTCGTTCATTGTGCGCATCTCATGGGTACAGCGGCAATCCGCACAATGAACGATGGCGATGACACGCTCAAGTGCGTGACGCACACCGTCGATGTCCCAGTATCGCTCGCTGAAGGAGAGACCTGTGGCAAACCTCGCCGAACTCGTCGACCAACTCGCGTCATCTCAGTACGAACCCGAAGAGCATCTCCTCGCCGTGACTCGTGTAACCCGCCGGCAGTCCATGAAATCCCAGGCCGCCTTCGGCATGGCCGGTGGGATGATTGCCAGTGCGATCGCCGCCAAGGTCGAGTCCAAGCACGACCACGCGGCAACGGCGACCCAGTTCCCGGGAATGCCGTCGATGACGTTCGGCTTGACCGATCGGCGGGTCGTCGTGCTGCGGAACTCATCGCTCTCCAACCAGCCTCAAGAGATCGTTGTGTTCATCAACCTCGCCGACATTGCGAGTGCCCGGTTCGAAAAGGGCAAGCTTGCGTCGAAGCTCTTCGTGACGATGAGCGACGGGACCGAGGAGAAGTTCCAAGCCATTCGCGGTGATCACACCGATGCGTTTGCGGAAGCACTCATGCAATCCGTCTCCACCAACGCGAGATAGCACTGGCGTCGGGACATCCTCCCCTTGGTCGCAGCTCTCGACCGTTCGCTTGACAGTCGCGGGGAGCGGGGAGAAAGTAGCCAAAGACCCCGCGAGGCAGATCCGGGACTAAGGGGGAACGATGACTGATGCTCTCAGAATCGTCGAAGTCTTCGGCACGGCTTGGGGAAGTCACAATCTCGACGCCTGCCTGGCGTTGGTGACCGACGATTGCGTGTTCGACGCCACCGGGCCCGCACCGGACGGAACGCGATGCGTTGGCAAGCACGCGATCCGCGCCGCGTGGCAGCCGATCTTCGACGACCTTGCCAGCAATTTCGAGGCCGAGGAGACGTTCGCCGCCGGCGACCGCGTGATCCAACTCTGGCGGTACTCCTGGGCCGACGGGCACATCCGCGGCGTGGATGTGTTCAAGGTCCGCGATGGTCTCGTGGCGGAGAAGTTCTCGTACGTGAAGGGATGAAGCGGCCATGACCGCAACCGCCGAACCCGACATCCTCACGCTGCACCAACACGCGCTCGACGCCACCCACTCGGTGGTTGCTGGGATTGGCGGCCTGGACTGGGACGCGGCCACACCGTGCTCGGAGTGGAACGTGCGCGCGCTGCTCAACCACGTCGTCTCCGGCAATTGGTGGGCAGCACGACTCGCCGCGGGCGCGACCATTGCGGAGGTCGGCCGCGAACTCGACGGTGACCAGCTCGGCACAGATCCGCTCGGGTCCTACAACCACTCCGCGATCGCGGCGGCGAGTGCGTTCGCGGCACCGGGCGCTCTCGTTGCGTCGTGCGCGGTCTCGTACGGACCGGTCACCGGCACGGTATACGCGGGCCACCGTTTCCTCGACGTGTTGATTCACGGTTGGGACCTCGCAGTGGCGACGGGCCAGGAGCCCACGCTGCCCGCCGATCTCGTCACGGGCTGTTGGCACGTCCTCGAACCGCAGCTCGACATGCTGCGCGCCAGCGGAATGTTCGGTGCCGATCTCCAGATTTCCGCGAACGCCGATTCCGAAACCCGCCTGCTGCGCACGCTGGGTCGAAGTAGGTGACGGCAGCGGAAGCTCGAGTGCGCCGAGCGCCGCCACCGTTTCGACGGGTGAGCGTCGTGGCGGTTGAGCCCATCAACCCGCGCCTGGTGCGGATCACCTTCCACGGCCGGGAACTCGACGGCCTGATCGTGACCGAGCCGGGCGCGAGCATCCGTCTCCTCATCTCGACGACCGCGGCGAACGAACTCGTGATCCCCACGTGGCGCGGCAACGAGTTTCTCCTGCCCCACTCCGTGAAGCCGGCGATTCGCACGTTCACCCCATCGATGATGGGTGCGACCTCGAACCGACTCGTACTCGACGTTGTCCTGCACGGTCGAGGCGCGGCCTCGCAGTGGGCAGCGAATGTCGGCATCGGTGACCCGGCCGCGGTTTCGGGTCCGGGACGCGGCTACACGGTTGATCACACCGCGTCGGAGTATCTCATCGGCGGCGACGAGTCTGCGATTCCCGCAATGCGCCAACTGGTCGGCGCGATCCCGCCGACCATCCCCACTCGTGTCCTGATCGAAGTCACGGATCTCGCGGCACGCGTCGACCTGGCGCACTCCTACAACACCACCATCACGTGGCTCACACCCGTGCCCCACGCTCCTCCCGGCACGGCGCTCGCCGACGCGCTCATCGCGGCGCCCGTGGCGACCACGGCCCGCGTCTGGGTGGCGGGCGAGGCCGCCGCAGTCCAGCGCGTTCGCAGACACCTCTTCACTGAGGCCGGTTTCCCCCGAACCCACGCCACGATCCGTGGATACTGGAAACACGGCCGTAGGAGCGACGACGAACAACCAACGGGCGTGTGAGTTATCCGCTCGCCCTGTTAGTGAATGACGATCGACCCTCCGGCGATCGCTTGCGTGGCCGAGGCGGCGTCAACTGCACCGGATTGGTTGTCGTATAGCACGTCGCCGGTCGAGGTCTTCCACACCTTGATCCGGAACCGGTCCGGCGCTGAGGTGTTTCGGCCATCGATCACCGACACGAGGAATTCGTACCCGGACACCCCGTTCACCGTGCCGGTCCCGCGGTAGTACGCCTTGGTCTTCGTACCCTCGACAACCAACGAGAGATAGCCAGTGGAGTGCAGGTTGAGCGACACACTCGTCGTGCGCGCATCGTCCCACCGGTCTCCGCATCGTTTGCGTTCGTCATCATCGTCATCGTGCCCACGGGGATTCCGGACCCGGAGCTGGAACTCAGTGTTCCCGGTGGGGATAGTCGCGGTCGGCGACGGGTACCGGGCGACGAACCCAAAGTTCCCGCGGCCGACGACGTCCGGATCGGTCGCGTTGTTCGGTGTGTACGCACCGGACGGCGAGTTGATCCATCCGCCACCGGTCACGAAGCTCTGACTCCGGTTATAGACGACGATCGATGTCGTGGCCGTTGCCACCACCACCCCACCGTTGTCATCCGTGATCGTGACCGAGACCGAATACGTTCCGGTACTCGCGTAGACGTGTCCCGCCGTCACGGATCCGTTTCCGGAGAACTCGCTCACCGCCGCCGATGAGGTCGTCGTGTCACCCCAATTGACGGTCGCGGTGTGGGTGTCGTTGCTCCCCACATCGGCAAAGGTCGTGAGCACGTTGGCTGCGCCGCCGAGCGGCACGGGCGACACAGGCACCGTCAATGCTCCCACCGTCGGTGCGACGTTCGCCACATTGATCGTCGCGGTACGAACCACGGCCGGGTTCACCGAGTCCGAGACGTTCAGTGACGCGGTCACCACAGCGTCGTCGTTGCAGGTGACGCCCGGGGTGAGCGTCGTCACTCCGGTCGCGCTACACGACGTTCCCAATCCGCCCGTCCACGCGAACGTCCACGCTATCGCGAGCGGATCGCCGTTCGGGTCCGACGCCGTCGCGGCGAGCGCCGTGGGCGCGCCCTCGAGTCCAGCGTAGGGACCGCCGGCATTGACGACCGGGGCACCATTGACGACCACCGCGGCCGAGCTAGTGGCGGTACCGCCATCGTCGTCGTTGACCGTAACGGTCACCGTGTACGAGCCGGCGGTGCCGTAGTTGTGAGACCCCGTGGTCGAACCACTTCCGAGAACTTCCGTCACGGATCCGCTCGACGATGTGGTGTCGCCCCAGTTCACGGTGACGGTGTGCGTGTCGTTGGTTCCCGGATCCGCGAACGGTGCGGAGATGTTGACCGTCGAGCCGACTCCGACTGCCCCGGCCGGCACGGTGACCAATCCGATGGTCGGATTGGCGTTGCTCACTCCCAACACCGCGGTGTCCACCACCGCCGAGTTGAGGCCGTCGCTGACGGTCAGCGTCGCGGTGACGGTGGAGTCGTCGTTGCAGGTGACCGACGGGGTGGCGGTTGCCACGCCGGTTGCCGTGCAGACGGTCCCGGGCGACCCGGTGGACGCGAAGGTCCAGGCGACGTCGAGTGGATCTCCATCGGAATCATTGATGGACGCCGACAGCGTGGTCGGCGCACCCTCGAGTCCGGCGTATGGGCCTCCGGCATCCACAACTGGGGGTGCGCTCACCACGACCGTGGTCGTGGCGCTGCCCTTGCCGCCGTCCTTGTCGTTGACGGTCACCTTCACGATGTAGGTACCCGGGGCGCCGTAGCTGTGTGAACCCGAGGCGGTTCCGCCCGCGCCGAGCGTCTCCACAACCGTTCCGGTGGATGACGAGGCGTCACCCCACGTGATCGTCGCGGTGTGGTCGTCGTTCACGCCCTGGTCGGCGAACACCGCTGACACTGCCACCGTGCCGCCGACGGCCACTGGGTTCGGAAGAACGATCGGAGCTGATACCGCGGGCGGCGCGTTCAGGATGTCGACGATTGCGGTATCCACGACCGGCGGATTCACACCGTCGGTCGCGGTCAGCGTCGCATGGACCGTGGCGTCGTCGGTGCACGTGACGATCGGGGTCAAGGTGGTGTCGCCGGTGATCGAGCACACTGTGCCGACGTCCGCTCCCGACACCGTTGTGGTCCACGCGATCGTGAGGGCATCCGCATCGGGGTCAACGGCAGTTCCATTGAGTGCGACGCCGGCACCCTCCACGCCTTCGTAGGGGCCGCCTGCGCCGACGGACGCCACGCCGTTGACCACAACATCGGTGCTGGTCGACACCGATGCGCCGTCATCATCGGTCACCGTGACCACGACGTGATAGGTGCCGTGCGTGGCGTAGACATGAGCAGCGCTGGCCGTTCCGGAACCTGCTGATTCCGTGACGGTGCCGGCCGAGGTGGAGGCGTCGCCCCACGCGACGGTGGCCGTGTGGGTGTCGTTGGTGCCGACATCAGCAAGGGTCAAGCCCACCGACACCGTGGTGCCCGTCGGTACCGGACTCGCCGATGGAACCACGGGCGAGACCGTGGGCGCGACGTTGGCCACGTTGAAGGCCGTGGTGCGCACGATTGGCGGGTTGATGTGATCGGTCACCGTCAGGGTGGCGGTCACGGCGGCGTCGTCAGTGCAGGTGACGAGAGGCGTCAGCGTGTCAGTCCCCGTCGCTGCACAACTCAACCCTGCATCACCGATTGAGTTGAAGGACCAACCCACATCGAGCGTCCCGTCGTCGGGATCCGTCGCGGACGCGTCAAGCAGGACGCCGTGACCTTCGATGCCAGAGTAGGGACCGCCCACGTTCACGATCGGCGTTCCGTTCACCACGACATCGGTGGTCGTCGAGGTGGTACCACCGTTGTCGTCGGTGACCGTCATCGTGACGGGGAACACGCCGTAGGTTCCGAAGACATGAGACGCGCTCGCCGAGCCGGAACCGCCACTCTCGATCACCGTGGCGCTCGAGGACGTGGCGTCGCCCCAAGTGACGGTCGCGGCGTGGGTGTCGTTCGATCCTGGGTCCGCGAACGTGAGCGAGACGGAAGCCGAGGTCCCGATCGGGACCGGACCGCCCGGGGGAACCAGCGCCGAGATCGTGGGCGCGACATTGCCGACCTCGAGTATCGCGGTCCTCACGACCGCCGGGTTGATGCCATCGTTCACCGTGAGGGTTGCCGTGACGAGCGCGTCGTCATTGCACAGCAGCGTGGGGGTCAACGTGGATGCGCCCGTCGCCGTGCACACCGTTCCCGCATCGCCTGTCCACGTGAAGGTCCAGGCAGTGGCAATCGAGTCGCCGTCGAGGTCGGTTGCGTCCCCGGAGAGGAAGAGCACCGCACCCTCTTCGCCCACGTAGGGGCCGTTCGCGGCCGCGATCGGAGCACTGTTGACGATCAGTGACGCCGTCCCGGTGTCGATCCCGAGGTCGTCGTCAGTGAGCGTGACCGTGATCGTGTAGGCGCCGGGGGTGGCGTACGCGTGGCTCGCGTTGAGAATGCCGGACCCGCCGGACTCAGTCACCGTCGCGATCGAGGACGTGAGATCGCCCCACGTCACCGTGGCAGTGTGGGTGTCGTTCGTTCCGCCGTCGGTGAACGGCGCGCCTACCGAAACAACCTGTCCGGTGGCGATCGGTCCCGCGGTGACGGACACGCTCCCGAGGACCGGCGCCTCGTTGTCAACGGTGACGGTGGTGGACGAGGAGACCCCCGGGTTGATGCCATCGCTCGCGGTCAGATCCGCCGCGACGACCGCATCGTCGGTGCAAGTAATGCTCGGGATGAGCGACGTCTCGCCAACCGGGGCACAGGTACCGCCGGCATCCAATCCGGACGGGGTGAAGTTCCAAACCGTGCTCAGGGTGTCGTTCTCCGGATCGACCGCCGTACCGACGAGATCGACCGGCAACCCTTCGGAACCGTTGTACGGTCCACCGGCATCGGCCGTCGGCGGTCCATTCACCGCCACCTGCGTGGACGCGGACACCGTACCGAGGTCGTCGTCCTTCACGGTCACGGTGACGGTGTACACGCCGGGCGCCGCATACACATGCGAGCCCGATGCCGTGCCGTTACCGCCTGACTCCGTGACGGCTCCCGGTGACGATGTGGTGTCACCCCAAAGGATCGTGCTGGTGTGGCTGTCGTTCGAACCAGGGTCGGTAAAGGGCGCGCTGACGCCGGCCGACGCACCGAGCGGGACCGCCCCAACCGGAGCCACCAGGGTCCCGAGCGTCGGGGCGACGTTGCCGACCGTGACGTTCGCAACAGAGGTCACGGCGGCGTTCACGCCGTCATTGACCGACAGGGTTGCGGTGACGAGCGCGTCGTCGTTGCACGTCAGTGCCGGCGTGAGCGTTGCCGTTCCGGTGGCTGAACACGACGTTCCCGGTGAACCAATCGACGTGAAGCTCCACGACTTCGCGAGTGCATCGCCGTCGACATCCGACGCGGTAGCACCAAGCGTGACCGGAGTGCCTTCGGCCCCGGCATACGGACCGCCGGCGTTCGCGATGGGCGGGTGGTTGTGGCGCGTCAGAATTCGCACCTGGTCGATGCCGTTCCCGGTGTTGATGTTGACCTGCACGGTGCGAAGGTTCGGCAAGATGATGATGTCGGGAAGGGGCGCCTGTCCGATCTCGAGATTGCGGTTGGGGTTGCCGGTTGGGTACACCGTGCCTGGCGCACCAAGAATGTCGCTCCCGTTCAACTTGTTGACGGTGACCATCACCCCGATGATGTCCGTCGGGAACGTGACCGATCCGCTGCGAAACACGGTACCGGTGGTTGTGTTGTCGCTGTGAAGGAAATGGCTGTCGACCACGGTCCCGGCAGCGAGGGTGGACGGTTGAAGGTCGCTGCCTTGGTCGTAGACCCCGGCCGCAGTTATGTCGACCGCGAGGCTCGATGCCAACGTGAGCCCTTGTCGCTCATTGAACGCGAAGACTGACGTCGGAGACTGGAACGCTCCCGGTGTCACCGACGGTGGTGCCGCGACGAAGACCACGGCTCCCGATGTGGGACCGACCAAGGCTCCCGTGGTTACGGTCCCTGCCACCACCGTCCCTGATGCCAACGTGGCCGCAAGCAATGCAGCCCGAATACGCCTTGGTCCCGTGCCCATGGTTTCAACCTCCGCTATTGGGTCGCCCTGCCGGCCCACGCCACCTACTCGCGCCTGACCCTACGACCCAGACCTCCGACGCGCAAGCATCGGGCGGGCCGGTCCCCGCTGGAGGCCATCGCTCGACCGTGCCACGATGACCCTCGTGGCTACTTCCGCAAAGCCAAGGACCGGGGCAAGCAACCCTCACCCGAAGGAGCGAACGACACGGGCCGTGGTCCGTGGCGTGCTCCGCCAGAGTTCGGCCGACTTCGATTCTGCACTGGAAGCCCTGCGATCCGATATTTCGTCCGACGCGGTTCACCAAACTCGAGTCACAATCCGACGCGCCGAGAGCGCCTTGGGCCTCGGCCACAAGGTATTCGCCGTTGGATCAACCGACACGCTGCACCACGAGTTGAAGTGGATGATGACCGCAATCGGCGACCTGCGCGATCTCGACGTCTTGGTCGCCCGACTCGAGGAACTGGGAGCCAATGATGAGCTCATCGCGGAGTTCCAGCGGGAACGATCCGAATCGGCGGCTCGGCTCCTGGTTCTGCTCGTGTCGGATCGTTGCCAAAGGGTGGCCGAGAGGCTCCGTTCGGCGGCACGACGTCCGTCGACCGTGCCGCAAGCCGATGACGACGCTCGGCGGCGGCTGCGACCGATCGTGCGCCAACGATGGCGGAAGCTCGAGCGAGCTGTCGACCGGCTCGACCAAACCCCCACACCTCAGCAACTCCACCACGTCCGCATCCTCGCGAAACGGTGCCGCTACACGTGCGAGATCTGTGAGATCCCCTTCGGGGCACCGGCGCGCACCATGGCTCGCCGGCTGCGAAAGGTTCAAGACGAGCTCGGCGCGCTCCACGACACCGACGTGCTGATCGGCCGGCTTCGCGACATCGGCAAACGCGAGCCCTCCCTCGCCTTCAGCGCGGGTGAGGCCGCGGGCATCGCCCGGGCCGCGGATGAGTCCGACGCGCGCCGCTGGCGCCAAGCCTGGCGCCAGCTCGATCGTCGAGAGGTGCTCGCGTGGCTCTGATCATCTCGTTGCTCAGCATCAAGGGCGGCGTTGGCAAGACATCGGCCACCGTAAACCTCGCGGCGCAGGCCGCGATCGGAGGTCTGCGAACGTTGGTGGTGGACCTCGATCCGCAAGGAGGGGCGACCTACACGCTCGGAGTGGACGAGCAGCTGCCCGGAGGCGCACGCACCATCGGGACGAAGGGGTTCGCACTCAAGCAGGCGATCGTCCCGACTCCGTGGCTCGAGATCGACCTCGTGCCCGCCGACTTCTCCCTGCGCCATCTCGATCTCGATCTCTCGGCCCGCGGCAAACCCAAACGCCGCCTCGCCGAGATCGTGCGCCCGGTCCGCAACCGCTACGACGTCATCTTCATCGATTGTGCGCCAGGCATCACCCTGGCGAATGAGAGCGCGGTCCGAGCCTCGAACCTCGCGCTCGTACCTATCGTGCCTTCGACATTGCCGATGCGCGCCTTCGAGCAGCTCCGCGCTTATGTGCATGCCAACCGTCGGCTGCATGCACTCCAGGCGCTGGGTTTCCTCTCCATGGTAGATCGACGCAAGCGCATCCACCGTGAACTCATCGCCAGTACCCCGACCTTCGACGCCGCGATCTTGCACACCGTCATTCCCTCCGCGGTCGCGATTGAGACGATGGCGTTGCGCCGCGCTCCGCTCCTGCCGACGTCGCGCGCGAGTGCGCCAGCGATCGCGTATCGCGATCTTTGGCACGAAGTCCAGCGACGCATGCTCAACCGGGGTACGAGCTAAAGGATGAACTCCTCGCCGGAGGCTCGCACCGTGATGTCGCTGATCGACACACCCCAGGGCTGGTCGATCACGTAGACGACCTGTTCGGCCAGCTGCTCAGGTGAGATCGTCCAGTACGTCACCCGATCGACGTCGGCCAACGCATCGGGGAGCGTGCCACTCATGTGGGCAACGATCGAGTCCATGTAGCTCGCCGTATTCGCACCGAGGATGCCCACCAACGCGTCGAGGTTCAACACGCCCGCACCCAAACCCGTGCCGGGAACGCCCGTGGGCCGCACCGTCGTCACCTTGATCTTTCCCTGCGATTCCATCCGCAAGGCGTCGGACAACACGTTTACCGCGGCCTTCGTCGCGCCGTAGACCGCGGCGCCGGCGTTCGGGAAGTTGCCGTAGATCGAAGAGATGTTCACGATCTGGCCGCGGCCCTGGGTGATCATCTGGTCGTACACCGCAGTGATTCCGTTGAGGACGCCCCGGAAGTTGATGTCGATGCAGCGGTCCCACGCGTCGGCCGCGAGCGCATGATCCGAGAAGAACGCGAGCGGCATTACCCCGGCGTTGTTCACCATCACATCCAGTGCACCGAACGTGTCGACCGCGAACGCGGCGAGTTCGTTGATCTCCGACCGCAGGGTGACGTCGGCCCGCCGATGCGTCGCCGCGCCACCCGTTGCAACAATGCCCTCGACCACGTCGCGCACCGCGACTTCGTCGATGTCTGCGGCCACCACCCTCGCGCCGCGGGCCGCGGTCATCTCCGCGACCAACCGGCCGAAGCCGCTGCCCGCGCCAGTGATCACGATCACCTTGCCGTCCAAGTAGTTCACGCTCCAGCACCTCCGTATTTCAGGGACTGAAATCGTACGAGTTCGCTCACGGAACTACCCCGCGGTGGGCATCCAGTTGCCGTGCGCTCCGAACGGCACACGCTGCGGCAACGCAACCCGGGCCACGGGCGGCGCGGTGAAGTCCTGGACATCGAGCACGTTGAACGTGGTGACGTCGGTGGTGTCGTCGTGGCTGAGCACCATGACCCAACCTTCGTCCTCGGCCGCGTCCGGTCCGGCCGGAGCGAAGACCGGCTCGAAGACGTGCGTGCCGGCTCCACCAAACGAATGGACTTGGGAGGTACCGGCCTCAAGGTCGTATCGGAAGATCTCGGATGTGAACGTGGGCGACACTCCCGGCATCAGTCCGGCCACGTAACCGTAGCGAGCGGGGATTCCCACCCGACGGTCGTCGACGCGAGGGAAATCGCCGGTGCGGTCGTCGAGCTGAACTTCGGTCACCGTGCCCGAAGCGGTATCGATCGTCCACTGCCACAGAGTGGAGGCATCACCGAGGTCGTCCATTCCCCCGGCCATGATCGAACCCGCCCGGCACACTTGAATCACAATCTCGTTGCCGCGCTCGTACGAGTTGAGCGCGTGGAACACGGTGCACGGCTCGACCTCGTACCAGGTGACGTCGGCATTCGTTCCCGTGCGCGGCATCACACCGATGCGGCCACCGGCCTCCCGATCGAACGCGAAGCCACGGTCGGGTGAGAACACGATGGGAAGGTCAAAGAAGATCGCGTAGTGCTCGGTGATGGTGAAGTCGTGCATCATCACCGGGCGCGGAATATCGATCACTTCGGATTGCACGAGCTGACCTTGCGCGCTCACCCGGTGATAGGTGAGATACGGCTCCTTCATGAACTGGTATCCGAAGAACAACATTTCGCCGGTGATCGGACAGATCTTCGGATGCGCGGTCATCGGAGTGGTGAGGCGGCCGTCGAAGTCGACGCTGCCAATGGTCGAGAGGTCCGTACCGATCTCCCACGGAAGGTGCGCTTCCTCCACGGCGAGCAGTCGACCGGCGTGACGGACGATGTTGGTATTCGCGGGCGACGCGCGCAGGTCACCCACCGCCGTCATCAGGTCCATGTCTTGCTCGAGATACGGCGTGCGGACGTACCGATTGCGATACGACACCTGCCCGTCGGCCAGCTCGAAGCCGTGCACCATGCCGGCACCGAAGAACCAGTGGAACGGCACCGCGCCCGGCGGGTTGAAACCGTTCCGCAGGTAGCTCCCGTTGAGCTCGGCGGGGATGCGACCCTCCACCGGGAGATGCTCCACCGTCAGCTCGTCGGTGATCGGGGCGTAGTTCCCGGTCATCCACCACACGGTTTCGGTTGCTTGATCGAGCGTCACAGTTACCCCTCTGATGATCCGACCGGTCCAGAACTTAACACCGTTTAGTGGATCGGGAAGACTGGCCTCACCAGAGGGCAGTGGCAAAGTCGAAGGCCGGCTTCGGCGTGAAGTCGGACCGCAACAGCCCGAAGTTTGCGTCCGGATCGGCCGACCCGGTGGAATCGTCACGCCCGGAGTGCCACAACAATGGGCCGACAAACGGCCATGAGCGCCAACGCAAGTACTCCTCGGCCAACCACTGACGTTGCGTCGCCTCGGAAACGCAGCCCGCGCACGACCCAGTGGGCGGCCCCGTCTCGGTACCCCAGATCTGCTTGAACCCATCTCCGTGAGCCGTCATCACTTCGTGCAATGTCTGGGTGTACGCGAACGAGTTCCAACCAATGGTGCCCGGGCCATCGGTGAGGGGCGAATACGGGACCGGCGCATAGGGATGGTGCCCGAACGCATCGAAGTACCCGGCGGCACCGGCGGAATACATGGCCTTGAGATAGTTGACCGGGTGTTGGCCGTTCCCCGGGTCTTGGTTCAGGTCGCCGTTCGGAGCGAGGCCACCGCTCACCACAATGCCGTTCGGATCCGAAACCTTGACCCCGAGATACGCGGCGCGCAGCAACCTCACATAGGCACCTGCGTCCGGTGCACCCAACCAGAACGGCGGGTTGTTCGGCTCGTTCCAGATCTCCCACGCGCGGACGCGCGTACCGAGGGCTCCTCCCAACCGGTAACGGCCGGCCGCGGCTGCGAGGAATCGCGCGAACATCGAAGCGTCGTCGGGCGGTGCAGTTCGCACGCGGCCGCCGTTGGCCCATCCCGGCGTCCAAAGCGCCACGGCGAGGACTTCGAGGCCCTGCGCTTCCGCGAGTTGTACCTGGGTATCGAACGACTGCCAGTTCCATCCGTTCGGACCGTCGGCCTGCACCACATCCCACTCAAGATCGAGGCGAACCCAGTGCGCACCTGTTTGCGCGAGCCGCGCGAGTTCGAGCGTCTGGTCGCCCGGTGATCGTCCCGCGAAATATGCGCTCGTGGAGATCCCCGCGGTGGCCGCGACCCGGTACTTACAACCGGTGCCCCCAAGCACAACCACGACGAGCAAGAGCGCGAGAGTTCGGGGGTGCAAGAGCTGGCGACGCATGGTTCCCGTTCGGTTGAGTGCGGGAACCTCAGCACCACCGCCGCGCCGGCGTCAACCGCCAGACCATCGCCGACGTCCTCTCACGACGGTTTCGACCGCATTCCGTCCCAAATTTCGGCCTTGGCCGACTCCTACCGGCCGACTCCTACCGGGCGAGTCGAAGCCGGGCCGAGACAGTGGGGAGCGTGTCGGGCGGCGCGGACTCGCAGCGCACTCCCGGGGTCTGGACCAAGACCTTGATCTTGGTCGTTCCCGGGACCACCTTCGTCAGCATCACCTGCGACAACCCGTCGGCCGGGATCGGCACGGAACGACTCCCGACAATCAGACGACCACGAGACGCATTGGACAATCTGCGAGTGAGCGTGACCGCCAGATTCCGATTGACGGCCTTGCGCCCCGGATTGACCAGCGAGATGGACCCGCGCGCGCAGATCTCTTCGGCGCCACCTCGACCGACAATCGGGTCGGCGTCAGTCGCCATGTAGAGCCGTGGCGCGTTCAACATTCGTCGCACCAGCTTCTGGCGATCAGTGGAACTCACGCTGCTCAGCGATGCCGCCGCAGCTGACCGTAGGTCCCACGCGATGAGCCGGCGACCCCCGGTCACGATCGGTGCGCCCAACAATCGTCTGAACTTTTTCACCTCGACCACACCGTCGTCGGGAAACCCCGAGCGATCGATCATCAGCGCCGAGAAGCCCATCGCCGAGAGACCCCGCACGAGTTCGTGAACATGAAGAACCGAGGCTGGCCATTGCCACTCTCCACTGCGACCGCGGACTCCGCCCGCGCTCCAGCGCAAGCTCCGCGAGTGCAGGTAGCCCTCCTTGATCGGGTCATGCGCCGAGATGCGTTCTACAACACCGTGCTCCGGGAAATCGGCCACCGGAAGTTGAAACACCATCGCGGCACGCGGCAAGTGTCGTTCGAGCGACGCGACGAACGCCTCATCGGCATGCCAGCGATGTTCTCGTGCCGCGGTGTTGGCCCTGGCCGCATTCGACGTCGTTGCTTGGGGCATCAGGGCAGGCGACGATTGATCAAGCACGCAACCCACGAGCAACACCGCGAGGATCGATACCCACGCCAGCCGAGGCCGACGAAACGCGCGGCCCGACGCACCACGCACGATGTACACCCGCACTCGGTCCAGCAGCCGGGCGAACACCACGAGGCACGCAAACGCCACCACGATCGCTATCCGCGTCCAGGCGCGGATTCCTCCGAGCCCCGTGAGCTCCAACAGCCGGCTCACTCCACCCTTCGTCGCGAGGATGAGCGCCGCCAGCACGACGACTCCGAGCCGAGCTTCGAACGTCCACCCGCGATGATCCCCGCCGCGCACCACGCGAACGAGGAGCGCGACCATGGCGATCACGAAGCCGACGCCCGCCGCCAGTCCAAGCTGCGCGGTCCCCAGCCCCTGGAGTCCGGGCTCGTGGAGCCGGTCTGCCAGCGCGGCGAACGGCCCGAACCGATGAGCGGTGATTGGGCTCAACAGCTCCACGATCCGCAGCGGATAGAACTCCGCCACTCCAAGTTTCCGATCGGGAATGCCGAGAATATTCCTGGCGTGTTGAGCACGGAACAGCAAGGTGGGCAGGTTGGCCAGCACCGATGCGCCGAGGCCAACGACGCCGAACAGCATCGCCATGACCAGCCGACCGGGGCGGCGATGCGCCAGCGCGCCGACCGTCGCGCAGATCGCGAGCAGCGACAGCAGGAACGCGAGGTAATAAATCCCGGTCACACCGATCAGCACCGTCCCGAGCAGCCACCACCGGATTCGCCACCAGGCGGCGCGATGACGGAAGGCTCGCACCGACGGCAGCCCGGAATCGGGGCCGAGCACCTTCATGCACAACGCCACGATGATCGGGATGCCCACATAGAACGCCAGGTTCTCGTGGGCCGCGCCATTGCGAAAGTGATACGGCGCCAGCGAAAAGAGCACCGCACCCACGAGCGCGGCTGACCACGAACACCGCAGCGTGCGCATGACCGGGAACGCCACGAGCGCGGTGAGCGGGAACGTCAGGAGCCAGAACAGATTGAACGTGAGCGGGACATCGCCGGTGGCGTCGACGATCCCCTTCTTGATTCCGTAGGCGAGAAGATCCCCACCCATTGGCCACTCGGCCCACTCTTGTTTGAACGGGGCGTTGAGCTGCGGGTTGCTGTTGAACCAGCCGGCCTCGTGCACGTTCTTGATCAACATCATGTCGAGCGTGGCGTCTTGCTCGTCGTCGCGGGGGGCGTGCGCGTACTGGAACGGCACGTGAAGATCCACATTCCAGAGTTGGATCACCACGGTGATCGCAACGGTGGAGAGCAGTGCCGCGAGCAGCGCCCCGGCAACGAGCGAACGTTGGCGACTCACCGTGGTTCGAGTTATGGCGCCCACAGTACCGATGAAGGTGCGCCGGTGAGGGTCACGGGGAGGTGTCGGGGACCATTGGCCCAGAACACCGGGACCGGTTCGCGCTCGTAACCCGGATCGAGAGTCGCGGTCGCGACGCGGTCCAGGAATACCTCGAGCGCGATCCGACCTTCGAGCCTCGCCAAGGACGCGCCGGGGCACACGTGGGGGCCTCCGCCGAATGCGAGGTGGTCCTTCGGACTTGGGCGATCGATACGGAACGCGTCCGGCGTCGTGTAGGTCTGCTCATCACGGTTCGCGGAGGCAAGACCGAACGCGACCTTGGCCCCCACCGGAATTGCGACCCCGGAAACTGAGGTGGCCGCAATGCAATCGCGGAGCAGCACATGAATCGGCGAGTCGTGGCGCAACGACTCCTCGACCGCGACCGGTATCAGCTCCGGCTCGGCCCGGAGTCGGGCGAACAGATCGGCGTCGGCGCACACCGTCTCGAGGAGGTTGCCGATGAGATGGCGGGTGGTTTCGTTCCCTGACATGAGCAAGAACGCGAGCTGAGTCCGCATCTCCAGGTCGGTCAACCGAACGCCGTCGACCTCGGTGTGGATCAACCGCGTGACGAAATCGTCGGGAGGTTCCGCCGCAGCCTTGCGCTGGGCGATCATGAGGTCGAGATACGCGGTGAACTCCGGCGCGACCCCTGCGAGACCTTCTCCGTCGGCGCCATCCTCGCGGCGATTCTTGGTGGCATAGCTGGACTGCACGACGAGGTCGGACCACTCGGAAAACCGCCAATGGTCATCCGGTTCGACACCCAGCATGTGCGCGATCACCGTGGCCGGAATCGGCGTCACGTAATCGGCCAAGAGGTCACCGCCACCCCGAGCGACGATGCCGTCCAGCAACTCATTGCACAGTTGGTGGACAAATGGTTCGACTCGACCGACGCGATGCTGCGCGATGGCTGAGTTGATGATCCGGCGGATCTCGCTATGGCGCGGCTCGGGGATCTCGTTGATGAGTTGCTCTTCGGCCGACACCACCACACCGGGTTCACGGAAGCTGGCCTGGAACGTCTCGATGTTCTTCGTCGCCGCGAGCACGTCGTCGTGGCCCGCGAGGTACACGGCTCCCGATACCGTCGTGGAGACGGGACACTCGGCGCGCAGGTGGGCGAGGATGGCGTAGGGAACCCCGCCAGTGGCATCGAGCGGGTCCGCGGTCATGGGGCGCAGCCTGGCATGACTCGCGTGGCCGCGCTGGAGATCAGGAGCTGATGGGCGCGGCGTCGAACGTGGCCTCGAGAGCGCCGAGCACCACACGCCACTCAGGCGGAGTTGCCGCCGGCAACGGTGCCCGCAGGCTCAGTGCTTCGACCAATCTCACCGATCCGCCGCGGAGACAGGGCGTGCCGTCCGGCGCGGGGCCAGTGTGCACCGCGACCGACTCGCCAACGTCGAGCACGAAGTGCGTATCCGGATCGGTTGCTTCCACCGCGAATCGTTGGGTGACGGCGGCCGTCGATTCGTTCGCAATGCTCAGCGCCAGCGCCGGACTCAACGCGGCGGCATACCGAAGCGAGGCGCAGACCTCGTCGGCACAGTTCACCGGATCGAGCCCCAGCGGCAGCGCGACATCGCGTTCGTGGATCCAGCAGTCCCACAGCGCGTGACTGGCGAGCAACCGAACCGGAACATGACCGGCAGGCGACTCCGCGATCATGGACCACCCTCGATCGTCGAGCCCCTCGAGTGCGCCGAGGAAGCCGTCGTTCGACGAAATGAACTGGTCCAACACCTCGTTTGGTGTGAGCGTCCGCATCGGCTCCACCATCAACGGCGGCGTCGCGGCGGGGTCGAAGGCTGCGAGCACCCGCGTGGGGTTACCGGCAAGGCCGGCCGCAACGGACGCTTCCCAGAACACGTTCACGCCGACGATATGGGCCACCACATCCTGGACGGTCCAACCAGCACACCGGCTTGCGGCCTGCCACTGCGGCTCATCGAGTCCGGCCAACATCGCCTCGAACCGGCGGCGCTGACGCGCGACCGGTACCACGTGATCGTCCCAGCGTCCGTCGATCGAAATGATGGGGAGTGCGTCGTAGCGCGGTGAAAGTTTCATGACCGCCGACGGTACCTGCTGAACCCCGACCGGGACCGTGGATCAACGCTGTGACTTCGGGCGCAGGCGGAACCTCTCGGTGACAGCAACCGTCCCCGCCTTCGCACACGCCTCAGCTCCTACGATGCGGGCATGAGCCGACGCAGCGACCTGCTCCGGACGCTGCGTCGTCATTCGGTTCCGGCGTGGTGGCGCGATGCCAAGCTCGGGATCTTCGTGCATTGGACTCCAGCATCGGTCCCGGGCTTTGCTCCGGTCGACTCGGAAATCGGTGAGCTGTTCCAGTCCTCCGATCCCAATCCGCTGGTCCGTTCGCCGTACAGCGAGTGGTACGAAAACTCGATGCGGTTCCCCGACAGCGCGGTGGCGCGCCACCACCACGAGGTGCACGGCGACCGGCCCTACGCGGCATTCGCGGCGGACTGGCAGGACGGCCTTGCGCAGTGGGATCCCGACGAATGGGCCGCGCACTTCGCGGCCACCGGTGCGCGGTACGTGGTGTTCGTGGCCAAGCATGCCGATGGCTACAGCCTGTGGCCCACCGACGTCGCCCACCCCCACCGTTCGGCATGGCACTCGCCGCGCGATGTGGTCGGCGAGATGGCCGAGGCCGTACGCGGCGCGGGGATGCGCTTTGGCATCTACTACTGCGGCGGACTCGACTGGAGCTTCGAGCCCCGCCCCATGGGTTCCATGGCCGACGCGATCGCCTCGATACCCCGCGGGAACTACCCGGCCTACGCGGAAGCGCAAGTCCGCGAACTCATCGAGCGGTATCGGCCGAGCGTCGTGTGGAACGACGTCGCATGGCCGACCGAGGCCAATCGTCTCTGGCCGTTGCTGTGCAACTACTACGAACGGGTCCCCGACGGCGTCATCAACGACCGGTGGATGCCATGGAACCCGCTGTTCGCGGCGGCGCGCACCAACCTCGGCGCTCGGCTGATCGACGCGGGTTCGCGTCGACAGGCTCGCCGCGATACCGGACTGTTGCCCCCGAAGCCTCCCCACTTCGATGTTCGCACCCCGGAGTACCTCACCTTCCCCGACATACGGCGCGAGCCTTGGGAGACAGTGCGCGGGATGGACCGCAGCTTCGGCTACAACGCCAACTCGCGACTCGAGCATTTCGTCACCCACGATGACCTGCTCTGGCTGCTCACCGACGTCGCGGCCAAGGGCGGGAACCTGCTCCTCAACGTGGGACCGCGCGGCGTTGACGCACAGATACCGGACGAGCAGCTGACGCGCCTCACGTGGTTGAGCGAGTGGGTAGTTCCCCATCGCGATGCGATCACCGGGACCCGTCCCTGGGTCACCCCCGGGACCACCACGCTCGAAGGTCATCCGCTTCGGTACACCGCACGCGACAACACCGTGTTCGCGTTCGTACGCGGCACGCAGGCTCGGATCACCCTGCCGGATGTACGCGCCACCACCACAACCACGGTCACGACCATCGACGGTGAAGCCCGGCGGTGGCACGACTCGCCGGCGGGCATCGTCGTGAATCTTCCCAACCCGGCCCGCAGCATGGAGCCCATGGTCGTTGCATTGACCCAGGTGGATGCTCGACACTGAACGAACCGTTCACACGATGGACTAGCGCCTCGCGAACCTCGGGTCGCCGGGACAGATACACCATTTCGAACGTCAGCGCCGGGTGACCGCCGATCCTGATTGCCGCGGCTCGGTGAACGCCGTTAAAGTGCTCCGTTCAGCTTCTGATTCGGGGGATCCGTTGCCTAGTAACAAAGTCGTCGCGTCCATGGGACTTGTCCTCGCGCTTTTCGCTACCGGCTGCAGCGAATCAGCGAAGCCGAACGCCGGCGTCGGAAGCTCCAGCACCACCCTCGGAAAGACTGCCGCCGACTGCAAACAGGCCGCGTCCATCGTTGCGTGCGCACCGCCAGGCACGATGCTCGCGCCCTACCTCCCGAAGAAGGCCACCGTTGCCACCGGTTCCCCGATCGTGATTGGCACCATCAATCAGGACACCGGCGCTGCTGGGGCGTTCCCGGAGCTGACCGCCGCCGACAAAGTCGCGGTCG
>JANPBJ010000180.1:0-10622 GCA_031430375.1 Acidimicrobiia bacterium
CTGTGCCCAAAGTCAACGAGGGGCAACCAAAGTGGCGTCGCCGATTCCCCATGATCTTCTGACAGCGCGAGAGGTCGCGGACGTCATGAGAGTGTCCACCATGACGGTGTACCGACTCATCAAAGCTGGCGAGATGCCGGCCATCCGAGTCGGCAAGCACCTTCGTATTCGCGAGCGAGATGTCGCCCGCTACCTCGACGACCGTGTCGTCGGGATGAACGCAGAAGGGGGTTCCGACCAGTGGCCCGTCGCCTGATCGGACTCGACATCGGGACCAATGCGGTCCGGGTCGCGGAGTTGGAAGCCGGCGACCCGCCGCGCCTGACCAGCTTCGGTCAGGTCGCGCTCCCGGCCGGCGCGATGCGCGACGGCGAGATTGTTGATCCCACGGCCGTCACTGCCGCGATCTCACGGCTCTGGAAAGAACTCAGCCTCAAGAAGGCGCCGGTACGCGTTGGAGTGGCAACCCCACGGGTTCTGGTGCGGACCGTCGACCTGCCCACCATGTCCGACGACGAGCTGGCCGGGGCCCTGCGATTCCAGGCCCAGGAGCTCATTCCGATTCCGCTCGAAGACGCGGTGCTGGATTTCCAGGTCCTCGAAGCGCTGCCGATTCCTGAAGCAACCGGCGACGGTCCACCATCACAGCCGATGAGCCGTGTGCTCCTGGCCGCAGCCCATAAGGATCTCATTCGCAATGTGACTGGCGCGGTGCGCGCCGCCGGTCTCACGGTGGCGTCGGTCGACCTGGTTCCCCTCGCACTGGTCCGGTCGGTCGGTCGTCGGGTTTCGGACAACGGCGGCGGGGTCGAGGCGATCGTGAGCGTCGGTGGCGGCGTGACGGTTGTTGTGGTGCACGAGCTTGGCATCCCGAGGTTCGTTCGCATCTTGGGTTCGGGCGGCCGCTCGGTCACCGATGCCATCGCTCGGGATCTCGAACTCACCTCGGATCAGGCTGAAGCGATCAAGCGGCAGGCCGACACCGCGCCCTTTGATCTCGTGCAGCGCGCCCGCGGCGCGATGGCGCGTCCGATCAGCGATCTGGTGGAACAGATCCGCGGATCGCTCGACTACTACCGCACGCAGCCGGACGCGATTCGGCTGCTCCGGGTCACGCTGACGGGTGGCGGTTCACTCACGCCAGGTTTGGCGGACCAACTCGTCGACACGGTAGGGGTACCGGTCGATCTCGCACGGCCGCGTGAGCACGTGGCGATTGGTGACATCGGATTTCCCGACGAGCAGCTCCCCGTCCTCGACCCGTTCCTGCCGGTACCGGTAGGACTCGCGCTCGGCGGACTTCAGTCGGGGAAGCGCATTGACTTGCTCGGTGGCGACGGCAAGGAGCCTGCCGATCGCTCGCAATACATCAAGGTGGGTGCGGTCGCGGGGGCGGTGGTGATTGCCGGCCTGGCCGGTCTCACGTACCTGAAGCAGCAGCAGGTCGACGACGAGAACAACAAGCTCGCCGCCGCGGTGCAAAAGAACGCCACCCTCGACGCCAAGATCGCCGATCTCGCGGATGTCGCGCAGCGTCAGACCGAGATCGAAACGCTCTCGACCGGGACTCAGGCACTGCTCGCGAACGATGTTTCGTGGTCGTCGATGCTCCAAGCCATCTCGCGCACAATCCCGACCGACGTCTGGCTGACATCGTTTCAGGGCACCGTTGGTGCCACCGGTGGGGCTGCGCCCGCCGCTCCAGCACCCACAGGCGGAGTCGCGGCGCCCACCACCTCCGGCGGGCCGAGTGGGACCGTGAACTTCGGAGGCATCGCATACGACTATGACGCCGTGGCCGCCTGGATCCAGCGGATCGGCTCCGACATCCCTTCGTTCTCCGGTTTGTGGGTGCCGCAAGCTTCGAAGGCCACCACCGGTGACGAGTCGAGCACCGCCGGAGCGTCGACCTCCGGACGCGAAAACGTGACCTTCTCGTCAACTGCGAACATCACGGCTGAGGCGAAGTCGAAACGCGACGCGGACTTCAAGGTGCAGCCATGAAGCGCAACGCGCTCATCATCATCGCCGCGGCGCTCATCGTCGTCATCATGGCGTGGTTCTTTCTGATCTACAGCCCCAAGGGCGACGACCTCACGGCCGCGCAGAAGGCGGTAGCCACCGAGGAGTCCAAGACCCAAGACCTCCAGAACACGCTGGCGCGGCTCCGGGCCCAAGCCAAGAACGCGACGGCACAGCAAGCCCTGCTCCGGCGCCTCGATCAAGCAATCCCGAAGACGCCGGATGAGGCCGAGTTCATCATCGAGATGGCCAAGATTGCTAGCTCCGCCGGGCTTGAGTTTCCGTCGATTGCGCTGTCGCCGCCGGCTGCCGGCGCCACGAGCAGTGTGATCGGGCTGAACATCAGCATCTCGGGGAGCTTCTTCCAAGTGAAGAACTACCTCACCAAGCTCGAGAACTTGGAGCGTCTCGTCATCGTCGACGGCATCAATATTTCCGCAGGCGGAGGGACCGGCTCTACCAGCGCGGCGTCGAGCGACGCCACCACGTTGAGCGTCACGCTCACTGCCCGAATGTTCACTCGCGCTGTTCCGGCCGCCGCTCCAGGAGCGACAGCGACTCCGGCTCCCACTGCCTCCGGCACCGACTCCAGTTCCACCACCGCGCCGGGCGGCGCCACCAGTTCCTCGACGGTACCCTCAGGCTCGTCCACAACCGGAGGCGCATGATGGCTCGTTCCCGACGGTCACGGCGACAGCAGACCCAGAACCGCACTGGCGTCCTCATCGGGCTTGCCGGTGCCCTGATCGCTGCGTTGCTCGTCTACCAAGTATTCCTGCGTGACGATCCCTCGACGCCCAGGGCCGTCGGGAATGGCGGCGCGACTGCTGGGGAAGTTGTTGGCGGGTCCACTACCACCACGGCGCCGCTCGAGCCGAGCCTGCCGAACGGGAGTTTCGACGAGCTGAGTCTGCGCGACCCGTTTGAAGAGCCCGGCGGCGGCGGCGGAACGACCTCGAGCACCAGCTCCACGTCCACCACGACCATCCCCGGTACCGTGACCACGACCACCACCACGAACCCGGCCCAGAACGACCCGGGCACACCGGCGAAGACCGACGTGTCACTCGACGACATCTTCCAAGCCAACGGTGTGAGCACCGCTCGTATCCGTGTGGGCGGAGCCTCCTATACCGTGATTGCCGGTCAGGCGTTCGCGCAGAACTACAAGCTGGTCGCGTTCACGAGCGCCACGTGCGCGGATTTCGAGTTTGCGGACTCCAGTTTCAACCTGTGCGTTGGCGAACAGGTCTTCAAGTAGCCGCAACCGTTTGGCAACGTCACGGGCTCCGAGCACGTGGCCCTCTAACCTGAGCCGATCATGCTGCGCTATCTGACTGCGGGGGAATCCCACGGACCCGCCCTCGTCGTGGTGGTCGAAGGACTCCCGGCCGGGCTGAATATCACCGTCGAGCAGATTGGTGACGAACTCTCGCGGCGCCGCCTCGGATTCGGTCGCGGACCCCGAATGAAGTTCGAACGTGACGACGTGGAGCTGCTCGGCGGGATCCGCCACGGCTCGACGCTCGGATCTCCGGTGTCGATCGTCATCCACAACACAGAGTGGCCCAAGTGGCAAGAAGAAATGTCACCCGCGCCGGGATTGACCGAGAAGCCACTCACCCAGCCACGGCCCGGCCATGCCGATCTGGTGGGAATGCAGAAATACGGATTCATCGACGCCCGAAACGTGCTCGAGCGGGCCAGCGCCCGGGAGACCGCGGCCCGGGTGGCGGCAGGGGCGTTAGCCAAGGCGCTGCTGGCCGAGATCGGAACCTCGGTGCTGTCGCACGTCGTGCGGATGGGTGAGGCCGCCGTGGGAGACGATGCACCGAGACCTGCTGCCGGCGATCTCGCGCGGATCGATGACTCCTCGGTGCGGTGCTTCGATGCCGACGCCGAAGCTTCGATGGTGCGCGCCATCAAGGCCGCGGCGAAGGATGGCGATTCGCTCGGCGGCGTGGTGGAAGTGCTTGGGTTCGATGTGCCCGTCGGCTTGGGCTCACACGTCCATTGGGATCGAAGGATCGACGGCCGGATCGCGCAAGCGCTGATGAGTATCCAGGCCATGAAGGCGGTAGAGATCGGTGAAGGCGGCGCAGTTGCCGCAGAGCGTGGGAGCGCCGCGCACGACGAGATCCTCTGGAGTGATGCGGACGGGTACACCCGAGCCTCGGACCGCGCCGGTGGTATCGAAGGTGGCATGACCACGGGATCGCTGTTGGTGGCGCGGGCATCGATGAAGCCCTTGGCCACATTGAATCGTCCGGTGTTGCGTACCGTGGATACCGAGACCAAAGAAGCCACGGTGTCGTTCAAGGAACGTACCGACGTGACCGCGGTCCCGGCCGCGGGGGTCGTGGCCGAGACGATGGTGGCACTGGTCCTTGCGGATGAGGCGCTGCGTAAGTTCGGTGGCGACTCGGTGGCGGAATTCGTCCGCAACCACCGCGAGTTCGTCGCGACGCTGTGAGCGCTCGTCCGCATCTCGTGCTCGTCGGGTTGATGGGCGCAGGCAAAACCTCGGTCGGTGAGCGGTGCGCTCGTGGCCTCGGTCGGGCCTTCGTGGACACCGACGCGGTGGTGGAAGCCAACGCCGAAGCGACCGTGCCCGAGATATTTGCGCGCGAGGGCGAAGCTGGATTTCGGGTTCGCGAGCGAGCCGCGCTCACTGACGCGCTTGCTGCGCCGGAACCGTTGGTGATCGCTTGCGGTGGCGGTGCAATGGTCGACGTGGAGAATCGCCGTACCGTCCGAGATCGCGGTTTTGTGGTGTGGCTCCAGGCCTCACCGGAGGTATTGGCGGCACGGGTAGAACTGGACGGTGTTGCCGCCCGTCCACTGCTCGCCGGCGGCCCGACGACCACCACACTCACGCGTCTGGCCGAGGCGCGCGCGTCGGCGTACGCCGCGGTCGCCGACTCCGAGGTATCAACGGTTGGACGCACCGTCGAAGCCGTTGCCGCACTGGTATTGGACGCGCTGGCCGCGTCGCAGAGGGGTGGGGCTTCCCGGTGACCGCGATCTCCAAGACCACGATTCAGGTTGCCCTTGACCCGCCGTACGACGTGGTGGTCGGTGCGGGGGTTCTTGGCCAAGTGGGGCGCCTGCTGGCGGGTCGCCGCCGTGTCGCGATTGTCAGCCAGGCTGCAGTTGCCCACCGGTACGCAGAGACGGTCCGGGCCGGGATCGATGCGCCGAGCGAACTGTTCCTCATGGGCGATGGTGAATCGCACAAAACGTTGATGACGGTTGAACAGCTCTGTCGGGGCTTCGCCGATTGGGGATTGTTGCGCGGCGACGCCGTGATCGCGCTCGGAGGTGGTGTGGTGGGTGACACCGCCGGGTTTGCGGCGGCCACGTATCACCGCGGGGTCGCGTTGGTACAGGTTCCGACCACGCTGCTGGCGATGGTTGATGCCGCTATCGGCGGCAAGACGGCGGTCAATTTGCCGGAAGGCAAGAACCTGGTGGGCGCGTTCCATCAGCCGATCGGCGTGGTCGCAGATACCGACACCCTGATATCGCTCGAAGCACGTGAGTACCGCAGCGGGCTCGGCGAGGTGGCCAAGTATGCCTTGATGCACGACGTGGTTGCGGACCCCACCGGACTCGTCGATGTCCTGCGCACCGGGACCGCCGGGATCCTCGATCGTGATCCGGAGCTGCTCGCAGATGTGGTCGGGCGTTGTGTGGAGATCAAGGCCAATGTGGTCGGGCGGGATCCCTTCGAGCGCACCGGGCTGCGCGCCACACTCAACCTGGGCCACACGCTCGCGCACGCGCTCGAGATCAGCTACGCCCACGAACTGACCCACGGTGAAGCGGTCGCGGTCGGGTTGGTGTTCGCCGGCGCGCTCGCGGGAGGGTGTGAGCGGGTGGGAATCGATGTGGTTGATCGATACCGCGCGATACCGGCCTCGCTCGGGCTGCCGGTTGCGGTACCGGATTCCGAGGTAGTCACCACAACTGTGCTGCTCGAGCTGATGGCGCGGGACAAGAAGGCGAGTGGTGGCCTCACCTTCGTGCTCCCGGGTCCGAACGGTCTTGAAGTAGTGGACGATCCACCGTCGGCCGCGCTGCGCTACGCGTTCGAGTCGGTCGGATGCAACGTTGATGGGCGAGAGGAATGACCATGAAGACGATCTTGCTCTTGAGTGGACCGAATTTGAATCTGTTGGGGGACCGGGAGCCGGAGATCTACGGCACCGACACGCTCGCCGACTGCGTGGGGGACGCCGCTGCGGCGGCGACCGCCGCGGGTTACGAGCTCGAACACCTGCAATCGAATCATGAGGGTGTGCTCATCGAAGCCATTCACGCGGCACGCGGTCGGTGCGTGGCGATCGTGATGAACCCGGGCGCGTTCACCCACTCGTCGTTTGCGATCGCGGATGCCTTGGCCGCGTTCGACGGCGTCAAGGTTGAGCTTCATCTCTCCAATCCGAGTGCGCGCGAAGAGTGGCGCAAGACATCGGTGGTGGCCCCAGTTGTCACCGGCACGATCGCGGGATTCGGACGGGCTGGGTACCGGCTCGCGATCGAAGCAACCGCCGGGAAACTCGCGTGACGAACGCGACGTTCGACGCGATGGACCTCGGACCGCGGCTTGGCGCGCTGCGAAGTCGCTTCGAGGGAATCGATGCGCTGCTCGTCACTCGGTTGGTCAACGTGCGGTATCTCACCGGATTCACCGGCTCGGCGGCTTCGCTGCTCGTCACCGCCGACGGTGCCACGTTCGTGACCGATGGGCGCTACCGCGACCAATCGGTCGAGCAACTCGCAGCCGCGGGGGTGACCGCCCACGTTGTGATCGGGCTCACCCAGGCTGAGCAACACGATGCGCTCGCGCGAGCCGCGGCCGATGTTCGTCGCCTCGGACTCGAATCCGACGGTGTGACCTGGTCCCAGCAGAGAAGCTTTCGTGACAGGTTTCCGGCCGCGGAGTTGATCCCGACCGACGGACTCGTCGACGGCCTGCGAATGGTCAAGGAGCCTGGTGAGGTCGCCCGCATCCGAGCGGCGTGTGCGATTGCCGACGACGCACTCGCCGAGGTTCTCCCCACGGTGCAGGACGGTCTCACCGAGCGCGAGTTCGCGCTCAACCTCGAGTTTGCGATGCGGACCCGCGGCGCGTCGGCCGTCAGCTTTGATCCCATCGTGGCGTCCGGCCCCAACGGCGCCAAGCCGCACGCTCGGCCCAGCGATCGGCGTATTGAGGCGGGGGAGCTCGTCGTTATTGATTTCGGTTGCATTGTTGATGGGTACTGCTCGGATATGACGCGGACCGTGAGCGTGGGCGAGCCCAGTCCCGAGGCGCGCCGGATGTGGGAGACCGTCCTCGATGCCCAGGAGCAGGGCTGCGAGGCGGTGGCAGTCGGGGCCGAATGTGCCGCGGTCGACCGTGCTTCGCGCGCAGTGATCGTGGCTGCGGGTTGGGGCGAGGCGTTCATCCATGGCACTGGGCACGGTGTGGGGTTGGAGATCCACGAGTCGCCTCGGGTTGCGTCGACGTCGACTGGTACCCTCGCCGCGGGCCATGTGGTCACGGTTGAGCCCGGCGTGTACCTGCCGGGGATCGGCGGGGTCCGTATCGAAGACACGCTGGTCGTCACCGCCGACGGTCCGGTGGCCCTCACCGAGTTCCCCAAACACCTCGTGGTGTGACGGTGAAGACAAGAGCGGAGCGGTAGCACGACGAGATTTCAGGCGGTACGACAGCGAAGCGTGGCCCGAGCGGCCCGCCCCGTAGGAGCAAGAGCGGGAAGACGGAGTGAATTGTGAGTATTTCTACGAACGGCTTGAAGAACGGTATGGCGCTGAACCTGCCCGAAGGTCTGATGACCGTGGTGGAGTTCCAGCACGTGAAGCCCGGCAAGGGCGGCGCGTTCGTGCGAACCAAGTTGAAGAACATGCGTACCGGCGCGGTGATCGACAAGACGTTCCGTTCCGACGAGAAGGTCGGACACGCCACGATCGACAAACGGGAGATGCAGTACCTCTACCGTGAGGGCGCCGACTACGTCTTCATGGACAACGTCACCTACGACCAGATTCACGTCTCCACGCAGGCGCTCGGCGATTCGGTCCACTACCTCAAGGAAGGCGACCTCGCGGTCCTGCCCATGTGGGAAGACGAAGTGCTGGGGGTTGACCTCCCGGCCGCGGTGGAGCTCATCGTGACCGAGACCGAGCCGGGGCTCCAGGGCGATCGTGTGTCCGGTGCTCGCAAGGCGGCCACGATGGAGACGGGTGTCATTGTCCAGGTGCCGCTGTTTATCGAAGTGGGCGAGAAGCTCAAGATCGACACCCGCACCGGCGAGTATCTCACCCGCGCCTGAGCGGGGAATGTCATGGCGCCCCGAAGGGAATCTCGCGAGCGCGCGCTCGGCCTGTGTTACGAACGCGAGGCCCGCGCGATCAGCGTCGAAGAGTTGCTGATCGGATTGCCGGCCGCTCCGGATTCATATGCACTCGAGCTGTTTCGTGGGGTCGAGACGCACGCGCCGCAGATCGACGGGTTGCTGCGGGAGTACTCCGAGCATTGGGCCGTCGAACGGATGCCCGCGGTGGACCGAGCGGTCTTGCGCCTCGGTTGTTTCGAGCTGACCCATGAGCCCGGAGTTCCGACTGCGGTGGTCATCAGCGAAGCCGTCGAACTCGCCAAGCAATACTCCACCGAGAAGAGCGGCCGCTTCGTGAATGGCCTGTTGGCGCGCATTGCCGAACAGGTGCGTGCGGCGTCGCCATGACCACATGGGGAGTGTGCTGGTGACGCGTGTTCTGATCGCGGGTGTCGCGATGGCGGGCGCGCCGGCCACGATCGAGGCCCCGGTGGAAGAGACCGTGGTGGGGACCGACACGCCATGGCTCGTCATCGTGTGGAACGACCCGGTGAATCTCCAGAACTATGTGGTGATGGTGTTCCGCAAGCTCTTTGGGTACTCCGTGGAGAAGGCAACGCGGCTGATGCTCGAGGTGCACCACGAGGGCAAGTCGGTGGTGTCGCACGGGAGTCGCGAGAAGGCCGAGATTGATGTCGCCCGGCTCCATGCCTACGGACTGTGGGCCACGATGGAACGAGACAGGGTGTGACGCGCCTGAAGGCCACCGAGTCCGGGGTTGCGCTCACGTTCGAAACGGCTGAGGTCGCGGCACTTCGTGATCTGGCTCGGCAGCTCTCCGAGCTCCTCGGTGGCGGCGTGCCCGACCATGGGACCGACGCGGTCCGAGACCGGCTGTTTCCGCGTGCGTACGTCGACCCCACGGAGGATCGCGCCGAGCGTGATTTTCAATCCGTGGTGCACGACGATCTCGTCCTCGCGAAGTCGGATGCGATCCGCGCGGTGGTGGTGGCGTTGGACTCGGGTCGCGAGCGGCGAGGCCGCGTCGAGGTGGTCCTGGCCCGAGCGGCGCTCGAACAATGGGTCAGCGCGTTGAACGATGTCCGACTCGCGTTGGGTGTCACCCTCGGCGTGACGGACGATTCCTCCGAGGAGAGCGACGCGTCGAGCGACGACGACCCGCGCTCGCTCGGGTTCGCGATGTACGACTGGTTGACCTACCTCCAAGGCGCGTTGGTCGACGTACTGCTGGACGGGTTGGAAGGCGACGAGTCGTGAGTGCCCCTTCGGCCCGAGCCCCGCGTCCGGGCCCGCTGCTCGGCGCCGATGGATACGGGCTGTCCGAGGCGCCGGCTGACGGAAGTGCATTGCCGTGGTCGACGGTCGAAGCCTGGCTCGTCGAGTCGCGCAGCTATTGGGTGTGCACGACTCGGTCCGATGGTCGGCCTCACGCGATGCCGGTCTGGGGCCTCTGGGTCGATGGCGAGCTGTGGTTTTCCACCGACCCGGCGTCGGTGAAGGCGCGCAATATTGCGCGAACTCCCGAGATCGTGGTGCATCTCGAGAGTGGCGACGATGTCTGCGTCTTGGAGGGATCCGTACGCACGGTCGAGACTTCCGAACTGCCCGTCGGGTTCGTGGATTCGTACGAAGCGAAGTACGGATTCCGGATGGACCCCACGAACCCGAACTCCGGACTGTTCGCCCTCGCGCCGGACATCGCACTCACCTGGACCGAGGTCGAGTTCCCCACGACCGCCACCCGCTGGACGTTCACCTGATCACCTGATCTCCTCGGCACTGTCGTGACCGGACGCGGTCAGGTGACGTGACGTGACGAGCGCGATTCGGCGTTCATCGTGCGTCTGCCACGTAGAGCGGTGGCGAACGCACAGTGGACAGTGCTCGGATGGCATCGACGCGCACCCGGGCGGCGGCGCGCGCCCGCGGCCGCCAGATGAACGCCGAAGGCCGGTGAGGCCAGTCGACGGCGGGCACTCTTGAGCGTGCTACGGTCGGGGCACTCCGTTACTGGGATCCCGTGAGGTTCCAACGGAACGAGGATGACCATGGCCGAGAGCCTGCACGGCACGCCAAGTGCCGAAAAATCCAAGTCGACGGCCGCCCGGGTGGGCGGCGTTTCGTTGTCCGGCCCCGCTGGAGGCGGCGCCGCGGGTAGCGGCGCCTCGGAGGCGGAAGCGGTGTTTCGCACCCAGGTGTTCGGCGCCGATGACCTGCGCCGCGCGCAGACCCGGA
>JANPBJ010000181.1:0-42402 GCA_031430375.1 Acidimicrobiia bacterium
CCCGGCGGCGCCGGCGCGACTTCGCACTGCTCGAGACCCTCGGCCTGCGCACGCGCCACATCCGAGCGACGGTCGCGATGCAGGCCACCACCTTGGCGGTCATCGGCCTCGTGCTCGGCATCCCGCTCGGCGTGGTCGTCGGCCGGTTCGCGTGGGGCGCAATCGCCGGCCAGATCGGCGTCGCGACCGACGCTGCATTCCCGGGTCTGGCAATCGCCGTCCTGGTACCACTCACGATCCTCGCGGTCCTGTTGATCGCGTACCTGCCCGCGCGAGCGGTCAGCCGACTCCGGCCTGCCGCCGCGCTGAGGAGCGAGTAATGCGCGCCGTCCTCATGGTCGCCGGTGCCGGTGTCAGGAAGCGGTGGCGGAGCATCCTGGTGATCGGCCTCGTCATCGGACTCGCCGGTGGTGTGGTGCTCACCGCCTTCGCGGGTGCTCGGCGCACCAGCAGCGCGTTCGATCGGCTCCGCACCGACACGCGAGCAGGTCACGTCACCGTCACCATCTCACCGGTCAGCCCCCGCTTCGCCGCGCAGATCGGCAGCCTGCCCGGAGTTGCGTCGTGGGCCCAGTTGTCGATTTGGCCCGTCAGGTTGATCGGCGACGACTACCGCCCTGTGGTCGCGGCAATCGATGGCCGATTCGGGCGGGATGTCGACCGATCGCGGCTGATCGCCGGCCGGCGCGCTCGCGGGAGCAATGAGCTGGTCTTGAGTGAGAGTGCCGCGAAAGGCATGCGGCTCGGCATCGGGGATGTCCTCCGCCTGGCCACCTTCACCCCGGAGCAGGCCGACCGAATCGCGCAAAGCAAAGACGAGGTATCGCCGACTCCATCCGGACCAAGAATCGCCCTTCGCATCGTCGGTATCGAACAGCGAACGTTGGATCTCACCCCGATCGGCGAAGAGACCGGGATCATCTTCGTCTCGGCCGATGTCTACCGTGCCTACCGCGGTCGCGTCGGCGACTTTGGCGGGATCGTCCGCGTCCGTCTCGAGCCCGGCGAACCGACCAGCGCCTTCGTCCGGCGGGCACGAGCGATCGCGGGCGAGCGATTCTTGGACTTCGAATCGCACGTCGCCGACGGCGGAGTCAACGAATCGCTCGGAATACTCGCGACCGGACTGTTGCTGTTCGGCCTCATCGGTGGCCTGGGTGCGGCGTCGACTCTGGCCATCATCAGTGCTCGGTCCAGCGCCACGGTGCTGCCCAACCAACCAGAATGGCATGCGCTCGGACTCACGCGGATCCAACGCATCGCCGCCGTAAGTTTGCCAATGGCGCTGGCAGTCCTCGGCGGTGTTGTGCTCTCCGGAGTGGTCGCGACGGTTGGATCGTGGTTCATGCCAATCGGGCAGGCCCGCGGCATCGAACCGTCGCCCGGTCTCGATGTTGACACTCACGCCTTCGTCATCGGACTCGGCGCGACGTTGCTGATCGGCGCGGCAATAACGATTCTCAACGCGGTTCTCGTCAGCCGGCGTTCCCGCTGGGACCCCGCGCTGGCGCGGCAGGTGACCCGCTCGTCGCGGTCGGTCCGGGTACTCGCTGGACTCGGGACGCCGATCGCGACGCTGATGGGTGTTCGCATGGCATTGGAGACCGGCAAAGGAAGCACTGCCGTTCCGGTCCGGCCGGCACTCACCGGCGCCGCGATCGGGGTACTGGGTATCGTGGCCGCGCTGGTCGTGGGATCGAGCCTCGACCGCTTGGCCGAGAGCCCACGCCGATACGGCTGGAACTTCGACGCCTGGGTAGTGGGAACAGGAACGAGCAAAGGCTCCGTCTGCGGGCCCGCGAGTAGCGATTTGGAATCCGATCCGAGCATCGCGGCAATCGCAAGCATCTGCTTCACCACGGTGACTGTGGGCGGTGTTCCCATCAGCGCCCGCGGATTTCGCCCCATGCGGGGAAGGATCGGCCCGCCCATGCTCCGCGGGCGGGCACCGCGGGCCGACCGCGAGATCGCACTCGGGGAGTCCACCCTGGACCGCATAGGTCTGGATATCGGTGATCGGGTCAGGGTCGAGGGCAGCCGCGACAAGTTGACGGCTCGCATCGTCGGATCCACGATGCTCACAACGCTCGACGACCCGGTCAGCCTCTCGGACGGCGCCGTCATGCGGCCGAGCGCGCTGACCCGAATCGCAACGGAGGACACCGGGGCGTATCGGGGATTCGCTCTCCGTTGGCAATCGGGCGCCCCTGCTGACGCGGCTGTCAAAGATTTCAAGCTGACTCATGGATACGTTCCGGGGCGTCCGTTCCGTCCGGCGGAGTTAGACCGACTGATGCAGCTCAACCGGCTGCCGTGGATTCTGTCGGGCTTCCTTGCGCTGCTCGCGCTCGTTGCTGTCGGTCACGCGATCGCGACCAACGCCCGACGTCGTCGCAAAGACTTTGCTCTGCTCACGACCCTGGGATTTCGAACCAAGCAAACCCGGGCCACGGTCGCGACGCAGGCCATGACTCTCGTAGTCGTTGGCCTCGCCGTCGGCATCCCGCTGGGCATCATCGCCGGGCGCATCGCGTGGCGAATGATCGCTGAAAATCTTGGTGTCGCCACCGATGCCGCGGCACCGGTCTCGGACCTCGCGGCGTTGGTCCCGCTCGCACTCCTTGCTGTTCTGGCCATCGCCTACCTGCCCGCGCGTGCGGTCAGCCGAATCCGGCCCGCCGCCGCGCTGAGGAGCGAATGACATGATGACCCCCCTGGAGATCACCGGCATTCGCGACACCACACCGCCGCGACCCCGCTCGGCCCGTTCCCTGATGCCGGCCCGTCTCGGCGCGCTCGTCGCCGCCGCGGGTGCAATCGTCGCAGCAATCCAGGCAACCGACGCGCCCCTCGGTCCCGGCCGGTTCGAGCTCCTGGGCGTGGCGCTCGCGTGGTGTGTTGCCGCCGCGTTCACCAGCTTCGAGCGACCCGACGAGCCCCTCGCGGCCGCGATGACCGCGATCGGCGCGGCAATCGCGCTCGCAATGCTCGGGGCCGCGGGCCTGGCCGGGGATCCGGCGAACGAAGCGGCCGCTCTCGGGCGCGCCGTCGGGATCGCCGCGCTCCCCGCACTCGGTCTTCACCTGGTGCTCGGATTGCCCGCCGGTCGGCTCGAAAGTCCGACGCGGCGACGTTGGGCGTTCTCGGTCGATCTGTTGGCGTTGGGATTGGCTGCCTGGCTCTTCCCACAACGGCCCGACGTCCCCGCGATCGGCATCGTCATCCTCGTCGCCGCCGCGTCGACGATCGGCATCGTCGGATACGTCGGCCGCTGTCAACGGGCGCGGACCCAAGCCGCTCGAGCGCGCCTCCAGTGGCCGGCCTGGGGGGTGTTGACCGCCGGCGGAATCACAGTCGGAGCCCTCGCGCTGGATGCACTCGCGTCGTGGCCTTCGGAGATCCTTGCGATCGCGGTCACCTCGACCGCCCTCATCCCGCTCTCGCTCGCGCTCAGCGCGCATCGGTCTTTGGCAGTTCGGATCGACCGCCTCCTCGTGCAGACGATCACCTTCGGCGGACTCGCGGCGCTGATCGTGGCCGTCTCGCTCGGTGTGGTCGCGTCGGTTGGGCGCTCGCTCGATCCAGGCGAGCAGACCGTGCTGGGATTGTCGATCGCCGGGGCGGTCGTGGCCGCGCTCCTGTGGGTCCCCGCCCGCGCCCGGCTGCAGAGCTATGCGAACCGCCGGGTCTACGGAGAGCAGCACGCGCCGGATGAGGCGATCCGCATGTTCGGCAGCCGGTTGACGCGCGCCCTTCCTCTCGACGAGCTGTTGCTTCAACTCGCGGAGTCGCTGAAAAAGACCATGGACCTCGACCTCGCCGAGGTCTGGACCCGCAGCGGTGGGCAGCTCGAGCGCTCGGTCTCGGTTCCCGATCGCCGGCGCGCCGAGGTGAGCCTCGCCAGCGAGGAGGAGACAGTCATCGCCCGCGCTGGCGTCTCCGGTCCGGCATGGATCCGCGTGTGGCTCCCGTCCTTCATCGCCGGACACGCGCCCGGCGATGAGCCGCCCATCCGGGTCGCACCGATCACCAACGCGGGCGAGTTGCTCGGAGTCATCGTGGTCCGGCGCGCCCACGGCGACACTGCGTTCCAGGAAGAGGACGACCAAGCCCTGACCGAGCTGGCCCGCCAGGTGGGCCTCGCGCTGCACAACCTCAAGCTCGACTCCGCGCTCCAGGACTCGCTCGACGAGGTCCGGCGTCAGGCCGACGAACTCCGTCGATCTCGCGCCCGCATCGTTGCCGCCACCGACCACGAGCGGAGGCGTATCGAGCGTGATCTGCACGACGGGGCGCAACAACACCTCGTCGCCCTCGCGGTCAGTACGCGGCTCGCACGCCAGCTCGCCGACTCCGATCCCGACGCGACCAAGGACATGCTCGACCAAATCGCGTCCGATCTCCAGGACGCCGTGCAGGAGCTGCGCAACCTCGCGCACGGCATCTACCCGCCGTTGCTCATGGACCGCGGCCTGCCCGACGCTCTGCGCGCCGCGGCTAACCGGGCCACGCTCCCGACCGAGGTGGACGCCGAAGGCATCGAACGGTACCCACAGCAAGTGGAGGCGGCAATCTACTTCTGCTGTCTCGAGGCGCTCCAGAACGCGGGCAAGCATGCGGGCGATGGCGCGACGATCACGATCCGACTACGCGAAGAGCAGGGTGCTTTGTTGTTCGACGTCACCGACACCGGCGCCGGGTTCGATCCCGCGAGCGGGGCCGCCTCCGGTCACGGGTTCGTGAACATGGCCGACCGGGTCGGGGCCTTCGGCGGGTCGGTGCGGATCGACTCGGCCCTCGGAGGGGGCACCAGCATCGTCGGCCGCGTCCCGCTCGACGAGTGATACGCCGAATCGTTCGACCGGATCAGTCGAGCAACCGGTTGGCCCAGAGGTCGATCACGATCGCCGGCTCAAACTGTTCCTTGTTCGCGTACCCGGCCGCGCCACAGGATCCTGCCGACGCGGGAAGGTCGTCGGCCCGATACGTGGAGAGCAACAGCACAATGGCACCGGGATGTGCCTCGGTGATCTGGCGCGTCGCCTCGATCCCGCTGATCCCCGGAAGGTTGATGTCCATGAGCACGAGACCCGGCGCAAGCGCCTCGAACTGCTCGACGGCCTCCTCTCCGGTGATCGCCTCGCCCACGACCTCGAATCCAGGAGTGGCCGTGACGACCATGCGCGCGGCTCGACGGAACGGGACCTGGTCGTCGACGATGAGGACGGGGACTGAGGACACCCCTCCATCCTCGCACTCGTCGCTCACGGCGGGAACCCTGGGGACTGGTGGCTCCAAGGGGGTACCAGCATCCCCTCCCGCCTGGCCGATCCCGAGCTCACGACCGCTCCGACAGGTGCAACAGGACCGCCTTGACCCGGCGATGGACGTCGGGCTCTTCCGAGACGCCCAGTTTCGAAAAGAGGGAATTGATGTGCTTCTCGACCGCCCGCTCCGAAAGGCCGAGCGCGGCCGCGATCCCAGAGTTGTTGCGACCGAGTGCCATCTCGCCGAGCACATCGCTTTCGCGCGGCGTCAGGAAATCGAGCGGCGACTGATGTCGGGCCCGGGCGGACACCAACGCGTCGACGACCCGGGGGTCGATGACCGAACCACCTTCGGCCACCGCCTCGATTGCCCGCATCAGCACCTCGATGTCACCGACCCGCTCCTTGAGCAAGTACGCACGCCGATCCGACCCCGCCTCGAGCAGTGCCAACGCGTAGCCAGGTTCCACGTATTGGCTGAGAACGACGACCCCGATCTCGGGATACTCCTCACGCAGCCGGTTCGCGGCACGTACCCCCTCGTCGGTACCGGTCGGCGGCATGCGGATATCTGTGACCACAACATCGGGGCACTCGGACTCGACCCCGGCCAACAACGCGTCGTAGTCCTCGAAGGCGCCGACGACCTCGATCTCAGGCTGGGCCTCCAGCAATCGGACCACCGCCTCGCGCACGAGGTAGTTGTCCTCGGCCACCACGACTCTGATCACCATGACCGCGAGACTACGACGGACCAGAATGCAACCGTGATCATGCCGCGCCCCCACGTCCGCCGAACGGTCGGATGAGCCCATGAGCGAGTTCGACGGCGTTGTGGTGGGCGCGGGTCCGAATGGACTCATCGGTGCCATCACTCTCGCCCGCGCTGGTTGGAAGGTGTTGCTGCTCGAGGCGGGATCGACCATCGGCGGCGGGATGCGATCCGCGCAACTCACCCAGCCGGGATTTACCCACGACATTTGCTCCACGGTGCAGGCGCTGGGCGTGGCATCGCCGGCGTTCGCCGAACTCCCGCTCGCGGAGTACGGCGTCGAGTGGTGTCATCCGGAGTTCCCGGTCGCGCACCCGCTCGACCACGGACGCGCTGCGGTCCTGCACCGAGGCGTCGTCGACACGACCCTCGACTTCACGCCGAATGACGCTCGCCGTTACGAACGCCTCATGACTCCCCTCGTCGAACATGCGAGCACACTCGTCGACACCTTCCTCTCTCCAATCCAACTGCCACGAACACCGATCACGGCCGCGTCATTCGGACGCCACGCCATCCGCAGCGCCGACGCGCTGGCACGATCGCAGTTCGACGGCGCAGAACCCCGTGCGTTGCTCGCAGGTCTCGCCGCCCACGCGATCCAGCCGCTCACGAACGCAGGCACCGCGGGCTACGGGCTGTTTCTCGGCCTCCTCGCGCACGCAAGCGGTTGGCCGGTGGCGCGCGGTGGCAGCCAGCAACTCGCAGACGCGCTCGGTGCGATCCTCGTGGGTCTCGGCGGCGAGATCGTGACCGACCACGAGGTCACCGACCTCGCCAAGCTCCCGCGGGCGCGCGCCACCTTGCTCGACGTGACCCCGCGCCAAGCGTTGCGGATCGCCGGCGACGGCTTCACCGGTCGCTATCGCCGGGCGCTGACCAAGTTTCGCTACGGTCCCGGCGTCTTCAAGGTCGACTGGGCCCTGCGCGGCCCCATCCCCTGGACGAACGCCGACGTGAGGCGCGCCGGCACCGTTCACGTCGGCGGTCGGCTGGAGGAGATCACGACCGCGGAGGCGCAAGTCGCCGCGGGCAACCACCCGGATCGCCCGTACGTCATCGTCGTCCAACCTACGGTCATGGACGCGAGCCGCGCCCCCATCGGCGCGCACGTGGCATGGGCCTACTGTCACGTACCGAACGGTTCCACCCGCGACCAAACCGACGTGATCGAACGCCAGATCGAACGCTTCGCACCGGGGTTCCGCGACGTCGTGCTCGACCGCCACACGATGACCACCGCCGCGATGGAAACCCACAACGCGAACTACGTCGGCGGTGACATCAATGGCGGCGCCGCCGACCTCCGCCAACTTTTCACGCGACCCATCGCATCGGCACACCCCTGGGCTACGACCATTCAGGGCGTGTACCTGGCTTCGGCCTCCACGCCACCCGGCGGCGGAGTCCACGGGATGTGCGGCCTCCACGCGGCGCGCCTCGCCCTCGCTCGCAATCGCTGAAACCACCACCAGAAATTCGTGGTCTCACCCTCGTCGTAGTCTCACCTCACTCTTCCCCGAGTTCGATTTCGACGACCACGGAGAAGAAGAAATGTCCGTCACCGAAGGCCATAGACTCGCATTGCACGAAGCCGCCAGCCAGCACTGGGGACGAGACGTGGCCGTCACTCTCATGGAGATGCTCCCCCCATCAGGTTGGGGCGATGTCGCCACGCGCCAACAGCTCGACGCGCTGGAGTCAAGGATCGATGTGAAGCTCGAGTCGCTCGAAATGCGCATGGACGCAAGGTTCACCGCCATGGACTCCAAGTTCACCGCCATCGACTCCAAGTTCGAGAGCCGATTTGAAGCGATCGACCGACGGTTTGAAGCGATTGACACACGGTTCGAAGCGATTGACCTTCGATTCGATGCCATCGACGCGCGCTTCGATGCTGCGGATGAGCGCACGGATCTCAAGCTGGCCACACTCGAATCCCGCATCGGGACGCAACTCGCCATCGGACATCGCCAACTCATGCAGTGGACCGTCGGCACCATGATCGCGATGACCGGCGTGTTCGCCGCGCTGGTCAGCATCATCAAGTAGGAATCGCCGGCACCCGGTACCTGACGTCGGGTGCCCATGAACACGTCAGTCTCTCTCGGCGTGACCGGCGACACGGTGCGGGCGCGGAGTCGTCGTCGTAGCCTGCGCGTTCCCCCATTCGTTCAGGAGCTCCGTCATGAAGAAACTCGCGCGCGCGTCGTACCGCCACCGCCGATCGGTGGTCGGCGCATGGGTGGTGTTGTTGATCAGCCTCACGATGTCGGCCAGCAACTTCGGCGGCGTGTTCCAAGTGCAGTTCGGACTCCCGGGTTCGGAAAGTCAACGTGCCTTCGACACGCTGAAGGAGCGCGGTTTCGTGGAGCGCGCCGGCCGTCAAGCGCAGGTGGTGTTCACCAGTGCCGACGGTGTGCGCGACGCCGCCGTCGAGCAGTCGATGGACCGGTTGTTCACCAACATCCAGCGTGATGTGCGCGATGTGCAGGTCGTCAGCCCGTACGACACGGGCAACGAGCGTCAGATTTCGGGGAATGGGAAGATCGCCTACGCGGAGCTGAACTTCCGCGACCGCGGGTCCGCCGACTACACCTCGGACGCCGAGACGATCAAGGCACTGCGAACCGACATCAAGGTCGACGGGCTTCAGATCGAGTTCGGCAACGAGATCTTCGCCGAGCAATCCTTCGGCAGCGAAGGCGTGGGTCTCATCCTCGCGATGATCATCCTCCTCGTCGCATTCGGGTCGCTGCTTTCCATGGGACTTCCGATCGCGACGGCACTCTTCGGCATCGGCTGTGGCGTTGCCATCGTCGAGATCGTCGCGAACTTCATGAACATGCCGAACTTCACGACCCAGGCCGTGCTCATGGTGTCGATCGGCGTCGGCATCGACTACGCGCTGTTCATCGTCACCCGCTATCGCGAGACGCTCGCGGCGGGCCGCGATCCCGAGGCGGCCGTCGTCACTGCGCTCGACACCGCGGGTCGGGCTGTGCTGTTCGCCGGTACGACGGTGGTGATCTCGCTGCTCGGTCTCCTGATCGTGAACACCGAGACGTTCAGAGGCGTGGCCGTTGGCATCACCATCGGCGTGTTGCTCACGATGCTCGCGTCAGTCACGTTGCTCCCCGCGTTGCTCGGATTCGTCGGTACCAATATCGATCGGTTCGGGCTTCCGCATCGCACGCGGGTGACCGACCGCGCGCCGTTCTGGTACCGCTGGAGCCGGGTCGTGCAACGCAGGCCTTGGCCCATCTTCGCCGCGGCCCTCCTCGTGATGCTCGTGATTGCGCTCCCGGTCGCATCGATGCGGCTCGGCTTTGGCGACGCAGGGAACGCGCCCACTACGGATACCACCCGCCGCGCCTACGACCTCCTCTCGCGCGGATTCGGCCCCGGTTTCAACGGTCCGTTGCTGCTCGCTGCCGAAACTCCGGCCGGTGCTTCCGATCTCGACACCTTCAACCGCCTCGCCGCGCAGTTGAACGAGATCGAGGGAGTTGCGTTCGCAACCCCTGCACTGCCCAACGCAGCGGGCGACGCGGCGATCATGCAGGTCTTCCCCACAACGTCACCCCAAGATGAAGCCACCAACGAACTCGTTGATCAGTTGCGAAACACGGTGATCCCAGCGGCGGTGGACGGCTCCACGCTCACGGTGTCCGTCGGGGGCCTGCCGGCCGCGGTCGACGACTTTGCGAGTTACACCGCGAGCATGCTGCCCGCCGTTGTCATCCTCGTCCTCACCCTTTCGTTCCTCCTGCTGATGTTGGTATTCCGCAGCCTCCTCGTGCCGCTCAAAGCGGTGATCATGAACTTGCTGTCTGTCGGTGCCGCGTACGGGGTCCTGGTGGCGGTGTTCCAGTGGGGATGGGGCGCGGATCTGATCGGCGTCGGCAAGGCAGGGCCGATCGAAGCCTGGGCGCCGCTGATGCTGTTTGCGGTCGTGTTTGGTCTGTCGATGGACTACGAGGTGTTCCTCTTGTCGCGCATCAAGGAGGAGTACGACCGCACGGGTGATAACGCCGCCGCCGTCGCGGATGGTCTGGCCAAGACAGCTCGAGTCATCACGGCCGCCGCCGCCATCATGGTGTGTGTCTTCGGCGCATTCGTGCTCGGTCCCGATCGTCAGCTCAAGATCTTCGGGCTCGGCATGTCGGTCGCGGTACTGCTCGACGCCACCATCGTGCGGCTGATCTTGGTGCCCGCAACGATGGAATTGCTGGGCGATCGCAACTGGTGGTTCCCGGCCTGGCTCGACCGGATCCTCCCGCGCATCCACGTGGAGGGAAGTTCAGATCTCGACACCGAGTTGGCTGAACTCACCGCCAACGAGTCATCCACGCCCTCCCGCTGAGCGATTTCTCCGCCGCGCTTGTCGGGTAAGTGGCGCGAGCCGCACACAATCCGACAGGCGCTGCGCTCGGTGGTCCGCTCGCCCTCTTATCCGGCAGCCGCCGCCTCGAACGGTGGGAGCCCCAACCGAGCACGCACTTCCGGGCGGCGCAGCGGCGGCGACGACTTCGGCGGCTGACGGCGTGCGGGGAGGTCGGCCAGGAGGTGCTCGGTGATGTGAGCGATCTGCAACGCCGCGGCCTCCATCGCGTCGGCCACATCACCCTTCGGTTTCACAACCCCGCTGACCTTGCGGACGAACTGGCGCGACGCTGCTTCAATTTCGTCGCGGGTGGCGGGCGGCTCGAGGCCGCGGAGTTCCGTGATGTTTCTGCACATAGCGCGAAGGCTAGAGGGCGTGCCGCCGAGTCACCAGTGGCGGTGATCCTGCGAGCGCCAAGCTCGCCCGGGGCCCGAGCGGCCCGTGAACGAAGTGAACAAGAGCGGAGACAAGAGGACGCGCGACCACCACTACGCTCCCGAACGGCGCGTACCTGCACGCGACCACAACAGGAGTTTCTGATGCGCACGTCTCCCCGTTCCACCTGGTGTGCGATCGGCGCGCTCACACTCGCGATCTTCGTCTTCATGGGTGGCTGTGGATCGGACACCACCAAGGCCACGAAGGCCCCGGCACCGAAGAACCCGCCGACATCGAAGCCCGCGCCGGCCGAAGACCTTGTCATGGAAGCTGCCGATTTCGAGAATCTGCACGACATGACTGCGGTACGCGGCTTCTTCGTCGACAACAAGCTGGGCCACCTCAAGGAGGCCGTCGCCATGGCCACCGCGAACAAGGGTGGCGTCTATCCCGTCGGCACCATCATCCAGCTCGTCCCCCAAGAAGCGATGGTCAAACGCAAGCCGGGTTACAACGCGCTGACCAAGGACTGGGAGTTTTTCTTCCTCACGACCGATGCCACCGGCACGAAAATCGACGTGCGTGGCGGCGCCGAGGTGGTCAACCGCTTCGGCGGGAACTGCGCCGAGTGCCACTCGCTGGCCGAGTCACGGTTCGACATGATTTGTGAGAAGGACCACGGCTGTGATCCGCTGCCGATCAGCGACGAGGTGATCCACGGGATCCAGGACACCGATCCCCGTCCCCGCTCCACCAAATGAAACGGACCTACTGCTGTGCTGAACGAACGATCGGGAGACCACGACGTTGTGGCCTCCCGATCGAGCGCTGGGGATGGGATGTGACAGTGGGATTACGTTGAGGCGCCGACCGGGGCAGAGACGCGATACATGGCGCTGACGTCGCTCACTGCCACCAGACCGTCGCCGACTTGACCGGTCGACGCGCCACCGACGATGGCTCGAACCGCGGCTTCCACTTCATCGTCCTCGACGAAGACCATGATCAGCAGCTTGTGGTTGACCAACATCTCGTAGGTCTGGCCGCGGTACTCGCCCGTTCGGACGAGCTGACCATGACCGCGCACATCGCTCATCGTGAACCCCGAGAATCCGGAGGACTCGAGCATCGACGCAACTTCGCCGAGGCGTTCGGGACGGATGATGCCTTCGACTCGCTTCATAATGCTCCTACTTCCTCACGCAGGCTGCGTGGGGTGGCCGGGATGAGATCGATGGATGCTGCGGCTGCCACATCCTCGGGGGCGAACACCGAACCCTGGGCCTCCAGGAAGTCCGGGTAGGCAAACGCGCCCATCTCCGGCATGTCCAGGCCCGAGATTTCGGCTTCCGGAGTGGAGCGCAGCATGCCCACCTTCTTGAGGATCGTGAAGAAGGTGATGCTCGCGATGGACGCCCAGGCGATCACCACCACCATGGCCGTGAGTTGCGCGTAGAGCTGGCCGGCGTCGCCGTAGAACAACCCCTCCACGCCGCCGGCGACACCGTTCCAACCGTCGCCGTAGGTGCCATCGGCGAACAGGCCGAGTGCCAACAGACCCCAGAGTCCGTTCGCACCGTGCACCGCGACCGCGCCGACCGGATCGTCAACCTTGGCCTTGTGCTCGACGAACACCACCGCGACCACCACGAGCACTCCGGCCACCGTTCCGATAACTGCGGCCGCCCAAGGAGCCACGAACGCAGCCGGTGCGGTGATAGCGACGAGGCCGGCGAGCAGCCCGTTGCAGGTCATCGACGGATCCGGGTGGCCGTACTTCTTCCACATCACGGTCATCGTGGTCAAGCAGCCGAACGCCGAGGCGAGGATCGTATTGACGATCACGATGGTAAATCGAAAGTCCGTTGCCGCGAACGTTGAAGCACCGTTGAAGCCCATCCAACCGACGAGCAGCACGAACGTTCCGAGGAACGCCATCGGCAAGTGGTGGCCGGGGATCGCGCGGGGTTTGCCGTCCTTGTCGAACTTGCCGATGCGAGCCCCAAGAATCTTGGCCCCCCAGAAGGCGGCGATGCCGCCGACGGCGTGGACCACACCGGACCCGGCGAAGTCCACCGCACCGTGACCCCACTTGGGACCGAGCGTTCCGAGCTGCGAGAGGAAGCCTCCTCCCCACATCCAGTTGCCGAAGACCGGGTAGAGGATCATCGAGGCGAAGAGGCCCCAGAAGATGAACCCGGAGAACTTGAACCGTTCGGCCATGGCACCGGTCGGGATCGTGGCGGTCGCGTCCATGAACACAAGTTGGAAGAAGAAGAAAGCCAGGATGCCGACGTCGTAGGCCTGGCCCGTCAAGAAGAACCCCGAGGTCGAGATGATCGACCAATCGCCGATCTGCAACGGCGACCCGAGTGGACTGATATCCAGTGCCGCAACCCCGACGGATCCGAACATCAACGCGTACCCGCAGACAAACCAACCCACGACACCTAGCGCGAAGATGACGAGGTTCATCATCATCGTGTGCGCCGCATTCTTGGCTCTGGTGAAGCCGGTTTCCACGAGCGCGAACCCGGCCTGCATGAACAGGACCAGGATCCCACCAACCATCAGCCACGTGAAGTTGGTCGCCAGCTTGTTGTTGGCCACCTCGGTGGCCAACTTTGTATCCACGTCGGCCTTCGGCGTGTCAGCAGGGAGAATCGACTCCACCCCAGCCTCGGAGACGCCGGCCAGGCCAGTCGGGTCCCCGTTGTCGGCGGCCGCCATGCCGGCGAGACCGACCACGAGGAACATGGTCGACAGTCCCATGGTGACGAACAGTCGCCGGCGGAAGTGCGGAGTCAGGTGGCCGGCGGTCAGCCCGGCCCTGCGCCGCTGGCGTCGGAACAGCACTGGGGTCAGCAGCGCTGCCACAATGAGGACGGCAAACAATGGGCGCAACATAGGGATCCTTCTCTGAGCTGTCGTACAGACGGACAGATTCCTGGGACGCTCCGTTGCGCCGGCCGTCACCGTATGGATGGAGTGTTTCGGGAAACCACCCGCTGCATGAACGGCGTGTTACGCCGTGACAAGCCTGGAGGAGGAAAACGTGAGCGAGGCGTCGACCGGCAAGAACCTGGCCCCCGATCGCCGAGCGGGGCCCGAGCGGCCCGGTCCGCAGGACCAAGAGCGGACCAAACGAGTGGTGGTATGGGGGACGGGCAACGTGGGGCGTCCGGCGATACGCGCGGTTGCTGCGCATCGGGACCTGGAACTCGTGGGTGCGATCGTGGCCAATCCGGCGAAAGTCGGACAGGACGCCGGTGTCCTTGCGGGGATCGCGCCCCAAGGAGTCAGCGCGACCGACGACGTGAGCATTGCGTTGGCCGACGATGTCGACGCGGTGGTCTATACCGCGACCGGCGACACCCGACCCGACGCCGCCCTCGCCGATTTGATTCAGTGTCTCGAGTCCGGCGCGAACGTGGTGTCCACCTCGTTCTACCCCCTACTCCATCCGGCCAGCGCGCCGCGCGAGCTGCTCGACGTTGTGGAACCCGCGTGTGCGGCGGGCAACTCATCGGTCTTCGTTTCCGGCATCGATCCGGGATGGGCACTTGACATTCTCCCGGTACTCCTGAGCGGCGTGGGCGCGGGCATCACCGAGGTCCGAGCGCAGGAGCTGTTCAACTACGCGCTCTACGACCAGCCGGCGGTGGTGCGCGAGGTCATCGGATTCGGTGGACCGATGGACGAGCTCCCACTCATGCTGTTGGACTACTCACTGCAAATGGTGTGGGCGCCGATGCTGCGCGTGCTCGCGGACTATCTCGATCTGCGGGTCGACGCGATCACTTCTCATGTGGAGCGCCGCCCACTCGAGCGCACGATCGAAGTCCCGGGGATGGGGACGTTCGAGGCCGGAACCCAGGGCGCGTTCCGGTTCGAAGTCCGGGCCCGAGTCGGCGATCGGACACCACTCGTGATCGAGCACGTCACCCGGATCGACGACGCCTGCGCGCCGGACTGGCCAGTATCGAGCTCACCCGGCGGCGAACACCGAGTGGTACTCGCCGGTCACCCCAACCTCACCGTGACCGTGCACGGCACTGAACCCGGCGAACCCGGTGCCGCGGGTGGTGGGAATGCCAGCGCCGCGAACCGGATCGTGAACGCGATCCCCGCGGTCTGTTGCGCGGCACCCGGACCGGTCAGCCCGCTCGACCTCCCCCTCATCACCGGCGCGCGTCAGATGCGCTCGAGCTAACGCTTGCGAGGAATAACGCCAGTCTGGATTCCCCGGCACAATCGGACACCGTTCGCGCATTGCATCCAACTCGACGGTCACGGAACTACGAGGTCATTCCGCCGAGACCCACGAGGCCACGTGCGAGTTCAATCTCTCCCATGTGGCGCAGGCCGTGCTGGTAGAGCCAACACTCGAACCCGTCGAGCACGGTGATGCCGTCGGGACCCGCGCAGCGCGCGGAGTAGGTGCTCGCGACCTGTTCCGGATATGGCGGGGCGATGAGCACCTTGGTGAAGTCGGCCGGGTCGATTGAGTCGAGGTATGCCTCGGTCCGGTCGAACACCGCGCGTTGGTATTCCTTGAACGCGTCGTAGTCGCCGATGCGTTGGTGGATCATCTCGTCGACGGTCTTGTGTTTGCCGTGATCGTCGATCGCCATCTGCACCCGGTCCTGCCACTCCTCGTTCCAGATCGGCGGAATCCCCGTGATGAGCATGAAGGACGCGTCCTGCATGTTGGTGTAGTGGAACAACGAGAACGCGATCGGCAGCACACCCTCGCGCTCAAAGTGGTTGATGTGCTCAAGATCCATCGATTCCACCGCTTGGTAGTAGAGCGAGTGCATCGTGGCCATGCGGCGCTGGAGTGAGTCGAGAATCAGTTCGGTCACGGTGGAGTCCTTGGTCGAGGCTCGTGCAGGTTGGCGCGACCCGACGGTACCGCGGCCCGCTGCCATCGCGTCTGCGAAGATCAGCCGATGGACCCCACCGATGCCGCGACCGGATACTGGCCGAGTCGATGGCCGGGTGAAGATAGCGGACCGCGCCGCACGGAGATCCCCCGCGTTGGGACCGGGCTCGGGATCCGTGCCGCCGACAGCCTCGCAGTCACCACACGCGAGGCGATCATCGCCACCATGGTGGTCCTGCGAGATCCCGGCGAGGTCTACCTGCTCCGGCACACGGGCGGCGACGACGCGATCTCGTGGGTCGAACGCATCGATCCCGAGACCCTCGAGCTGCTCGAGCGTTCGCCGGACCTCCCCGGCGGCAAGACCTGGCCCGGCGGACTCGCCGCCCATGCCAACGGTTCCCTGTACGTGGTGTTCGGTCGACACGTCCACCGGTTGAGCGCCGGACTCGAACTCCTCGGGTCGCGCACGTTGCCACGCGATCGTCCCTACAACAGCTTCCTGATCATGGCCGATGGCCATCTCGTGATGAAGGACTTCGGCGGGGTGCTGCCGCCGGGCGTCACACCGTGTGAGTCGTCCGCGCACGATGGCACGTGCGAACTCGTCGTTGTCGAGCCGAACAACCTCCACATTGTCGCGACTTGCGTCCTCTCCGAACCGTCGATCGCACGTCTGTCCGCGGACGGCGACTCTGTGTACGTGGTCGGAGTCGACCATCTGATCCGCGTGATCTGGAACGGCGCCACGCTCGTCGCCGACGAGACATTCCGACCGCGCTATCGGACCGTCGAGGGCCAGACCTACGGATGGGACGCCGTCATCGCCGGCGGCGCGGCATGGTTTCTCGACAACGGGTTGGGGAGCGAGGGCTACGCCGGAACGTTCAAGGGGCGCGGCGTCTCGGAGGCGCCACTGCACCTCGTCCGCGTTGATCTCGACACTGGCGCGGTCACCCTCACCGAGATCTGCGGACTCCCGATGGGAATTGTGGCCAACCCACCGGCCGTCGACATCGGCCGCGGGATCGCGGTGGGCTACGACAGCGCGAACGGAGTGCTCGCGGCGTTCGACATCGCGGCCGATCCCGAGGGTCCACTTCAACCGCGCTGGACCCGTCAGCAGAACCACGGTTGTCATCCGATCCTGTACCCGGATACCGGCGAACTGGTCACGGCCGATCACGACGACGCGCGGATGATGGATCAGATCGTGATTCTCGATATCGAAACCGGCGAGGAACTGGCCCGTGCCGACACGGGCAGCCCGTTCCAATCGGTGGTGTTTCTCGCTCCGGGATTCGGACGCGACCTCTACTACTGCTCGATGCCGACGGTGGCTCATATCCGCGTCGTCCGCGGCTGACCCGAACCGATGGCCGGTTGGCCGGTTGGCCGGTTCAGGGGTCGAGGCTGAACCCTCGGCTACCTTCTGGCCGGCCCGGGGACCGGGCCACGGACCCGGGCGATGGACCCGGCCCAACGAGGAAGGCTTCCCATGCCGCGTCTTGATTTCACCGGAGCATCAGCCGTCGTCACCGGAGGCGCCTCCGGAATCGGCGAAGCCGCCGCTCGCCAACTCGCCGCCATCGGCGCACGCGTGGTGATCGCGGACCTCAACGAAGAGCGCGGCACGGCCGTCGCTTCCGAGCTCGGTGGCCTCTTCGTGAAGTGCGACGTCTCGAGTGAAGCGGACGGCCTGACCGCGGTGGGCGCCGCGTCCGAGATGGGACCGCTGCGCGCACTCGTGAACTCTGCCGGACTCGGCGCCGCGGGCCGCACGGTGGACCGCAACAACGACCCGATGCCCCAAAGTCAGTTCGAGTTCGTGATCAAGGTCAACCTCTTGGGCTCGTTCAACATGCTGCGCCTCTGCGCGGCCGCGATGGCCAAGACCGAGCCGCTCGATGCCGACGGTCAGCGCGGCGCGATCGTGAATATGGCCTCGGCCGCCGCGTTCGACGGTCAGATCGGTCAGGCCGCCTACTCCGCGTCCAAGGGCGGCATCGTGGGCATGACCCTGCCGATCGCGCGTGACCTCAGCGCTATCGGTATCCGGGTCAACACCATCGCTCCCGGCCTGATCGACACACCCATTTACGGAACCGGCGAGGCGTCGGAGCAGTTCAAGGACCACCTCGGTTCTTCGGTGCTGTTCCCGAAGCGCCTCGGCTCCGGCGAGGAACTCGCCTTCATGGTCATCGAGCTGCTCACGAATCCCTACATGAACGCCGAAGTCGTACGCGTCGACGGTGGCATCCGGATGCCTCCGAAGTAGTTCTGCGCTTCAGTGCTGCGTCGGCTCCCGTCCGGCGCCGGGAGGGCCCGCGAAGGCTTGGGCGATCGCCATCCACTGGGTAGCGATCGGCCCGCCAATCACCAACGCGGTGTCAGCCACGTGGCGGCGTTGGGTCACCACGAGTGCGAAGTCCAGCGCGGCGCCCTCCACCCGATCGGCTGATGCGGGATCACCCCAGGTCCACGTCTCACCGTCGGGCGCCGTGAGCCCGACGTACACAAACGCGTCAGGAACTTCCAGGCCGCGCGTGGTGAACGAGTTGGCGAACGTGCGCACGCCGATGTGCGCCACTTGGCGCAAGGCACGCGTGGGCGAGCGCACAACCCCAAGGCCGTCGGCAATATCTTGACCGTGGGCCCACGTTTCCATGATCCGCGCGGTGAGCGACGAAGCGACACTCATCGGTGGTCCGTACCACGGCACGCGCGTCGAGGGATCGAGCGCGAGAAACGTTGCCCGCATCTCGGCGCGAGCCGCGGTGAACCACTGGAGCACCTCCGCCGGTTCCATCTCTCGCGCCCGGCGGCTGATGCGTTCGGTGATCCCATCAGGGTCAACGAGCGCGGCTTCCAGTTCGCGCTGGAACGCATCCGCGTCGGTCGCCGCAGTGGTCGCCGCTTCATCGAAATACGCGAGGTGCGCCACCTGTTCCTGTACCCGCCAGCCCGGTGCCGGAGTCGGCGTTTCCCAGACCGCCGCATCAAGCGGTTCGAGCATCGCAAGGAGCACCGCCGTCTCGGCATCGAGATCCTCGGCCAGCCCTGTCAGATCCACCGCCATATGTGCCTCCTTCTCGCGTGGGGTCACGCTTGCACATCCGCACTCCGCCTCGACACTCCGGGTCGACACTGCGGGTCGAACCCCCTACCGTCGGGCGCTCGATCACCGAGCCACTCCATGATGAGGACCGATGGACTTCGCCGAACCCGCCGAACACCAGATGCTGCGCGACGCGGTACGTGACGTCGGATCGAAGTTCGGCCACGACTACTTCGCCGAAAAGGCCCGCTCCGACGGCCGTACCGACGAGCTGTGGAGAGCGATGGGCGAGCTGGGCTTTCTCGGCGTCCACCTCCCCGAGGAGTACGGCGGGGGTGGCGGCGGGATGTCGGAACTCGTGATCGTCTGCGAGGAACTTGCCGCGCTGGGATGTCCCCTCCTCTTGATCCTTGTCTCCCCTGCGATCTGTGGCGAGCTGATTGCGCACTTCGGCACCGCCACCCAGAAGGACCGGTGGCTCCGTCCGATGGCGACCGGCACGAAGATGGTGTTTGCCATCACCGAGCCCGATGCCGGGTCGAACAGTCACAACATCGCGACCACCGCCACGCGCGACGGTGACGTGTATCGGCTGAACGGTTCGAAGACCTACATCTCAGGGGTCGACGAAGCCGACGCCATGGTGGTGGTCACGCGCACGGGAACGCACTCCGACACCGGACGCGCCAAGTTGTCGCTGTTCGTCGTTGACACCGATGCGCCGGGGTTGGATCGCACCGTCATCCCGATGGAGATTCGTGCGCCCGAGAAGCAGTACACGCTGTTCTTCGACAACGTGGAGGTGGCCGCCGATCGCCTCCTGGGCGACGAAGGCGAGGGTCTCCGGCAGGTGTTCGTCGGCCTGAACCCGGAGCGCATCATGAGCGCGGCAATCTGCACCGGCATCGGTCGGTACGCACTGGCCAAAGCCGCGGCCTACGCCAGCGATCGCGAAGTGTGGGGGACGCCGATCGGCCGCCACCAGGGCATTGCCCATCCGCTCGCGACGGCAAAGATTGAGCTCGAACTTGCCCGCCTCATGATGGCCAAGGCCGCCTGGATGCACGACCACTCCGACGATCGAGTCGCGGCAGGCGAAGCTGCCAACATGGCGAAGTACGCCGGGGCCGAGGCAGGGCTCCGTGCACTCGACGCGGCAATCCAGACCCACGGCGGCAACGGCCTGGCCAGTGAGTACGGCCTCGCCGACCTGTGGGGCATGGTGCGTTTGCTCAAGATCGCGCCGGTCAGCCGCGAGATGGTTCTGAATTTCGTGGCCCAGCAGTCGCTCGGCCTGCCCAAGTCCTACTGAGAACCAATTTCCGGAAGCGGGCCCGACCGGTGTGTGGTCGCGGACAAGAGCCGCGTACCAATGAGCGGGAACACGATCACCGAGATCATCCCGGCGCCGACCAACGCGGCGGCGGTCGAGCTGCGCATCTGGTTGGCCTCGACGCCGATCTGCGTGACCGCCACAATGAGCGGCAGTCCCGTCGCGCTGAATAACGCCAGAGCCCAACGCGTCGGGCGGTCCGCAATCTCTGACCGGTAGAGCAACACCGGCAACCCGCGCACCACCAGAAACGCGGCGATGAATACCGGCACCTTCAGCGCCGCGGTGATCTGCCCGAGTGATCCGAGGTCGAACGTGATACCCGTGACGACGAAAAAGATCGGGACCAAGTAGCCATACGAGACCGCCTCGAGCTTGCTCTCCATGGTCTCGATCTCATGGCTCGGCGCGCCAGCGCTCACATACAAGCGGTAGACGATTCCCGCCATGAACGCGCCGAGCAAGAAGTCGAGACCCAGCTCCGCGGCAAGGAACGTCATCAGTGCGATCAGCACCAGTGCCAGCCGGATATAGAGCTGCCCACTGGAGCGCAGCGTGCGGCCAAGTTGGCGGCGGAGGTGACCCGGGCGGCCGCGCATCGCCACGAAGACCGCGCCCACCGACACCACCGCGAAGGCGGTCAGCGACAGCGCCGCGTTCCACGTGTTCGTCCCACTCAGCACCAGCGCGATGGCGATGATGGGGAGGAACTCGCCAACGGACCCGATCGCCAACACGTGGGTCCCGAACCGGCTCGCGAGCAGGCCTTCATCGCGGATGATCGGCAACAGGGTGCCGAGCGCGGTTGTCGCGAGGGCGAATGCTACGTAGAGCTCGGCCTTGATCATTCCCGTCGCGAGCATCACACCGGCGACGGCGAGTCCAAGCGCAACCGAGATCACCCACCCGGTGACCGCCAGCCGCAGCGGCGTGCCCCGGACCCGCCCGAGGTCGAGTTCGAAGCCCGCGAGGAAGATCAGGGTCGCGAGCCCGAGATTCGAGAGCAGGTGAATCGGCGCGGACACCTCGACCACGTCCAGGATCTCCGGACCGATCATCATGCCGAGCACGATCTCGAACACGAGCGCAGGGATCCGAAGCCCGGGCAACTTCGATGCGATCAGCGGAGCCACGAACGCGGCGGCGAGGATCAAGAGCAGCGTTCCCGCAGGGGTCTTGAACATGGTGCGCGGAGGCTACCCATCGCTCGCACCGGATTGGTGGTGTCGGATTGGACCAGACTGCCCCCGGATACCCCGCCGCTATTCGCGAGCAGCTTCAGGAGCGCAATGAACTCGGCCGTGAGCAGCACTACCTTCGACCCGGAGTTTCACATCGCGGCACTCCCGCGCGACACCCTTGCCACCCTCCTACGAGAGTGGTTGCTGCACGGTCACCTCCAGGATCGTGTCGGAGTGCCGCTGCTCTATCAACACGGCGTTGACCGCGAGGGCGCGGAGCAGATCGCGATCGACGAATGGGCCGCGGCCAGCCCGCTGTATTCGCTGAGGATGCAGGACACCCTCGGATTTCGCGGCCAGACGGTGGACGTGATCTTGAAGAACCTGCAACTCGACATTGGTTCCCCGCCGCAGTACATGGACTTCCGACTGAAGTACATCGACGACGATCATGCCGAGTTCTTTCTCGCACACTGCGGCGCGCTGATGGACGTTGAACCCATGGGCGAGGACTGGGTCCACGGGATGTGTCACACGATCGAAGATCCCACCTTCGATGCCACGGCCGCCGCGACGAGTCCATTCGCGGCCGTGCGCCCGATTCATCGGCCGCCGCGCACCCCCACCGACCGCATGCCGCACTGCGCGTGGCGCATCGACATCGACCCCAACACCGAGCCCGCGCAATCGCACCCCAACCTCGCAATCGTGGCGCAGTCGCTCGCGGCGCGCCGTCCGGTCGCGACCATCGCCGAAGAAACCGAGCCTGATGGGTTCGTGGGATATCGCCACGCGATGGATCCGGATCTGCGCTTCGAACAATTTTCCCATGCCACGCTCGTTGCGATTCTCTCGGAGGTAGCACTGCAGAGTCAGCTGCTGATGCGCAGTTACCTCCTCAGCGTGACGAACCGGGTCTCAGCCGTTGCCGCCGGGGAGTTGGGACCGCGGGTGTTGGTGGGCGTGGTCCCGGTGACTGCAGGCCGGATCGCCGCCGCGCTCGACATCACCGGCACCGATGCCAATGCAATCGCCCGAGTGCTCCAAGTCCACCCGTCATTTCAACCCCCGGGCTACATCACGCCAAGGGTCGAGCTGGTCAACTCATCGATCGTTCGCTTCGCGTTACTGCATTCGGCGATCTTCGACGAGGGCGACGGCCGCACGTGGCTCGCCGGACTCGGCGGTGCCGGCGACCGAGCCATCGATGCACTGGCGCGCGGCATCAACCCGCGAGCTCGGAGCCATCCCGCCCCGACTCGTGACGACGAGCATGTGGCCTACGAGATCACGGTGGATGACCGCACCGAGGAGCTCCGCGAAGAGCCCGAGACCGCTCTCGCTCGCTTCAGCGGCGCCGCGACCTTCCAGTTCCGCTGAACGATCGGCGTCGACGGGACCGACGCGATCGTGGTACCTATCCACCATGCATTCGGGGCTGAACCAGTGAATGATCCGCCGGTGGTCGAGCGAGCATCGATCGTCGACGTTGAAGCGGATCCCGTTCCGATTGTTCTCATCCTCGCGGCCACGTTGCGGCGCGCCGAGCGCGATCCAAGACTCGCGGCCCGGATGGCGAACGCCAAGGGGAACGTGGCCTTGCGCTCCACGGTCGATCCGCAAGCGGCCACGATCCGGTTCGCGCACGGGCGAGTGCTCATCGAGCGGGGCGTGGCTCCCGATACCGACGTGACGATCGCGGTCGACGTCAACCGCATGAGCGACCTCGACGCGCCCAAGCCCAAAATCAGCGGCGCACTGCTGCACCTTCGGCTCGCGCTCACGGCCGGGAAGGTGCTCGACCCACCCTCGGAACGGTGGCAGGTCGAGGCCCGACGGTTCTGGGAGTTCGCGGGAACGCATCCCGGCGTGCCGAAGGGGGTACGGGTCGTGTGCACCGACGACGACACCGAATTTCTCTTGGGTGGCGCGCCCGTCGACTACGAGATCTTCGGGTCCGCCCATCAGCTCACGGTGCTCTTCACCGGCGGTTCGGTGTTCGGCCAAGACCTGCTCGACGGCAAGTTGCACGCCGTCGGGTCGCTCGCCCACATGGCGGAACTCACCGGGCGCACCCTCGCATTCATGATGGGGACCTGACGTGAACCCTCCGGCAGTCACGCCAGAAACCCTTGTCCCCTGGCTCGACGAGCACCACATCGCGTGGGTGAAGACCGAAGGCGTCTCGCTCGATGGGCTCGTGATCGGCAAGCACTTGGGTCGCTCCAAGTTCGTCAAGAGCCTGCCCACGGGCAACGCGATCACCGACCTCGTGTTGGGCTACGACATCGCCGGTGGGCCATTCCTCGCGTGGTGGGATACGTGGCGCGCCGATGCACTCGGCGACATCTTCCAACGCCCGGACCTCAACACCTTGGTGATTGCTCCCGATCGGTCGAACACTGCGAATGTGATCTGTGATTTCGTCGCCGCCGACGGCGACCCCATTCCGAGTTGTCCGCGCGGCCTATTGCGCCGAGTTCTCGAGCGGCTCGCGGGGCACGGGTACCAAGCCAAGGCCGCGTTCGAAGTGGAGGCGATGCTCTTCACCGAGTCGGTCACCACCGCACGCCGCCGTCACTATGCGGACCTCACGCCATTGTCGTTCCCGGCCGCGATCGGGTACCTGCATCACAACTCGCGCCAGCAACTCGAGTTCATCGACGTTGTGGTGTCTCGCCTCGGCGCCCTCGGCATCACGGTGGAGGGCTGGCACGATGAGGCGGCGCCAGGGCAATTCGAAATCAACCTCGAACCGGCCGACCCACTCACCGCGTGCGATCAGGTCGTTCGGGTCAAGCAGGTCCTGCGCGAAGTCGCAATGGACCAGGGCCATGTGGTCACCTTCATGGCGAAGCCCGCCGCTGAGTACGGGAACGGACTTCACGTTCATCACTCCCTCACGCGCCAGGGCGAGCCCGCGTTCTACGCGCCCGACGCCACGTTGAGCGACGCCAGCCGCGCCTGGATCGGCGGCTTGATGGCCACGATGCCCGCGGCCACGTCATTGCTGTGTCCCACCGTCAACTCATACCGGCGAATGGTGGGCTTCGCCGCGGCACCGACCGTGGCGTCGTGGGGAGAGGACAACAAGTCCGCCGCGCTCCGTGTGTTGTCGCGCTCGCCGGCCGCGGCCCGGATCGAACATCGCCTGGCCGGTGGAGACGCGAACCCCTACCTGGTACTCGCGGCCGTTCTCGCGGGCGGGATCGCCGGGATCGAACACGAGATCGCGCCGCCGGACCCGATCACCGTGACTGGCTGGGGGCTCCCCACCGACGGCTGGCCGCACCTTCCCACCTCCATCTCGCGATCGACGGCCGCGCTCGTTGCCGACGGCCGACTCCGGTCCGTCTTGGGTGATGACTTCGCGCAGTTCTGGATCAACACTCGCCGCTGGGAGTGGCTCATGTTCCACACCACGGGCGGCGACCCGGAAGCCACCGCTGTCACCCCCTGGGAACTCGACCGCTACTTCGAGCTGGTCTGATTCCTCATGGGGCGGATCGTCGGCATTGTTGGACACATCGAAGCGGTTTCCGGCGACGAAGGCGTTGCGGTGGAGCACTTCATGGCATCGGTCGCCTACGTGAAGGCAGTCCAGCGCGCGGGTGGCGTGCCGGTGATCCTTCCGGTCGTGGATCCCGAGAACACCGACGATCTCGATCATCTGCTGAACGGGGTTGACGCGGTCGTGATTACTGGCGGGTGCGACGTTGATCCGCAGTCCTACGGCCATCCGCCCCACGAGATGTTGGGCCGCACCGATCTCCGGCGCGACGGCTCGGACCTCGCGATTGCCCGAGCGGTCGTGCAACGCAATCAACCGACGCTCGCGGTGTGTCGGGGGGTGCAGATCCTGAACGTCGCGCTCGGAGGGACCCTCGACCAGCACGTGGATGCTCACATGCGGCTCGACCAGTACAACGAAGATGCCCATACGGTGACGATCGAACCCGGTTCACGCCTGGCCAAGATCATCGGCACCGCACACCTCGGCGTGAACACCCTGCACCACCAGGTCATCGGAACCCTCGGCGCCGGCGTGCGTGCCGTTGCTCGCAACGAGGATGGCCACACCGAAGCCATCGAGGTCGACGCCGCACCGAATGTCCTCGGCGTCCAGTGGCACCCCGAGTTCCTCCGCCACCGCGCGGATCATCTCGCCCTCTTCGCCCAACTCGTCAGTCGAGGCTGAGCGTGAGCCGAGAGATTCGCCCGTCGAAGCGAGCAGTCAAGGAGTCCGCGATGGACGTGGGCGAGACGGAAGCCGACAATGCGGTCGTGACGCTTACCGACGATGTGGTCACCCTCCGGCCTTGGTCGAGAGATGACGCCGGGTTCATGGCGCAAGCTTGCGCCGATCCAGCGATCCGACGCTATAACGGGGTGCTCGACCGGCGAGGACGCCCGGCTCCGCCGCCTTCGATCGTGGACGCTGAGGCCGTCATCGACGAATTCGCGACGAACTGGCGGGCGTTTGCTACGACTGAGACACCATCGGGTGTGGCATTCGCAATCATGGACGCGAGGTCGGGCCACTTGGTCGGCTGCTGTGGCCTCGACGACTGGTCGAAATCGGACGTAGCGCAGTTCGGTTACTGGTTGGCAGCAGGCGCGAGGGGACGCGGTTACGCGACTCGGGCGGTGATCCTGCTCACGCGCTGGTTGTTCGAGCATGGCGCAGCTCGCGCCTTTTTGACGATCGTCGCGGACAACGAAACGTCAATCGCGGTGGCCCGCCGCGCGGGGTTTGTACATGAGGGAACGATGCGCTCACACGGCGTTTGGCGGGGCCGGCGCTGCGACGTGATGTGGTTCGCTGCGCTGCCGCTTGAGTGGACAATGCGCGGGCCAGATGAACAAAGGTGATGCCAGGGCCCCAACGCCGGTCAGGCGAAGCCGGGAAGGTACTCAGCTTCCGCATCGAATAGCTCCAGGACCATCGCGCGCACTTCGGCCGGACTGCATACTGCGGCGGTGAGGGGATCCAATGTGACCGCCAAGATCGCGGCCTCCTTGCTTCGTTCAATCGCGGCCTGCGCGGCGAGGTCATAGACCGGCATGTTCGATGCGCAGATCGCCGCCATATGCGCGGGGAGGCGGCCGTACCGAGTGGGGCTGACGCCGCGCCGGTCGATCATCGTCGCAACCTCCACGATGCCGTCCGGGGCCAGGTTCTCGATGAGACCGCCACGGTTCGGAACGTTGCCGTGGATCACGTAGGGCACGTTCTTCTCCCGCGCCTCGATGATCCAGCTCGCGTACTCCCAGGACCGCTTCGCTTCCACCTGCTCCGCGCCGCTCAGCAACCGATCGCGATGCTCGTCGGCCTTGACCCGCCACTGCGGCCAGTTGGTGGGATAGAAGAAAGACTCGCCGTCGTACGCAGGACCGCAATACCGCTCCAGTAACTCGGCACGCGTGCGGTAGTACGGCAGGTACTCCGAGAGATGCCCACTGCTCTCGGTGATGAACGCGCCGAAGTGCACCATCATGTCCTTCCGCACGAGATCGCCGGCATCCCAATCTGCGCTCGGGTTTCCCGCGAGATCGGCCTGGGCCCGCTCCATCAGTGCCGGATAGAGGTCCGCGCCATTGTGTTCCAGGCGCGTGAACCAGCTGAGATGGTTGACGCCCGCACATTCCCAGGTGAGGTCGCGCCACGCCACGCCGGCACGCGCGGCAAGCACTCTGCTCGTGGCCTGCACGGAATGACACAACCCCACAACGTCGACCGTGGAGGTGCGAGCCGCGGCGAGACACATCATGCTCATCGGGTTCGTGTAGTTGAGGACGAGCGCGTGGGGGCACAGCCGCTCCACATCGGCGAGGACCTCGATCCACACCGGGATCGTGCGCAAACCCTTGAACACCCCACCCGGGCCGATCGTGTCGCCGATGCACTGGTCCACGCCGTAGGCCGCCGGGATCTCGGAGTCGAACTGCACGCAGTCAACCCCGGAGACCTCGATGCAGTTCACGAGGTAGTCGGTGCCGGGAAGAACCTCCAAGCGATCCACGCTCGACTCGACGGTCCACCCATCGGCCACGCCGAACTCTTCCGCGAGGAACGCAACGAGCTTCGCCATCGTCACCAGCCGGCGTTCGTCGATATCGACCAACGCGATGGTGCCGCCCACGCCGCCCGGTATGAGGAACAAGTCCTTCACCAACTCGGGTGTGAACATGCTCCCGGCGCCGAGCATCGTGACCTTGACCGGTCGCGGCATGTCGCCCGCCAAGCCCCGATGCTCCGCTGACTGAATGTGCGCACGGTGGCCAATCTCGGCGCTGGTGGTCGCGGTCGACGTCATTCGGATTCTCCAGGGGGCGTTGGTGGGAGCCAGGTGGCCGCAGTGATCGTAGAGAACCCGCCTCCGCGCCGGGAGCAGGTCCCGTGCCAGACTCACCGACCCCACCCGTGAGGCAACCACCGATGACGGAAATCCTTGAAGCAGTTCGCGCCGCGACCGATTCGATTCGCGCCGAAGCATCGAGCTGTGAGCGCGCCGGGCGCCTCACGGATCCGGTCGTGGCCGCGTTGCGCGATACCGGCGCATTTCGCATGGCGTGGAGCAACGCATGCGGTGGTCCCGAGTTGAGCCCCCTTGACCAGATCGAGGTCGTCGAAGAGCTCGCGTCAGCCGACGGGTCGGCCGGTTGGTGCGCAATGATCAACTCCGATGGTGGCTACCTCGCGGCGATGCTCGACCCCACCGTTTCCCGAGAGATGTATCCCTCGCTCGATCTCCCGACCTCGGTGGTCGCGGCACCTTCGGGACGGGCAACGATCGACGGCGACGGTTTCCGCGTGTCCGGGCAGTGGGCATTCGCGAGCGGCTCGACCCATTGCGCGTGGTTCTTCGTCGGTTGTCTCGTATTCGACGGCGACGAGATGCAGGTCGGCGCCAACGGCATGCCCACCATCCTCATGTTCGCCATCCCGGCGGCGGACGTGAAGATCCTGGACACGTGGCAGACGACCGGTCTCAACGCCACCGCCAGCAACGATGTACGCGTTGCCGATGTGTTCGTTCCCCGCGAACGCACCTGCTCACTCCTCGAGGGCGACGCCATCGACCCGTCGCCTCTCTACTCCTGGCGCTGGAACTTCTTCATCAATGTGAGCGGAGTGCCACTCGGAGTAGCGCGCGCCGCGCTCGCCAATGCGTGCGAAGTAGCAGAGACCAAGATCGGCATGCCCAGCTTCGCCCCGATTCGCGAAGAGGCCACCGTGCAGCACAACGTCGGACGGGCCGCCGCGCTCACTCACTCGGCCCGGGCCTACGTCTTCGACGCCGTCGGAAGCGCGTGGACCGCGATGCAAAGTGGTCGCCCGCCGAGCCCGGCGGAGTGGCGGGAAGTGCGGCTCGCCACGACCCACGCGATGCAATCGAGCAAGCATGCGGTGACGCTGCTGTACGAGGCGCTCGGCACCACCGGCGTCTACCGCACGTCGGTGTTGGATCGACAGTTTCGTGATCTCACAACGATGTCGCAACACCTCATCGCCCAAACCAAAACCTACGCCGCAGCCGGTCGGGGATTCCTCGGCCTTGATCCCGCCGCGATCGCGTTCTAAGGACCTGACGCATGGCATCCGTTCGCCGGTACATCATCATCGACCGCGCCGCGGACGACGTGTGGGCGGTGCTGGGAGATCCCGTGACCATCGCGGAGTGGTTCCCCGGAGTCGCGGAGGCCACCGTCGACGGAAGCCAGCGCATCATCACCACTGTGACCGGCCTGCCGATGCCCGAGGAGATCGTCACGAACGACTCGATCCTGCGCCGGTTCCAATACCGTCTTGCCACCGGGTTCATCCAGGATCACCTGGGGACGATCGACGTCTTCGACCTCGGCGATGGCCGCTCCCTCGTGTCCTACGCCACCGATTGTGAACCGGCCGCCCTCGCCCTGATGATCGGCGGTGCCACGGGCAACGCGCTGCTCGAACTCCGCCGTCAACTCGAAGCCGCACCCGGCGCCGACGGCGCCACACGCGGAAAGGACCTCTGATGGGCCGCAAGATCCTGTTCGTCACCACCGACCAGCAGCGCTACGACACCCTCGGATGCAACGGCGGTGAGATCGCGCGCACCCCGGTGATCGACGCGCTCGCCGCGGCGGGCATCCGCTACGAACGCGCCGTTCCCCAGTCGGTCGTCTGTATGCCATCGCGCTCCACGATGCTCACCGGCCAGTACCCCACTACCCATGGCGTCTGGATGAACGGTGTGCCCCTCCCGGTCGACGCTCCGTCGGTCGCGGCCGAACTCCACCGTCATGGATACAAGACCGCGCTCGTGGGCAAGGCGCACTTCGAACCGTTCATGGACGCGTTCGGCCGGTTCACCGAGAACCTGCTCGCGCGGTCCGGTGAACCCACCGCACAACGCCCGTGGGCCGACGGCACCATCGGACCCCACCGCGGCTTCGATCACCTCGAGTTCGCCACCCACGGTGCCGCCGGCATGCTCCACTACGCCCAGTGGCTCGCCGCGCATCACCCCGAAGCAGCCGGTCTGTTCTATTCCGCGATCGACAGTGGCTGGAACGTGAACGCAGCCGGTGGTGGCGACACCGATGCGCCGCAGGTGAAAGCCAACTCGATTGCGCGCGAGTGGTACCACACCGATTGGGTAGCCGATCGCACGATCGCGTGGCTCGACTCGCTCGACGCGAACGACGACTGGTTCTGTTGGATGAGCTTCCCTGACCCGCACCACCCCTGGGATCCGCCGGAGTCCGAGATGGGCCGCGTTGATTGGCGCGAGGTTCCGCTGCCGGCCGGCTACCCCGAGCGTGCATCCGAGCGGGAGCGCATCATCGGCGACAAGCCGATCCACTGGCGCAACTGGTATGACGGAACACTCGTCTCGAACTACGAGGCGCCGCGGGACTGGGTGCCCGCCACTATGACCGCGGAGCAGGTCCGTGAAGTCAACGCTCGCAACGCGGTGGAATGCGAGCTGATCGACGAAGCGCTCGGCCGCGTCATGACCGCCATCACGCAACGCGGCTGGACCGAGGATGTCGACGTGGTCTTCACCACTGACCATGGCGAGCTCCAAGGCGACTTCGGCCTGTTGTTCAAGGGCCCCTATCACGTCGATGGATTGATGCGGCTCCCCCTCGTCTGGCGTCCGGCACCGTCGGCGAACGCGGCGGCGTCGGTGGTCACCAAGCCCGTCGGACTCGTGGACCTCGCGCCCACGTTCTGCACCATCGCGGGGATCGAAGCACCCGAGTGGATGCAGGGTGCATCCCTACCCACCGATGACGCCGACGCTGAGACGCGCGGCTTCGAACGAGTGCTCACGGAGTGGGACAGCGAACTGTTCGGGGTCGCAGTACATCTGCGCACAATCACGCGCGACGGTTGGGTGTGCAGCGCGTACCGTCCGGGCTACGTGCACGACGGCACCGAAGGTGAGCTGTACCACCTCGCCGACGACCCGTTGCAACAGGTCAACCGTTGGAACGATCCATCCGTCGCCGCGCTGCAATCCGATCTGCTCGCCGACCTCTGGGACCACCAGTCACCGGCCCACTCTCCCCACCTCGAGGTCGAAGCGCCGGTGTGACCCCCGTGGCGCGCCCGAGGTGCCTCTGTTCATTGTGCGGATTCCTTCCCCACCCATGCCGTACGCACACTGAACGAGACTGAGGCCATGGAGCATCCAAGTCCGGGGACCACCCCTGCAGCTCATGCCATCGCCCGGTTGCGGCCGGATCGGGAAATCACCGGCATGTCGGCCGTGCTGATCCCCTACACCGCCGACGGCGAAATCGATTGGGCGGCGGTCGAGGCCCACATCGAGCGCACCAGCGCTGCCGGGCTCACCCCGGCGGTGAACATGGACACCGGATACGTCCAACTCCTCCCCGACGCCGACAAGGAGCGCGTCCTCGATATCGCCGCGTCTATCACCGACGGCGCGTTCGTTGCGGGCGCCTACGTACCCGACGCCACGGAGACGCCCTTCGATCTCGACGCCTACCTCCGAGCGTCTGCCGCCGTCACCGAACGGGGCGGCACCCCCGTGATCTTTCCGTCCTACGGGTTGAACGAGCTCACGGACGACGGTTGGGTCGCGGCACTCCGCGAGATCGGCAACCACCTCGACCGATTCATCGGGTTCGAGCTCGGCGCGATGTTCGTTCCCTACGGTCGCATCGTGTCGCTCGACGCGTACCGAGCACTCATGGCGATTCCGCAATGCATCGGCGCAAAACACAGCTCGTTGAATCGCCAACTCGAATGGAAGCGGCTCGCGCTGCGGGATGAGCTGCGGCCTGGCTTCCTCGTGTTGACCGGCAACGACCTCGCCATCGACATGGTGATGTACGGCTCGGATTACCTGCTCGGTCTCTCCACGTTCGCGCCCGAGGCCTTCGCGTTGCGTGACCGGATGTGGGCCAACGGTGATGACGACTTCTACGAACTGAACGACCTCTTGCAATACCTCGGCGCGTTCGCGTTCCGCGCTCCGGTGCCCGGGTACCGCCACAACGCGGCAATGTGGTTCGAGCTCCGCGGGTGGGCGACGACCGACCTCACGCCCGCGGGTGCGCCTCGCCGGCCGCCCAGTGACCGCGCGGTGCTCGCCACAATCCTCGATCAGTTGAGCGAGTTTGCGTGAGGTACACCCAGGTCAAGAAGTTGGATACCGTCGAGAAACTGCGGGGCCACCTGGCAGCACTCGGCGTCGACCTGCCCATCGCGGAACGTGTTGACGCCGCTGGCTCGCTCTCCACCCCGGTCACGTTCACCGATTCGAGCGCAGGCCCGTTCTCCTGCCCCAACCGTTTCGCGATCTTGCCCATGGAAGGGTGGGACGGCACCGCCGATGGCCACCCGACCGAGCTGGTTCGGCGTCGCTGGCAGCGCATCGCCACGGGCGGTGCCGGGCTGGCGTGGTGCGAAGCCACTGCGGTGAGCGCCGACGGCCGCGCCAACCCGCGCCAACTGCTACTGGACGAATCGACCGTCGACGAGTTCGCCGCACTGCGCGCACTCCTCGCACCCGAACAGGTCGCCGGGCTGCAACTCACGCACTCCGGTCGGTGGTCTCGGCCCGACGGCGAACCCGCGCCTCGCACGGCGTATGAACACCCGATTCTGGACGGGCGCGTCGGCGCCTCAGCAGCAACGATCTTCAGTGACGCCGAGCTCGATGAACTCGTAGCGCGCTACATCAACGCCGCGGTGCTCGTGCATCAGGCGGGCTTCCACTTCGTCGACGTGAAGCACTGCCATGGGTATCTCCTCCACGAACTCCTCAGCGCTCACGGCCGCGCCGGGCGCTACGGCGGCGACTTGGAACACCGTATGTACTTTCTCCGCGCCGTCGTCGCCGGCATTCGTGCACGCGCGCCGCAACTCGCAGTCGCGGTGCGACTCTCGGCGTTCGACCTGATCCCATTCGTCGAGAACACCGACGGCGCCGGTGCACCCGCGCCGCACACCGGCGCGTACCCGTACGCGTTCGGTGGCGATGGCACCGGGCTCGGCATCGACCTCACGGAGACCCACGCATTCCTCGACGCCATCACCGAACTCGGCATCGGGCTCGTGAGCATCACGGCCGGCAGTCCGTACTACAACCCGCACGTGCAACGGCCTGCGTACTTCCCACCATCAGATGGCTACCAACCACCCGAAGACCCGCTCGTGGGTGTCGCGCGCCAGCTCGCCGCCACCGCGGAAATCACCCGGCGCCACCCACTGCTCACGATCATCGGGTCGGGCTACTCCTACCTCCAAGACTGGCTTCCCAACGTGGGCCAGGCCGTGATCGAACGGGGCGACGCGTCGATGGTCGGGCTCGGCCGCATGGTCTTGGCCTATCCCGATCTCCCCGCCGACGTGCTGTCGGGTCGCCCGCTCCAACGCAACCTCATCTGTCGCACGTTCTCCGATTGCACCACGGCCCCCCGCCACGGGCTCATCTCCGGGTGCTTCCCGATCGACCCCTTCTACAAAAACCATCCGGACCGCGTGGAACTGACTCAGGTCAAGAAGCGGGGACGAGGTGCGACCGATGACTGACCGGTGGGACGAGTTGAACGACGCTCGACTCGAGCACGAGCCGTGGTGGGCAAGGTATATCGACGACCCGTCGGAGGCGCGCGCCGCGCTCCACGCGGAACTCGATGGTCGTCCGGGATACAACGTCGACGCCTCCAGCTTCATCGCGCACGGCGCTCACGTGGTCGCTTCGACCTTCACGATCGGCGCCCGGTCCACGATCGCCAGCGGCTGCTCGATTCGCGGCGAGATCGTCATCGGTGACGACAGCGCGCTCAATCCGGGGGTGGTCACCATCGGCCGGGTCACCATCGGAGACGCAGCACGCATCGCGTCGTACGCGGTGCTAGTTGGGGAGAACCACGAGTTCGGCGACCTCGATGCGCGGATCATGGACCAAAGACTCACGAGCCTCGGCATCGTGATCGACGACGATGTCTGGATCGGCGCGAACGTCACGGTGGTCGATGGTGTCCACATCGGCGCGCACAGTGTGATCGCCGCGGGCGCGGTCGTGACCCATGACGTCGCGCCCTACAGCGTCATGGGAGGTGTTCCGGCGAGGCTGATCCGCGACCGGCGGATACCGAGACCCAGGCCGAATCCGAAACCCAGATCCGGGCCGGGTTCCACCGGCGGATTGGCGCGCTTCGATGCCATCGTGAGCGCTACGTGGTCCGACGTGCTCGAACGCTGCCGAGTGACTCGGGATACCGAGCAGGGCTACGTCGATACTCCTGGTGGTGACCCTGAGTCGCCGCGGCCGCTGAACGACGCCATCGAGATCGCTGCGATGTTCGGGGCGGTGCCGCCGATCGCGCCACGCGAGCAGCTCATCGCTCGGATCCGCGCCACCCAGGACCCCACGACCGGGGCATTCGTCGACCGCCGCGTCGGACCGGTTTCGGATCCGCTCACCCCGAGCCCACGCGAGTGGGATATGTACGGCTACCTCTCGTCGGGGTATGCGCTCGAAGTCCTCGGCTCCGGCCCGGAACATCTCATCCGCATCGTCGAGGACTGCACGACGGAGCAGTTGACGGGCCTGCTCGACGGGCTCGACCAGGACTACCTCGCATGGCCGTCCGGTTCGTGGGTCGACGGCTTCGGGACCGCGCTGTACCTCAACCGCGTGCATCACGGTTCGCGGAACACCGCTCCCGCGCTTTGGGATTGGCTCTCCGAGCGCCAACACCGTACGAGTGGAATGTGGGGTCGCCATCTCGAACCGGTCGGCCAGCACGACCTCCGGTGGCTGATGGCGGTCAACGGTTTCTACCGACTCGCTCGCGGCACCTACGCACAGTTCGGGGTCGATGTCCCGAACCCCGAGGCCTCGATCGACACGGTGCTCGCCCATGGACGGCAGTGGGATTGGTTCGCCACCAATGAGCGGAACGCGTGCAACCTGCTTGATGTGGTGCACCCACTCTGGCTGCTCGGCCGCCAGACCGAGTATCGGCGGGACGATATTCGCGACGTCATCGCCGCACTCCTGAACGCGATCCTCATGGATTGGGTGGCCGGCCAAGGGTTCGCTTGGCAGATCGGGCGCGATTCTCCAGGACTTCAGGGAACCGAGATGTTTCTCTCGGTCGTGTTCATCGCAGCCGACATCCTCGGGGAGAGCGAGGGCCTGTCGTTCGTACCCCGGGGCGTCCACCGCCTCGCGCCGGCCACCGACCTCGCCTGAGGACAGGAGGTACCCTGCACCGCGCGCAAGCGGCTATCGCATGAAACCATCAGCTCACCGGAGGTAGTGATGAAAGAACTCGTCTTCCACCGCAGCCTGCTCCCGGCCGCAGAACGCTTCGCGGACAAGGTCGCGTTCATCGACACCGACCTGCAGCTCACCTACGCCGAACACACCGCCCGTGTGTGTCAGCTGGCGAACGCGCTCGGCAGCCAACTCGGCGTCCAGCGCAGCGACCGGTTCGCGGTACTCGCGCTCAACTCCCAGCGCTACCTCGAGCTGTGGCACGCCGCGTTCCTCGGTGGCGGGGTCATCAACCCGCTGAACTTGCGATTGGCCGCCCAGGAACTCGCCTACATCCTCACCGACTCCGGCACGAAGGTCTGCTTCGTCGACCAGGTTTTCGCGCCGCTCGTGGAGTCGGTACGCGCCGAGACCGGAGTCGAGCAGGTCGTGCTGCTCGGCGACGGCGACGTGCCGCATGACGTGAAATACGAGGAACTCCTCGCCGCCGCCCCGGCGAGCACCCCGGATGAGCCCGAGGAGGATGACCCCGTCGTCCTGATGTACACCGGCGGGACCACGGGCCTCCCGAAAGGTGTGCTGCTCGACCAGCGCGCGCAGATGCTCAACCTGTATCACGTGGCCCAGGCCTGGAGCTTCGACGATTCGTACACCTACCTCCATCAGACTCCGATGTTCCACGCGGCGTCGATGGGCGGGATTCTCGGCATCCCCGCTTCGGGCGGCACCTCCACGTTTGTGGCGGCGTTCGAGCCCGGCGCGGTCATGGCCGCGATCGAAGCCCACGGCGTGACGATGACCGTCATGGTCCCGACCATGATCGGGCTCATGATGATGCACCCGGAGTACCGCCCGGAGCGGCTGGCATCGCTGAAAGTCCTCACGTACGGCGCGTCGCCGATGCCCCAAGCGTTGCTGGGGCGGATCCTCGCCGATCTTCCGACCGTCGACCTCTACCAGGGTTACGGCATGACCGAAGCGTGCGCAGTTCTCACGATCCTCGGCCCCGACGAACACCGCGCCGGCGGCGATCGATTGCGTTCGGCCGGGCGCCCCGCGGTGGGTGTCTCGCTGTCGATCCAAGACGAAGACGGCAACGAGCACCCCACGGGTGAGTCGGGCGAAGTGTGCGCACGGGCCGGCAACTTCATGCGCGAATATTGGAATCAGCCCGGCGCCACAGAGGAAGTGTTCGCCGGTGGCTGGTATCACACCGGCGACGCGGGATATCTCGACGACGACGGCTACCTCTTCCTCGTCGACCGAGTCAAGGACATGATCGTCACCGGCGGCGAGAACGTGTACTCGAGTGAAGTCGAGAACGCCGTGGCGTCGCATCCCGCCGTCGCCCAGGTTGCTGTGATCGGGATTCCCCACGAGGTGTGGGGCGAAGCGGTCCACGCGGTCGTCGTGCTCAGACCGGGCGCGACCGCCACCGAAGCCGAGATCATCGATCATGCGCGGCCCGCGATCGCCGGCTACAAGCTCCCCAAGACGGTTGAGTTCCGAGCCGAACCTCTGCCATTGTCCGGCGCGATGAAAGTGCTGAAGCGCGAACTGCGCGCCCCGTACTGGGAAGGCCACGGTCGGTCGGTCGGATAGCCCGATCGACCGCTACGGCGTATGGGTTCGGTCGCTGAGGAGTTCCGCGATCAGTCGCGCGGTCTCATTGTCGACACCGAGACCTCCGGCTCCACGCTATTGATTGCGTTTGGTGGGATCGCGAGCCAAATCGGTGGCGTACCTCCATTCGAGTTTCTCTCGGTCGTACGTACCCAGGACGCGCGTCGGGTCTTCGTACGGGACCTCGATCAGTGTTGGTACCAACGCGGCGTCCGCGGCACGTCGACGAACGCGGATGAAACCACCGCGGCGTTGCGCGCCATCATCGACGAGACCTCGCCGAGCCGCGTGGTGACTCTCGGGACCTCCGCCGGCGGTTTCGGTGCCATCGCCTTCGGTTGCGCGCTCGGTGCCGATGTGGCGCTGGCGTTCGGTCCGCAGACCTTTACGAACACGCGCCTGCGCCGCTGGCACCGTGACCGCCGCTGGGCCGAGGAGATCGCCACGCTCGACGCCTTGGACCGGGCCGGCGTGGTCCGCGATCTCCTCCCCCTTGTGAAGGCCTCCGCGGGCAGTCCGTGTCCAACGCACGTGGAGATCCATTACGGGTCAGCAGTGCGCATCGATCGCGTGCATGCCGAGCGGCTGCGCCGGGCCACGAACGTCACGGTGCACGCACACGCAGGCGGTCACAACGTGTCGAAGGAGTTACGCGACCGCGGCGAACTCGATGCGATCCTCACCCGCGCGGTCACGGGCGGCCCCCATGACCCCAAACCCGTCAGTTCCTAAGACCAAAAACGCGCGCGCCCTCTGCTCAGCGAACGAGCCGATCGACAACTAGGTGGCGTTGCACCTGGCCGGTGGCAGTAGTGCGGGGAATCACCTCCGCGATCTGGAGCCGCCGCGGCAACTTGAAACCCGCGAGGCGGTCGCCGAGAAATTCGCGTAGGTCGTCAAGGGTCGGCGCCTCCACGGCAGGTCGGGTAACAATCACGGCACACACGATCTCGCCGTAGCCCTCGTCCGGCACTCCCACCACCGCAACGTCGTCGATCGCGGGGTGCTCCCGTAGCGCGGCTTCCACCTCCGCGGGGACCACCCCTTCGCCACCGGTACGAATCACCGTGTTGGCCCGGCCGACGATCGTGACAAATCCGTCGCTGTCTATCTCCGCAAGATCCCCGGTGCGATACCACCCGCTCCCGAGCGCCACAGCAGTTGCGCCGGCGTCCTCGAAGTACCCGTCGAACAGGAGTGGGCTGCGGACTTCGAGCTCGCCGGTCTCCGAGATCCTCACCTGTGTGTGCAGACTCGGGACACCAACCGAGCCGGGCTTGTGCTCGAAGTGGGCCGCATCCAACGTCATGACGTTGCCCGCTTCAGTTGATCCATAGAACACGCGCACCGTTGCCTGGGGGACCGCTGCTTGCAGTGAGCGCAGGAACTCCACTGGCGTCGCCGAGGTACCGGTGTCGGCGAACCGTAACGACGCAAGCGCGTCGCGCGACCCCTGGCCCGAGCCGAGGTGATCGAGGATGCGCCGCCATACGAGCGGGATGCAGTTGAGTCGCTCAGCTCGATGGTGCTCCACTGCGGCGATCAACGCCGCCGCGTCGGGCGAGTGGACCAAGATCACGGCACCCCGGGCCTGCCACTGCTGCATCGCGATCGTCCAGCCCGCCATGTGGAATAGCGGAAACATGCAGACCGTCGGGCCACGCGGTTCGAACTGCGCACCGGGATGGGTGCGCAACACGTTGACCCGATGCGACAGCACCGCGCCCTTCGGCTGCCCGGTACTCCCGCTCGTAAAGAAGATGACATGCGGCGCCCGATCGTCGAGCTCTTCGTCGAGCCCCTCGTTGCTCTCGGCGTCGACCATTCCTTCGAGCGCGAGCGCCGTGAACTCGAGTTCAGAGCCCAACGCGCGTGCGGCATCCATGCGCGGAGCGTCGGCCACAATCGCGCTCGGGCGCGCAATACACACCAGCGCTTGCGCCTCGTCGGCATGCAGCGCGGGGTTCATCGGGACGAAGACGATCCCCGCTTTCGCACACGCGGCGAACACGACCACCATCTCCAGACTCGTCGTGCCCCACACCGCAACGCGATCCCCTAGGCCAAGGTTGGCGTTAGCGAGTCGGCGCACCGTGGCATTCGAGCGGCGATCGAGTTGGTCAAACGTGAGCGACGCATCGTCGAGCATGACGGCAACCCGGTCCGGTACGGCGCGTGCCGCATTGCGGACGATGTCGCCCACGAGAAATCCGGCCACGGTTCAGTCCTTGAGTTCGACGATGATCTCGTGGAAGTCCTCGGTGCCCACGTTGACGGCGGTCTCGATTCCACCCCGGCGCATCATGGAGAAGTCGCCGGCCGCGATCGGAGCCTCGAAGTACGCGCCCCACGGCGTGGGCGAATCCGGTTCGGATTCCACCGCCACGCGGTCACCGTGAATCTGCACCAATACGTGATCGAGCTCGTGACGATGGAGCGCCCCCCGCTCGCCGGGCGCGAGGCGGACCTCCCAGATCCGCACTCGGTCGTTCTCGAACAGCATCTTCGTGCCGATCGGGCCAAACTCACGCTCGTCGTCACCCATCGACTCAGTGTTCACGATCGGCGTTGGTGCGGGCAACCTACCCTTGGTTCCATGACCGAGAACGCCTTGCATCAACTCCGATCCGTCGGTCTCGACTTCCTCGATGTGGCGCCGGTGCGCTTCACGTATGAAGTCGAGCTGCCCGCTTGTGTCGAAGCCGTGTTTGGCGCGATCAGCGCGGACCCATCAACCTGGACATGGTTCCCGGGACTGGCGGACGGCCGGTACGAGGGCGCCGAAACCCCCGGGGTGGGTACCCGCCGAGCGATCTCGTTGGAGGGCAGCATCTACCGGGAGACAATCCTGGCCTGGGACGCGCCCACCCGGTGGGCCTACCGAGTGGACGAGAGTTCCGAAACCACCTTCGATGCATTGGTTGAGGACTGGGTGATGGAACCACGCGGCCTCGTCTCCGTGTTGCGATGGACGTTCGCGGTGGACCCACAACCGGAACTCAAGGAGTTGATTGCAGGAGCCGGCGAGACCATCGGCACTGTCTTCGGGAACGCCATGGTGAGCTTCGCGGAGCACCTCGCCGCCACGGACGTATGACTCGGATACCGACCCCGCGGGCGGGCGAACTGCGCGCCGACGCGAGCGAACTTCTCGCCCTGATCACGCCGCCCGACCGCGAGCCACCGCGGACGATGACCACCCTCGCGCGTCAGCCTGAGCTCCTCGCGCCCTTCCTCGGCTGGGCCGCAGCACTCGCGCTGAAGGGTGTCATTGCGAAGCGCGAGCACGAGATCCTCGCGCTACGGGTCGCATGGAACTGTCGATCGGAGTTCGAGTGGGGCGAACACGCGGCATACGCCCGGGCGGCCGGACTGACCGACGAGGAGATCGCGGCAATCGTCGGTTCGATCACCGATGGCCAGTGGTCCGGAGCTGAGATTGCGCTCTTGCATGTGGCCGACGAGCTGTGCGACGAGTCGTCCGTCTCCGATGCCACCTGGAGCGCGCTCGCATCTCACTTCGACGCGGCGCAGCTCGTGGAGATCGTGATGATCGCCGGCCAGTACACGATGCTGTCGATGCTGGCGAACGCAACCGGCATCACACTCCCCGACGGCTTGGACCCGCTGCCGTCTGCTTGAGCGGGCCACCGTCAGAACTCGAGAAGCACCTGCTCGACCACCTCGGTGAGCGCGGGGTGGGTGTAGATCACCTCACGGCCGATCTGGTCGACGGTCTGGCCGAAGGTCATCGCCTGGACCAGCGGTTGGATGAGCAGCGACGCGTACGGACCCATGATGTGAGCGCCGAGGATCAATCGAGTCTCGCGATCCGCGATCACTTTGGCGAAACTCGTGGTGTCCTCCAGCGCCCAGCCGTAGGCAGTGCCGGAGTAGGGACGCACGGCAACCATCACGTCGGCGTCGGCGGCGCGGGCCTGCGCCTCGGTCAACCCAACCGCAGCAATCTGCGGGTCGGTGAACACCGCGTGCGGCACGACATCGGGATGGGGAAGCGCACGGAGATCGTGAGGATGGGTCAAGTTGTGGCGTACCACGCGGGTCTCGGCATTGGCCATGTGCTTCAGTTGAAAGTGATTCGTGACATCGCCGAGCGCCCACACGCCGTCGGCAGTCGTGCGGTAGTGCTCGTCGACCACGACGCGGCCAACGGCATCCGTGGCGACTCCGCCCGCCGCCGCGTCCACTCGATCGCTGTTCGGAATACGGCCGGTGGCGACCAGCAGAACATCCGCGAACAGTGTGCGATCGCGCGATCCCGTATGCATCGTCACCGCCACTCCGTCCTCGTGCGGTGCGACGCCGATGATCGTCGAGTTGGTGTGCACATGGAACCGATGACGAACTGCGTCGGTGAATCGCAACGAGACCTCCTCGTCCTCCGCCATCATGAGGCGCGGCCCTCGTTGCACGATCGTCACGTTCGTACCGAACCCGCTGAAGATGTGAGCCATCTCGGCCGCGATGAACCCGCCACCGAGGATGACCATCGATTCGGGCAACGCGTCGAGGCGCATGATCGTGTCCGACGTGTGAAAGGGCACGGACTCGATTCCCGGGATCTCGGGCACCATCGGGCGCGCACCACAGGCCACCACGATGTTGGTCGCAGTGATCTGCTCATCGCCGACCTGCAATACCTTCGGCGCGACGAATCGCGCCGGATCTGTGAACACATCGATCCCCACGGATCGGCGGTACTCCAGGGCGGAGTCGTGTGCGGGATCGATGCGGGCGAACACGCGGTCGCGGATCGCGGGCCAGTCGGCACCGTTGAACGAGAGGTCGATCCCCAGGCGCGCCGCGTGATGCACGGTCTCGGCCATATCGGCGGCGACCACGAACATCTTCGACGGGACGCACCCCCGGTTGAGACACGTGCCACCGAATCGATCGGGCTCCACGATGGCGCAGCGCAGATCGTCGAACTCGGGCCCGAAGATCGAGTTGCCGCTCCCGCCGCCCACCACGACCAGGTCGTACTCATGCATGGCCGTTCCATCGGCTCGGCTCCGCGCGCTCATCGAATCACGAAGTCGCGGAAGTCCGGCTCCTTCGTCCACGTCCAGTAGTCGACCAGCCGCCAGGGGCTCAGGCCGTGGATCTCGCCGTTCGCGTTCTTGAAGAACGAATGCTTCACCGACGGCTGGGACCACACAAGCGTTTTGAGTTCGCGCTGCGACCGCTCGTGCCATTCGTCGCACGTGTCCTGGCGCGGCTCCATCGAACGTTGGCCGGTCGCGATGAGCTCCTCGATGCACTGGGTGATGTACCGCATCTGACACTCGGAGTGAAAGATGAGACTGCCGCCGTGCGCCAGGTTGGTTCCCGGTCCGTACATGCAGAACAGGTTGGGGAAATCGGGCACGGTCATGCCGAGGTACGCGGCGGGACGTTCCCCCCACTTCGAGCGCAGGTTCACGCCGCCGCGCCCGACGATCTCCATCGGCCAGAGCATGCGGTTCACGTAGAAGCCAGTGGCATAAACCACAACATCGGCCGGGTACCGCTCGCCGTCGGTGGTGACCACCGCGTCCGGTTCGATGTGATCGATCCCGGTACGGACGAGTTCCACGTTGTCGCGCGTCAGCGTGCGCAACCAACTGCCGTTGTCTTGCAACGTGCGCTTCCCCGTCGCCGGATACTCCGGCACGACCTTGGCGATGAGTTCGGGGTCGTCGCCGATCTGGCTCACGATCCAATCGGTGAACATCTGGCGGGTGAAGTCGTTCATCTCGCTCAC